>NZ_JAMXAZ010000002.1:0-191007 GCF_024718525.1 Levilactobacillus yiduensis
CTGAGAAGACGCGAGAACTGCTTATAATTCAGCTTTCGCACGGCATCCTGATTTGTTGGCCATTGAAGCCGGCCATTTTCTAGCCGTTTGTATAACAATAGAAAGCCATCACCATCCCAGTAAAGGGCCTTGAAACGGTCCTTTCTGGTACCGCAAAATAAGTAGAGCGCCTGATTATATGGATCAAGATCAAACTGTTCCTGAACAACACCAGCTAAGCCATCAATTCCACGACGGAGGTCAGTCTTGCCACAAACAATATAGACTTGTCCAACCTTGTTTGGATCAATGAGCATCGCTAAACACCGCCTTTAAGAGGGCATCAACGATGTAGCCATTAGCCTTATTGTAGATGATAACTGACTTGTTCTTGCCTACTTTGAGTTGAACTGCCCGGCTGGGAACAACTGGCGTTGTTCCAGCAGCCTGACGCGGCACTTTAACTTGTACGATATCTGGTTTATCCATAACAAAACCTCACCAATTTATTTGATGAGGTAATCATATCGTTTTGCGGCCGCCAATCATAGACGGTCAGTTATTAGGTGCTTACATTAACTTCATCCAACCATAAGATCTTATCACAAATCCAAATAAAAACGAGCTGGTCATTTTGCTGACTAACTCGTTTTTTTAACCCTGCATATCTTGCTTTTTCAAAAGTTCAACTATGTTCATAGTCGGCAAAATCAATGCTGGCGCATCATTCGATAAATTTGTTAATGCTGAAACACAACTCCGCAAATACGGAAAGAGTATTGCAACGGCGTTGGTCGAAAACAGATTGTTCTTCCCAAAATCACTCTTATCTTCCTCAGCATTATACTTAAACAATCCTTCAATAGAAACCTGCAAATTAAATGGTGCACCTTTTTCTAAAGAGACAGACAAGAGCACCGCTGACTCATTATCATTTTTTTCTTCAACATTGACCGAAAATAAAGGAGCTATTTTTAATTTTCCATTTTCCGGCCGCTTGAAATTTTTATTTTTTTCATAATGCATTTGCGTAACCTCATAGCCTTCAAATTGAATAACTGCCATTACGCTGCCTCACTCCCTGAAATACTCATTTCAAAAGTTGAAGAACTATCATTCACTTTCACTATCATAGCTTGTACCTCTTCAACGCAAATTTCAGTGCTTCTAGTAACATGTCCATTGCTCTGAGCATCAGTAGAGGCTTCAGCAAGATCACTGATTGTGGGGTCTAAGAAAACAAACCCATCCATAGCAAAAGATGAATTCCAGCCATTCGATGAATCTTCATATTTGCGCTTCATCTCAGCAATTTCTGAGTCATTTAATTTTGTCTTAGTGTTTCTGATTTTTTCTAGATCAAAATGAAAAGTCATTAGAAATTTCCTCCTTCGTAGGATCAATAATACTTCGCCGTTGAACCAAACTTTCATCTCTTACTGCGTAGATCATTCGTATCTGTGTAGTTGCCGCTGGGAAATTGCCACCATGATCATTGCCGCCAATCAATCCTTTCGTGTTATATGGATATCTCCCAGCCATTTTTACAACTGAAAATATCGTAGGATATGGCAACTCTTCTCGCTCAGAATTCAAGTTTTCACGGGTCATTGCGTCATGTACAAAGTTAATGACATTTCCATTGTTATGAAGATTTAGTGTTATTCCATACTTTTTTGCAAATAGAATCCCAGCAACTTTTAAACTCTTTCCTACATCTACATCAGTTAGATCCAGTAATTCGGCCTGACTACATACTAATGAGGCTCTGGCGATACTAATAGCTACGCCACTATCATCACGATTAGATGATTCTTTTCGCTTTTTCCAGTACTTAGCATTTGCAATATTATCCCAAAAGTACATTCCCTTGCCACACCATTTTCCATCTTCATCAGACTGAAAAAAACTACCGGACACGAATTTATTATTTCTACTCTCAATATCCGAATGATAAATCGGAATAATCATATCTGGAAAGTTCACAATCAATTCTCCCAACACACTAGCTGTAGCTGCTTTTTATCATACAGTACATCCCTAACGTCAGCAAGTAAAACTACCCAATTAGAAACTGAAAGAACCGCTTCAAACTGTTTTCTTCATAAAAAGACGTTACCAAAAACTTCGGCAACGTCTAAACAAGATCAGTTGATATTCTAAGGAGAGTACAGGATTTGAACCTGCGCGCCGGTATTAGCCGGTTCGACGGATTTCGAGTCCGTTGCATTACCACTCTGCCAACTCTCCAAGTCACTACTTAATATATTTTACCAATAATGACTATAAATGCAAGCATGTTTTAAAATTTTCGTTGCGTCAACACCACCGGATCAAATGGATCGATCCAAATCGGCGCCGTATCCACCAGCCCAATCGGTGAAATGTTGGTGCTATCCAGTTTGGCCGCCAACAATTGTTTGTCCGCGTTTTGCGCCGTTGCAATTTCCCAGTCGGTCCACTCCGACTGCCAGGTGGCCCGACTCACAATAATCAGCAGTTGATTGGCTGCCTTGATTTCTTTACGCAAGTGGCGGCGGATTTGCTTAGCGCTGGTGCAGTTAAAACACACCGGTGGTTCCTGCTCATGAAAGCTGACCGTCGGGAACTCCCAGTACTTGTCTGCCCATTCTTGGAGTTGGACTTGAAACGAATGGGCTAACGGATCGGCTGACTGGTAGCTGATAAATAGATCACTCATCATCCAAACTCCCTTCTTCGTTGACTTGGGTTAATTGTAACTGCCTTAAAAGTCAAAACGATTACAAATAGGTGTTTTTCTAATGAATACTATATAACAAATCTAATTTACTTTCGAGTCATAACGATTGTGTCTCTCAAGTATTAGCGTCCTAGGTAGTGAAAATCCGGGTCGCGGCCTTCCCGGTAACAGGCAAATGCCCGGGTCAGTTCATTGTGAAACGTCACCAAAATGGCTGGGGTCGCCCAGGTCGACGCCGCCCAAAACACGGTATCATCCGGCTCACGGTTATCATTGGGGTAACGATGATAGCCCCACTCCTCATCCCAAATCGTACCCTGCGTATTCAACCAGTCTTCTGCCAGCCCCGCCTGGACGACCGCCATCATGTCGCCATTATCGCGTATCAGCGCCGCCAGCTTGTCCCAGTCTAATTGCCAGTCATGTTGCTTAGGCGCCTGCTGGCGGGTTCCTAGGGGCGTGTGGCGTAGCTGAATGGGCGTCAAATCAATAAAGTCCATCGTTATCATCTTCCTTTCCTCCATTTTACCTGGAAATCACACGAAATGCAGGACCCACTTATCGGTTTTTCCGGTAACACATTTTACGGCTGAGCATATTGGTTGCGGTTGGGGATTTATTGCGGCATAATATAACAACAAACTAATCAAAATGATTAGTTGATAAACATATTTTTCTCCCCTTTGCACCACTCTCACGGATTCTGAACACATCTTGATGCATCCCCCTAAACAGTCCTCCTCAACGGACTGTTGTCTTCTTAGCCAGGGCCGCCTCCCACGGTCCTGGTTTTTTGTTGCTAATTTTCACTTTGGCTGGTGGCGTTTTCAGGTCTATACTGATTTTAAACACTTTTTTCGAGGAGGATTCGTTGTGTCTCAACCCAAACGTTCCTGGTTTCTCTTTAGTATGATGCTCATCGCCGCCAACCTGCGGCTCCCCATTACGTTGATTCCACCCCTGCTCCCCAACCTGGAGCAAACGCTACACCTGCCAAGCTCACTGGCCGGCCTACTGACATCGATTCCACTGGTGACCTTTGCCATCTTCTCACCCATCATTGTGAAATTGGCGCAGCGTTGGGGCAATGCCCGCACCGTCCTGTTATTATTTTTACTGCTGATTCTCGGCAGTTACGGGCGCATCATCCCCAGTGTCCCCACCCTGTTTTTCGGCACCTTCTTGGTCGGCATCGGCGTCGACAGTGGTAACGTCTTAATTCCTGCTTTGATCAAGGAGCGCGTCCCCAACCAGATTCAACTGGGGACCAGCCTGTATACGCTCTCCATGTTACTGGTCGGTGCGCTGGGCACCGCAGCGGCCGGGTATCTCATCTCGACGCTGAGTTTTGGCGCGACTCAGGCAATCTTGGGCATCATCAGCATCGTTGCCGTGATCTGTTGGCTGCCCAACCTGCGCAGTGACCAATCGGTGGCTCTCACGCCGCAACAACGCGCACGGGTCCCGCAATTTCACAGTGTCTGGCGGCAACCATCCGGGTGGCTGATCACCCTGTTCTTCGGCCTGCAATCGCTAGTTTATTACGTCTTGTTGACCTGGCTGCCCACGATTCTCACCACCCACGGCGTGTCCACCATCGTCGCCAGCAATCTCTTGACGCTCTTTCAGCTCAGTGGCCTGCCCCTAGCATTTCTGGTGCCTTACCTGTTCAATAAACGCCACGGGGTGCCCGTGCTCTTGACCATCATGGCGCTAGGCTACGTGGTGGCGCCGCTCACTTTTATCTTGCCGACCCGTTCGCTTCCCTTTCTCACGGTCATGGCCCTAATCAGTGGGCTGGGCTCCGGGGTCGCCTTTAACCTGGCCATCATGTTCTTTACCGAAAAGACTCATAACCCTTACCAAACGGCAGCGATTTCCGGCATGGCCCAATCGGCGGGGTATTTATTGGCGGCAGTTGGCCCCATCTTATTCGGCACGCTGGCCACCAGTCTTCACGCCTGGAACCCAGTTCTACTGCTCCTGGTCGCCTTTTCTCTTGCCTTGACTGTGACCGGTATCGTCGTTGACCGTCACGCCATTATCGCAGATTAACCCGTGAGCATAACGATTGACTATATGTATGCGGTTATGGATAATATAACCATAAACTAAATTTCTTTGCCAACCAACGATGAGGAGGTCATCAGATGTACCAGCATATTTTAGTACCGCTCGACGGATCTAGTAACGCCAATGAAGCGCTCAAGGAAGCCATTTCTCTCGCTAAGGACTGGCACGCCAAGCTCCTACTCCTACACGTGACCGACATCAATCAGTTCGGTGGCTACGGTCGCGGACTGGCCTACACGGAAATCGTTGCCACCATGCGTGAAAACGCTACGGAATTGATGACTCAGGCCAAGGCACAAGCCACCGCAGCCGGCGTGGCCGTTACCACGGCGAACCTTGAAGGCTCCCCCAAGCAACAGATTACCGATGTTGCCAACGACACCGAAAACGGCATTGATTTAATCGTGATCGGTAAATCCGGAACCAACGCTTTCTCCCGGCTCGTGGTCGGGTCAACGACGACCTACATTGTCCAGCACGCCCAGCCAAATGTCTTTGTCGTCAACGATATTCCAGAAGATTAAGTTTCTTTACTAACTGACGAAGGTAGTCCGTGCTAGTCGCCTTACTTTTGCCAAATTTGAACCGTGACGCTGTGGGCAGGACCGGTCGAAGCCAAATTTAGCTCACTCACGGCTACGTGGCAGATCAGCCACTAATGTTGCCCCTATTAACGCTAAGTCGACCACAGACATAACCGAAGGCCGTCAGAGACGAAGACTGCTGTGACAACACTATTGGCTGAGCGTTTTTCCTCAGCTTACAGCTGAATGCTGGCTGACTCCAGCGGATTAATGCTTGCCAACACTAAGTCATGAGTTAGTCCAAAACCAATCGTAAGATTAGAGACACAAAGAGTCAAACTAGTTGTCGATTAGCAATCACACACGTAGCCGAGAGTTCGCCAAATGTGGGTTCAGCCGTGGGAGTTTCTTTAGCGGCGCGATTCATGCCGCTTAGGAAACTGGCGACTTTGAGACGTGACCTTCGGCTCAAAGACGAGGTGTCGAGACCGCCCTTCGGCTCGCCCCGTCCGCCCACTGCGTTCCGACCCATATTTGGCGGACGGTAGGCGGCCAGGACGGACCACCTTACATTCAAGGACTAACTTTATCGCTACAACCCCTGCTATCACACTGAATTTGGCTACTTTCAAACTTGCGACTTCTAGCAACCACTCAAAAAGGTGTCAACCACGAGCGAATTTCCGTGGTTGGCACCTTTTTATCATGCAATTAAATTAGTATTCCATCAGGCTAAAGATATCGTAGCCCTTGAGCTTGTCGCGGCCGTGCAGGTCCTTGAGCTCGATCAGAAAGGCCGTTCCCACGACGATACCGCCGAGGTCTTCCACCAACTGAATCGTTGCGCCAATGGTCCCACCGGTTGCCAATAAATCATCAGTGACCAAGACCTTTTGGCCCGGTTTGATGGCGTCTTCGTGCATGTACAGCGCGGATTGGCCGTATTCCAAGTCATAGCTAGCCTTGACCGTCTTACGTGGCAATTTTCCTTGCTTCCGGGCTGGGGCAAACCCAATGCCCATTTCGTAAGCGACTGGACAGCCGACGATAAAACCCCGGGCTTCTGGGCCCACGACCATTTCAACGCCCTTGTTCTTGGCGTACTTGACGATCTCGTCAGTGGCGGCATGGAAGGCTTCGCCGTCTGCCATTAATGGGGAGATGTCCCGGAACATGATGCCCTTTTCAGGGTAGTCCGGAACGCTTGCAATGTATTTCGTAAAATCAGTTGCCATAAGATAAAGTTGCTCCTTTATTTTAGTCCAATGAGGCCTGCAGATGCTGCACGAGTGTTGCGGTTGAACAAGCTAACAACTCGTTTTCCGTCTGCATTTGCTGTTGTCTGAGTTGGTAACTCGGAGCGGTAGCCAAATCCTTGTGCTCCGGGTGCGCGACGCCGTTCATGATTCCGTGATCGATCGTGATGAAGCCACACTCGAAGAATACCTGAATCATGAAGACCAGCTGGGTCCGCGGAATCTGTAAAAATTTGCCCAATTGGTCCAGCTGATGACCTATATCGACTTGTTGATGTGTTGCAATGAACTTAAACAGTTTAGCATATTGCGCGCGAGTTGGCATCCCTAATTGCGAAAGACTTTCTCTCTTGTACAAATAAGCTGTCACCTGCGTGGGTTTGAGCTGGTGTAAAACGCTGGTCAAATCGGCCGTGGCGTCCGGACAATCGACGATGAAGACGGGCGTGTCCGCCGCCACTGGCTGTTGCACGGCACCGTCAAACAATAACGCCGTCGCCCCGGTTGGCAGCTGACCCGCTAATTGTTGGTACACATTGCGGTGGAAGAACACGTAGACACCAAACGCCTGAAACATGGCCTGGTGGAGTTGCGTGGTCCGTGCATCTACGATTGGCCGGGCCACCTGCTTCAAGTCCTTGACCATCACCTGTAAGGAATGCCGTCCCTGCCAGACGTTATCTTCAATGGTCCCTAAGACCTCGACTGCGTCCGGATCAGCTGTTAACGCCGGGACATTTTGCCCCGCACCAAACTGAATGGCGTTGAGTTGATGATTGTCTTCTGTCAATTGAAATTTCAAATGGCTGTGGTCCTGACCGATTGCCTTGACCTGGGTCACACTGGCTGCCTTGAAGGCAAATAACGGCTGGGGATTGTCCGGACCAAACGGCGCCAGCTTCGCCAACTGTTGGTAGAGATCCATCGTCACGTCCTTGACCGGCAACGCTGCGGCGACCAGCAATTCACTGGGCCCACTCTCCGTTAATTTCTGCTCGGCCGCTTCAGCATCCAAGGCATCCGCCAAGGCCCCTAATTGGTCCTCAGGGAAGGTTAACCCCACAGCCATGTGATGACCCCCAAACGCTGTCATCAGGTCTCTGTGGCCATCTAACGCCGTAAAGAGATTGAATGCCTCGACACTCCGACCTGATCCCTTGGCCCGGCCATCCTTTACGTTGACCACCAGCGTGGGTTTCCCCGTCGTTTCCACGACCTTGCTAGCCACGATGCCCAACACGCCTTCGTGCCAGTCGTGACCACTGATGATCAGCGTCGGCCGGTGGGCGTGGTCCGCATCAGCCGCTTGGGCCAAGGCCGCCGCACTGATGTCTTTGACCAGGTCCTGGCGATGACGATTCTTGGCTTCTGTGTCCTTGGCCAGCGCCGTCGCTTGTCCTTCATCCAGCGTGGTCAAGAGCTCCACCGCTGGGCTGGCATCGTCCAGACGGCCCAGCGCATTCAGCCGCGGTGCGATGCCGAAGCCAATGGATTGTTCCGTCAATTCGGCGGGCTTCAAGCCAGCACCTTGCATTAATGCCTGTAAACCCGGCCGCTCGTCTTGGGCCAACAGTTGCAGGCCGTAATGGACCAGCACCCTGTTTTCGTCGATCAATGGCACCAGATCGGCGACCGTCCCGATGGCGGCTAAGTCCAGCAGGTCCTGGGGAATCTCTTCGCGCAAGGCTTGGGCGACCTTAAAGGCCACACCCGCGCCGGACAAGCCACCAAAGGGATATTCAGCCCCCGGGTAACGGGGATGGATAATGGCATAGGCGTCCGGTAATTCTTGGGGCAACTCATGGTGATCGGTCACGACCACGTCGACGCCCGCTTCATTGGCCGCTGCGATGGCATCGTTGCCCGCCACCCCGTTATCCACGGTCACGAAGAGTTGGGTGCCCGCCGCAATCAACTTTTGAAAGGCCGCGACGTTTGGCCCGTACCCGTCCGTGAAACGATTAGGGATGTAGTAATTGACCTTAGCCCCCATCTCGTTGAGTGTCTCGTAGAGAATGGACGTGCTCGTGACCCCATCGGCATCGTAATCGCCGTAAATGGTGATCTGCTGGTCTTGACCAATGGCGTCCTCAATGCGTTCGACCCCCTTGGCCATGTCGTGCAAGAGATTCGGGTCGTGTAGCTGCTCCGGACCAGGATTCAAGAATGCCTGAATCGCGTCGCCTGTCTGATACCCCCGGTTCACCAGAATCTGGGTAATAATCGGCGGCGTTCCCGTCTCTTCAGCCAGCTTGAGCGCTTCTTCTGACGGCTGGTTCACGTCTTTAATGTTCCAGCGATACTGTGCGGCAATCACCAACAACCATCCTTTCTATTTTTATCTACGTGCGACAGTTAGGAAAACAGAAACGGACGCCACAGAAATTAGTGCTGATAACTCGCTAACTTCCGCAACGCCCACCCGTTTCAACGTTGACCTGTCACTGAAATATCCTATTTCGCTGCTAACTTCGCCTGCAGGTCGGCCACCTGGGCACGCAGCTCTTTGATTTGCTTTTCCTGTAACCCGGCCGCTTGCTTACTGTTAGAGTTTTGCAGCCGCTTGGACAACCGGTCATTTTCTGCTTGAAGTTCAGCTAGATGTTCACTGCTGGTCTTCTCCAATGCCTTGTAAGCCCGGTTGTGTTGAACCGTATTGATGGTCGAAAATAGAATCATCAACACGGCTCCAATCAAGATGGAGACCAGAAGAATCAAAATCAGTGGCCAATGAACCGTGGTGAACCCAAAGGAGACGGGCACACTTGCCACGTTTAAGATTGCAAAGACCGCAACCACGATAACCAATAAAATGCTGACCACAATTCGCCACTGATTTTTCATCACTTAGCACCCGCCTTGATTAATTTTTGAAATGGCACATCGACCGCGTCAAAGTCCTTGACCACTTTGGTGTTCTTAAAGACTTCCCGTGCTTGATGCTGAAGATCTAACGCCATCTTCCCCGTGTAACGCGCGGAAATATGGTTCAAGAGTAATAACTTAACGTGCATCCGTTTGGCTAACTCGGCCGCCTGAATGTTGGTCGAGTGATAATACGACCGCGCTAACTTGCTTTCGCCCTTGGCAAATGTACTTTCGTGAACCAAGACGTCTGCGTCACGCGCCAGCTTTTCCTCGCCGGGCGTCTGTCGGGTATCCCCTAAGATCGCCACGATGCGACCTGGTTGCGCTGGGCCTAAAAAGTCTTGCCCATTAAGTGTCCGGCCATCCGGTAAGGTTACGGTCTGCCCGGCCTTGAGTTGGCCATAGACCGGCCCTGATGGAATCTTCGCCGCCTTGAGCTTCTCAACTTGGAGTTCGCCCGGATGGTCCTTTTCTTCGATCCGGTAACCGAAGCATTCGATCCGGTGATCCAGATGTTGTGCGTACACGCGGAACTTAGGATCTTCGAAGATCAACCCATCCGCGGTCAATTCTTGATAGTGGATCTTGTAAGATAATTTGGTCTCAGACACGCGCAAGCTGACCTCGACAAAATTACGAATCCCCTTGGGGCCATAAATCGTGAGGGGCTCATTGCCGCCCTGAAATGACCGACTACTTAATAACCCTGGTAGGCCAAAAATATGGTCACCATGTAAGTGTGTAATAAAAATTTTATCAATTTTACGAGGCTTCAACGTCGTCCGTAAAATTTGGTGCTGGGTCGCTTCACCCACGTCAAACAACCAGACGGAATTCCGCTCATCCAGCAGGCGCAAGGCCGTACTGGTCACGTTGCGGAACTTTCCTGGCGAACCGGCGCCGGTCCCTAAGAATTCAATTTCCATATTTTTTTCGTTCCTATCCTGTTTTTAAGTCCAAGCACTATTTTAGGGGATTTTCACCCAAACCGCAACTTTTCCTTCCCCGATTCTCGCAAAACCTGTCACGGCTGGTGGGATTACCAACGAATTTTAAAAATTCTGGGGTCCGCCCTAGGGTTCGCCGGAAAAATTCGGTATACTGAGGTAAAGTCACGTACTGGGGAGGGAGTTTAATTGCGCCTCATCGATTTTAACCGTTCTACCATTGATCTTCATCCGGCTCTCAAGTTGTATTGGGAACACGACCACGTCACCACGCCCGTTGTCGACATCTTGCCGGCCAACCAACAACGCATCGTCTTGGTCAGTGGTGACGGGCATCCGTTGACCTTAGACCAGCTCCGGACCCGTTGCCAGCAGGCCGATGCGCACGCCACCTTCTTCATGGCGGCGGACACACCGATTCGCCTCTACGGTTATCGCCTCGTTCCCCACCAAATTTTACTCGGTTGAAAGGAGTTTTATCATGCGTTTTCACTCATCACTGGCCCTCGTGGGGCTGAGTCTCTTGGTTCTCGGCCTGGCCGGGTGTCAATCCAGCGCCGACAAGAGTACCGCCAGCTTTAAAAACAGTTCAGCAAAATCCAGCAGTTACCACGCGCCCAAACCCGACGCGGCGGTCTCCGGATCGTCATCGACCAAAAAAGAGGCCCAGACTTATCGCCCCAAGACGGCGCAGACCAAGAGTCCGCACTACGTCAAGTCTGGTAAATTAAAGACGGCGGGTCAGTACACGTACGACAAGGTCGGCACGAAACTTCAGCTCGACCAGGTCAAGCATCCCCGGACCACCATCAAGCGTGGCCCCCTGACCTACAAAGTCACAACGGTCCGCATCCTCAAGAATACGGCTAAGACGGCCGCCGCAAAACGCATGGCCGCCCAAGCCCTGAACCTGGCCAGCATCAAGAGCCCTTACTACACGATTCAAGTGAAGTTCACCATTACCAACCGCAGCAAGCAAGACCTCACCACCGATGGCATCAAGACGCTACGTCTCAGTCAGAATCGCCAACTAAACGCGGCGGGACAACTCAGCGATGCCAGCGCTGGTAAGACCATCCCCGCCCGCGGTCACCTGACAACCTTTGCGACCGGCTTAGCGAGTGAAAAGAAACAGCCGACCTTCAAGACCGTGAAGATTGCCTTTGCTGGGGCTTACGCTGACAATAAGCAGGTCGTCTCACCTACAGGCTGGTTGAAGCTGTCACTGTAGGCTGATTGCGGGTCCACTGCACACAAACCGAATACGAAACACAAAAGGAACCGTCCTCAAGACTGGGTAACATCCCCGCATCTTGCTGACGATTCCTTTTTGATTGTGTCAATTTTAATGGGTCCCTGACACACGGCAAACGCGCCGTTGTCTTAGGCCATGTACTCGAAGGTGAAGTCGTCGATCTTAACCAGATCGCCGTTCTTCGCGCCGTGTTCACGCAACGAATCGTCGATGCCCATGCCCCGCATTTGCCGAGCAAAGCGCAACAGGCTTTCGTCGTGGTTGATATCGGTCATCTGGAACAGTTTCTCCAGCTTGTCGCCGCCTAAGAGCCAAGTGCCATCTTCGTCTTGATCGATGGTGAACGCCGCCTCTGGCTTGAACGTGTATTCCGCAGACGTGGCCACTTCCGGCTGCTTGACTGGGAATTGTGGCGTTTCGGCCAAAATATCGGCGGTCCGCCCCAACAGTGGGGTCAAGCCATCATGCGTCAAGGCAGATACCGCGAAGATTTCCGGCGTTTCGGCCAACAGTTGGTCTTGCTTCAAGTCTTCCTTGAATTGGGCCAAATTGTCGGCAGAATCGGGCATGTCCATCTTGTTGGCAACCACGATCTGTGGCCGTTTCAAAATGTCCGGATCATAGGTCTTGAGTTCCTCGTTGATCTTCTCGAAGTCCTCGTAAGGGTTACGCCCTTCTAAGCCACTCATGTCGATCAGATGCAAGATGACCCGCGTCCGTTCCACGTGCCGCAAGAATTGGAATCCTAAGCCGACACCGTTAGCGGCACCTTCAATCAGCCCTGGTAAGTCGGCCATCACAAAGTCACGACCGTCTGGTAACCGGACCATCCCCAAGTTCGGGACCAACGTGGTAAAGTGGTATTCCGCAATCTTAGGCTTGGCACTGGTGACCGTTGACAGTAACGTGGATTTTCCGACTGACGGGAACCCAACTAAGCCGACGTCGGCCAACACCTTTAATTCCAATTGCACTTCAAATTCCTGTCCTGGTTCACCGTTTTCGGCAATTTCTGGGGCAGGGTTCTTAGGGGAGGCAAAGTGGATATTGCCCCGACCACCACGACCACCCTTGGCGATCACGGCAGAATCGTCGCTCGCCACCAGGTCGGCCATGACAGCGCCCGTTTCCAGGTTAATGACTGACGTGCCTTGAGGTACCTTGATGATGGTATCCTCGGCACCGCGACCAGTCATGGACTTGATGGCCCCGTTGCCCCCGTTTTTAGCCTTGAACTTCCGGGAATACCGGAAATCCATCAGCGTCCGTAAGCCTTCGTCGACTTGGAAAATGATGTTCCCACCACGACCACCGTCACCGCCGGCTGGGCCACCGTTGGGCACGAATTTTTCCCGACGGAAGGCCACCATGCCATTCCCGCCGTTTCCGGCCTTCACGTTAATTTTAACTTGATCTACAAACATAATTTTATTCCTCGTTTTCTAAACCAGCGCGTGCTGCTTTCTCAGTGTGACTCCTGCTAGCCAGTATACCGGCAAACGGCCGCCACGTCAAAGATTGGTTGGCGTTCGCGGACTTTTTATTTCAGCCGTCTCCGCTGCTAACGTGACATGGATGGTTTGGGCCACGGTCTGACTGATGCCTAACTTCCGCAGGTCATCGACGTCCGCTTCACCGATCTTCTTGGTCGACCCGAACTTACGTAAGAGCTTGTTGCGGGTCTTGGGCCCAACACCGGGAATCCGGTCCAACCGCGAACTCAAGGAGTGCTTGGTGTGGACCTGCCGGTGGAAGGTAATGGCAAAACGGTGGACCTCATCTTGAATCCGCTGAACCAGGTAAAAGCCCTGACTCTTGGGGTCCAAATGCACGTGGTGGTCGTCGGGACCAAATAACAGGTCGGCCGTCTTATGGTGGTCATTTTTGACCATCCCCGCCACCGGAATGTGCAGGTCAAATTCGTCGGCTAGGACCTCCTTGACGGCATTCATTTGAATGTCGCCCCCATCCATCAAAATCAGGTCGGGCATCGCCGCATGTTCCTTTAAGAGCCGACCATAGCGACGCCGAATGACTTCCAGCGTGCTGGCCGTTTCGTCCGCGTGATCGACCGTTCGTAATTTATACTTCCGGTACAACTTCTTATTGGGTTGACCATCAACGAAGACGACCATTGCGGAAACTAGGTCGGCCCCTTGAATGTGTGAGTGGTCAAAAGCTTCGATCTTGTGACCGGGCGCAATGCCCAGGGCATCAGTGATTTCTTTCATTGCCCCCGTGGTCTTGCTTTCATCCAGCTCCAAGAGCCGAAATTTCTCGTCTAAGACCAGTTTGGCGTTCTTACCGGCCATCTCCAGCAAATCCCGTTTGGTCCCCCGCTGCGGCGTTCTAACGGGCACTTTCAGCAGTTCTTCGATCACCTCATGGTCGATGCTGGCCGGCACCAAGATCTCCCGTGGCAGGACCGTGTTTTTCCGTTGATAGAACTGAACGATGAAGCTGGCCAATTCTTCTTCGGCCGAGTTGATGACTGGGAACAGGCGCTTCTCGCGTTTCATCAGTCGCGCCTGGCGAATGAAGAAGACCTGAATCGACAGCCAGCCCTTGTCCAGGTAAAAGTTAAAAATGTCCCGGGGCGTGTTGTCATTGGAAATAATCTTTTGCTTTTCCACGGTCGCTTCAATATAACGGATCTGGTCACGTAACTCGGCCGCCCGCTCGTATTCCATGTCGCTAGCCGCCTTGGCCATCCGCTCGCTGAGTTCTTTCTTGGCGTGTGCCACGTTGCCATTTAAAAAGGACTTGATCTGACGAATCTGGTGATCATAATCGGCCTCGGGCACCTCTTTGAAGCAAGCACCCAAGCACTGGCCCATATGGTAATACAGGCACGGCCGCCCCTGGTAACCGGTACACCGGCGCAACGGGTAAACCTTCTGTAAGAAATGCATGGTCTCTTCGGCCGCATAAACGTTGGGATACGGGCCAAAGTAGTAGGCGCCATCCTTGCGAATATCACTGACCAGCAGGAGTTGAGGGTCGCGTTCATGGGTGATCTTAATATAAGGATACCCCGTCCCCCGCTTCAGCTTGATGTTAAAGTACGGCTGGTGCTTTTGAATCAGCGTGATTTCGAGCAAAAAGGCCTCTTTATCGGTCGAAGTGATGATCGTTTCAAAGTCGACGATCTCACTGACCAACTGGGCCGTCTTGCCAGTATGACTACTCTTGAAGTAAGACCGCACCCGGTTCTTCAGGTTCTTGGCCTTACCCACGTAAATAATTTGACTGTTAATATTCTTCATCAGGTAACAGCCGGGAAGGCCCGGCAGTAACGCTAGTTTATGCTCCAAATATTCCGACGCCAAGGAAGATCCCTCCCGTTTTTAATCGTTATGATAAGCCTTTAAAGTATAGGCCGAATGTCTGTTTGGTGCAAGCGAAACCCCCTGGCCGCTTTAAAAATGACAAATCGGTCTAATTCTGCTATGATTACTGAAAAAGCAAGGAGGTGGTTCGCTTTGGCATTAAAGGTTAAACGTCAAGACGACCTGGATTCCATGTTCGGTAAATTTGCCCAAATGGACCCAACGGATGTGAAGCGTGACAAGTTCTTGAAGCGCAACGATGAACACAAGAACGACAAGAAGGGTAAGGGCTTGATCAAGGATGACCAGATCAAGCACGAGCAAAAACACGAACACGACTAGGTTGCGAAAAGGACTCACACGGTAATTTACCGCGTGGGTCCTTTTGTGTCTTATGATAAAATCAGATGCCACCGTCAGTTCACGGAAAGCCAGTCGTTTCAGCACAGCTGGTACCGTTTCTGGCTGATGCCGTGAATCACAGGTAATGACTACTGATATCGTCTTAGTCTCCGTCGACCGCACAGCTGCACACCAGATAGTCCGTACTGGCCGCCTTACCGTTCGCCAAATTTGGACCGTGACGCTGTGGGAAGGACCGGTCGAAGCCAAAGAGCGGTCTTCACCCTCGCTTCGAGCCGAAAATCACGTCTCGAAGACGCCAGTTTCCAAGCAGGTCACTTGAAAACGCCCACGGCTGAGTCCAAATTTAGCTCACTCACGGCTACCTGGCGGACTATCCACTAATGTAGATGAATGTTACCATTCCAGCGATGCTCCTGCTAACTTCGTGGATAATCACTGACGTAACCGGAGGCAGTCAAAGGTGTAGGTTGCTGTGACAACGGTGTTAGCTGAGCGGTTTTCTCAGCTTACAGCGTGGGACGCGTTTGGAGACTGACGGGATTGGTCAGGCTTCAAACCGAGCCGGCGGACCGATTCTCAGGCCGCTGACGTTCCCCACAGCTACCGAAATCTTTGACAGCCGCAGGTGGTAGCGTGGACTGATTCAATATCCAGAGTCCCTGTCAGCTGGGTATTACTAAGTGTTTTTGCACTTACAATCGAAGGCGGTTGGCTAGTGATTCGGTTGGTACCCATGCGGATACCGGGCGTTCAGCCGTTTGATGTTGTCTTGGGCAACCTCCTCGAAGTCGATATCGGCCCACTGAGAAATTTGGCTGAGGTACCACAGCACGTCGCCCATTTCTTTAACGATGGCGTCGTGGTCCATGTCCTTGCCGTGAAAGGTGTAGTTCTTGACCAGATCCACGACCTGGCCCGTTTCACCGGCTAAGCCCAGAGCACAATTCGTTAGCACCTGTTCGTTGCCGTACAACGTCCGGTTGGCAGCTTTTTGATATTCGTTAAATTCCACTTCTATTCCTCCCCAAAGGCTTGTTGCTCGATCCAATTCCAAACGGCATCCTTGCCGATCTTCTTAGGGGCCGAGAACATGATGATGTTGTCCGTATTTGGCAGGTCCATCGTCTTTTTAATGCGACTGACGGCCTGGTTCCATTTGCCATGGGCGATCTTATCGCTCTTGGTGGCCACAATCAGCGTTGGCAGGCCGTAATAGGCCAACCAACGGTACATCTGGACATCATCTTCGGTTGGGGCGTGACGGGCGTCTACCAGCGATACAACGCCCTTTAATTGGTCGCGTTGGGTCAAGTAGGTTTCGATCATCGTCCCCCACTTTTCCCGCTCAGTCTTTGAGACTTTGGCGTAGCCGTACCCCGGCACATCCACGAAGTAGAGTTGGTCCTCCACGTTGTAAAAGTTCAGGGTCTGCGTCTTACCGGGTTGACTCGATGTCCGGGCATAGGAATTCCGGTTGATCAGGACGTTCGTTAGCGAGGATTTACCCACGTTAGAACGACCCACCAAGGCAATTTCTGGGTATCCCGTTGTCGGGTACTGCACGGGGTCGACCGCGCTCATGACGAGTTCTACATGATTGACTTCCATTAGTTAGTCCATCCTCTCCAAAATATCTTTCACCATTCTAACACACAACGCCCCCGGAAATGGCGGAAACCTGTGGGGATTTTCGGTGACGTTTGGCAAAAGCCCGGCCCCGCCAACGTTTGCTTCCGTAAAAAAAGTGACCGAAGATTTCTCCTCGGTCACCCAGCGACTTCAACTTAAGAAGCCTTTTGATCCTTCAAAACTAATTCAGGTTCCGCGTGATTCGTGACCGTATCGGCCGTGATGATGACCTTGGCCACATCGTTACGACTTGGCAGGTCAAACATAATGTCACGCATGACGTCTTCAATGATAGACCGCAAGCCCCGGGCCCCAGTGTTGCGGGCAATGGCTAACTTGGCCATTTCACGTAACGCTGCTGGCTGGAACTGCAGGTCGACATTGTCCAACGACAAGAGCTTTTCGTATTGCTTAACCAACGCATTCTTCGGTTCGGTCAAGATCCGGACTAAATCATTTTCGTCCAGCTTTTCCAGCGCCGTCAGAATTGGCAACCGCCCGATAAATTCAGGAATCAACCCGAATTGGAGCAGGTCTTCTGGAATGACGTGTTGCATCAGGCTATCACCCGAAGCCAAGACGTCTTGTTCCTTGGTGTCGGCACCGAACCCAATCGTTTGGTCCCCCAGACGCCGCTTGACGATACCGTCAATGCCGTCAAAGGCCCCACCCACGATGAAGAGGATGTTGGTGGTGTCGATCTGAATGAATTCTTGTTGGGGATGCTTCCGACCACCCTGAGGCGGCACGTTGGCAATGGTCCCTTCCAAGATCTTCAGTAAGGCCTGTTGGACCCCTTCACCAGAAACATCCCGCGTGATGGAGACGTTCTCAGATTTCTTCGCGATCTTATCAATTTCATCAATGTAGATGATGCCTTTTTCTGCGCGGTCCACGTCGTAATCGGCGTTTTGTAACAGCTTCAGGAGGATGTTTTCCACATCTTCACCCACATAGCCGGCTTCCGTCAGCGTCGTGGCATCGGCAATGGCAAATGGCACGTTTAAGATCTTAGCCAGGCTTTGTGCCAGGTAAGTCTTCCCGGAACCAGTGGGTCCAATCACCGCAATGTTACTCTTTTGCAATTCAGGGCCTTCATCATCCGCCTGGGCCATTTCATTGACCCGCTTGTAGTGATTGTAAACCGCTACAGACAGTGTGCGCTTTGCTTCCGTTTGGCCAATCACGTATTGGTCAAGCGTCTTGACGATATCAGCTGGCGTTGGGACTGCTAAGGTTTCTTGGGCAGCATCTTGGCTGAATTCTTCGTCGATAATTTCCTTGCAAAGGTCGATACATTCGTTACAGATGTAAACACCTGGGCCAGCAACGATCTTCTGCACTTGGTCTTGCGACTTGCCACAGAACGAGCAAACTACTGGGCCATTCGTTTCGTCGGTGTTTTCAAACAATAAACTCACCCTTTCTCTCCAGGCTTAAGCCTTAACTAAATGATTCTTTGGTTCAGTAAACCCATCGAACTAACTGGATTCCCCGTCAATCGTGTACTATACCACAGTTAACGGCGTCTGAAAATCAATTCGCCTCGTCAGCCTGGAAATAACAGAAAACCGGGACAACAGCGACTGTCATCCCGGTCAAGTCGTTAACTAACCGTTAAAATTAGTCTTCGGCGTCCTTCTTCTTGTCTTGCTTAGCGGAGTCGGCAATCAAGTCAACGGCACTCTTGATGGCGATATCATGCTTCAGCATGTCATCAGAAAGGGCACTGCGAACAGCACTTTCTTCCATCCCATATTGTGCAGCCAAGTCCTTGACTTCTTTAGCAACTTCGTCTTCGGAAGGTTCGATCTTTTCGGCTTCAACAACCGCTTCAAGAACCAGGTTGGTCTTGACCCGCTTGTCAGCACCGTCAGTGAATTGCTTACGCAAGTCGTCTTGAGTCGTACCAGTCAATTGGAAGTACATCTTAGGTTCGATACCTTGTTGTTGCATGTTAGCCAGGTACTGATCCATTTGACGATCGATATCATCCTTCAGCATAGCTTCTGGGATGTCACCGATTTCGGCGTTGTCAACGGCTTCGCTGATAGCTTCGTCTTCGATAGCGTCGTGTGCAGCGGTCGTCTTTTGTTCCTTCAGATTATCCTTCGTCTTGGCTTCTAATTCTTCTAAGCTGTCAACGTCTTCGTCAACGTCCTTAGCGAATTCATCGTCCAATTCAGGTAATTGCTTTTCCTTAACTTCGTGAATGGTAACCTTGAAAGTGGCTTCCTTGTCACGTAAGTCTTCGGCTTGGTAGTCCTTAGGGAACGTCACCTTAACGTCCACGTTTTCGCCAGCCTTGTGACCAACTAATTGGTCTTCGAAGCCAGGAATGAAGGAGTTAGAGCCCAATTCCAAGGAGTAGTTGTCAGCCTTACCACCGTCGAATTGCTTGCCGTCAACGTAACCGTCAAAGTCGATCACAACAGTATCGCCCTTAGCAGCGGCTTCGTCTTCCTTCAAGACTAATTCAGCTTGTTGTTGACGTTGCTTTTCTAATTCAGCGTCAATGTCCTTTTGGTAAACCCGCGTGTTTTGCTTCGTAACACTAAGGTTCTTGTATTCGCCCAACTTAACGTCTGGCTTAACCGTTACAACGGCCTTTAAAACCCAAGCCTTACCTTTATCCATGGATTCAACATCCACTTGAGGTTGGTCAACGGGTTCGATGCCAGCTTCTTTAATGGCAGCATCGTAAGCTTCTGGCAAGACGATGTTTAAAGCGTCTTGGTACAAAGCTTCTTCACCATACATTTGGTTAAAGATTTGACGTGGTACCCGGCCCTTACGGAAACCTGGAACCGCTAAATTCTTCTTGGTACGTTGGAATGCTTTATCTAAGCCTTCCTTGATCTTATCAGGAGCAATTTCAAAGGTTAATTCGCCTTGATTAGCTTCCTTTTTTTCCCACTTTGCAGCCATTAATTTTCCCTCCGAAATGAAAAGATATTACTATTTACAATTCTAGCAATTGCATACTGTATTAGTGTACCTTATGCTACCCAAATTGTAAAATGATTTTTGCTGAAACGCCGTGAATGGCGCGGATTCTTTGCAATATTTTCCTAGAAAAATCACAAATTGAAAGCCGTCTCGTGTCGCCGACCCCCGTACCAATTTTGGCCAAAACAAAAGGGCCCGAAAAGTTACCTTTTCGACCCCTCTTGCAGATACGCTAATTAATTAAAATTAGTCGTCAATTTCCGTAACGGTACCGGCACCAACGGTGTGGCCACCTTCACGAACAGTGAACTTCGTACCCTTTTCAATGGCAGCTGGTTGGATCAGTTCAACAGTGAACGTCACGTTATCACCAGGCATAACCATTTCTACGCCATCAGGCAATTCGATAACACCAGTGATATCAGTGGTGTGGAAGTAGAATTGTGGACGGTAGTTTGAGAAGAATGGCGTATGACGGCCACCTTCTTCTTTGCTCAAGATGTAGACTTCACCCTTGAACTTTTCGTGCGTTTGGATCGAGCCTGGCTTAGCCAAAACTTGTCCACGAACGACTTGTTCACGGTTGATCCCACGAAGCAAAGCACCAACGTTATCCCCGGCTTCACCAAGGTCCAACGTCTTCCGGAACATTTCAAGACCAGTAACAGTCGTCTTCAATACGTCGTCATGTAAACCAACGATTTCAACTTCGTCACCAATCTTAACAGTCCCACGGTCGATACGGCCAGAAGCAACAGTCCCACGACCAGTGATCGTGAAGACATCTTCAACTGGCATCAAGAATGGCTTGTCGTTTTCACGTTCTGGCGTTGGGATGTAATCGTCAACGATATCCATTAAGTGAAGGATAACCTTTTCTTGTTCTTCGTCGCCTTCAAGAGCCTTCAAAGCTGAACCACGAACAACTGGAATATCATCACCAGGGTAATCGTATTCAGACAACAGCTCACGAACTTCCATTTCAACTAAGTCAACCAATTCGTCATCGTCAACAAGGTCAGTCTTGTTTAAGAAGACAACGATGTATTCAACACCAACTTGGCGAGCAAGCAAAATGTGTTCACGGGTTTGTGGCATAGGGCCATCAGTAGCGGCAACAACCAAGATAGCACCGTCCATTTGGGCAGCACCAGTGATCATGTTCTTGATGTAGTCAGCATGTCCTGGGGCATCGATATGCGCGTAGTGACGCTTTTCCGTTTCGTATTCAACGTGGGCAGTGTTGATCGTGATACCACGTTCACGTTCTTCTGGAGCAGCATCGATATCAGCGTAATCTTCGGCCTTTGCTAAACCTTTGCTAGCAAGTACCTTAGTGATTGCAGCAGTTAACGTCGTTTTCCCATGGTCAATATGGCCAATAGTACCAATATTTACATGGGGTTTAGTTCTTTCATAATGTTCTTTTTCAGCCATTAATGAAACCCTCCTGTATTTTATCGCAAGTGCAATCCGTCTTCCGAAGAAAACAAATCACCCTTTGCGTAAAATTATACTACTTCTTTTCAGAAAGGGAAAGCTGGAACCCTCCCAAAAAAGAATCCTTGACCAGTATATATGCTGAAGAATTATTTGTAAACTAAAATTTCACTCATTTTCGAGTTTTTCCGGATTTTAATGGTCAATTGCCCCGAAAAGTTCAGCCATATAGCGGTTCAGCGTCGTTTGCCAGCTTTGCATGGTTTTTGCATCTTGGTCACTGAGGAGCGTCGTCAGCGGCAACCCGGCGATGGTTTGGACCCAAGCCACCGGTGTCGTGATGGTCCGATCAATGAACGGATAGAGCATCATCAATTGAAGCGTCACCGTCTGCTGTAAGTTGGCCGCTAGCATCGGGTCCGTTTGTCCCAGGTCATTTTGTAAATAATCCTGGATGGCTTGTGCCGCCTGACTCTCATTGACCGGTCGCAGGTCGCCCGTGGCAACCGGGTAGATCTGGTCATCGAGCCAGTGCAGTTTGACGGACTGCTCAACGTGCAGGCGCATTAACCCCTCTAACAGATCTGCTCGTAATAAAGGATGCAAGAACGGATCGACCAACAGGTATTGCACGCCCTGCAAATAGAGCTTGAGTGGCAGCTGCCGGGCCCGCTCTAGACGTTGGCGTTGCTCGTTGAAGGGCACATCACCTAGATGATAGAATTGCTTGGCAATAACCCGCTGGGTGGCGGCCAGTTCGGTCGTTGCGGCGGCTTCAGCGGCTTCAACCTGCGCCAATCCCCCTGCCCGCCAGCTGTCCGCTTGGGCCACCTGACAAAATTCGCGTGCAAAAATAAACTGTTGATTCTTAAGGGCCACGTCTAAACGCAGTTGAAAATGCTGCGCCGAATCCAAATAAATGGGATCCTGTTCGGCGGCATATTGTTCGGCCAATAGGTACTTTTGATCTTGATAGAGACTGGCGACCAGATACCGGTTCAATTCTGGTGTTTGCTGGTCGTGATACAGCGTTTCAAACAAATCGCTGGCTGTTGACCAGTGACGGTCGTCAAAAGCCGCTACGGCCCGTTTAAAGGCGTTATCTCGGGCAGCAGGACTGGAAAAATCTGACATGGTCGTTCCCCCTTAAAAAGCAGAATTCAAAACGGACCACACCCACTGTTGGCGGTTGGCCCGTTTTTGATTAATCTTGTTTCTCAACCGTCGCGGCTGGCTTGTTGCTGTGCCGACGTTTCCGATTGCGATGTGGCTTATTAGCCGGTTGACCGGGCTTAGCCGCCTTGGCCGGCTTTTTAGCCTTCGCCTTAGCTTTCTTGGCCTTAGCTTCAGGTGCCGGAGTAGCGGCCTTACCGCCCTCCTTGGCCTTGCTGGTGCTTCGGCGATGGTGCTGGTTGACTTCCATGATGACTGGCAAGATGACTGGCCGACGGTGCGTTTGCTCGAATAAGTAATGGCTCAGGTGTTCACGCACGTCTTGTTTCAAATGGCCCCAATCGAATTCCTTGTTATCCAAGTTATTCTGAACCGCCTTGCGAATGATCTGGGCACTTTCTTGCATCAAGTCCTTGTTGGCCTTCACGTAAACGAAGCCACGGGACGTGATCTTGGGGTCCGCCACGATTTGTTTTTTCTTCCGGTCGATGGTCACGACCGCAATGAAGATGCCGTCGTCGGCTAAGACTTTCCGATCACGCAACACAATGTTCCCAATATCGCCGACACCGATCCCATCGATCATGGTATCCGTGACGTCGATGCCTTCGCCTAGGCTCATTTGGCCGTCAGCATAAGTCAACACGTCCCCTTTTGCCAGGATGAAAATGTGATCAGCCGGCATCCCCAATTCCAACGCAGCGTTGGCGTGGGCATTTAACAACCGGTATTCCCCTTGAATAGGCACCAAATATTTTGGTTTCAACAGGTTCAGCATTAATTGCAGGTCCCGCTTGTAGGCGTGACCTGATGAGTTCAATTCATCAGAAATGGCCTTGACTTCACCACCCGCCCGGTAGATCATATCCCGGGTCTGGGCAACGGTCGTGTCCATAGCATGGGATGGCGTGGTCGTGATGTAGACCAAGTCGCCTTTCTGAATGTTTAAGTCTTTTTCTTGTTTGTTGGCCATGCGTTGTAAGGCCTTGATGGGTTCGCCCATCTTCCCGGTCTGTAAGATGACCGTTTCGCCCGGCGTTAAGCTATCCAATTGGGCTGGTGTCACTAATAGATCATCAGCGAAGGACAATTTGCCCAACTTCATGGCCGTGTTGACGATTTTTTCCAGATCTTGGCCCGTCAAGCACACCTTCCGCCCCGTTTGTTGCGCGGCGTCAAAGACCTGTTGGATCCGTAAAATGTTGGACGCCACACAGGCCACGATAACCCGGCCGTTTTGATAGTGGAACGTCTCTTCAATGTCCTCGGCAATCGTCTGTTCCGACGCGTTCATGGCCGGATTTTCAGCATTGGCGGAGTCACTCAGAACGGCTAAGACCCCGGCTTGACCGATGGCCCCTAACCGGGCGTAATCCGTCTGGTAACCGGGCTTGGCCGTTTGGTCGAACTTAAAGTCCCCGGTGTAGATAATCTGGCCTTCGTCGGTCTTCAGGTCGATCCCCAGTGATTCTGGAATCGAGTGGGTCGTGGAGAAGAAGGAAACGACCACGTCACCGAAGTCGATTTCCGTCTTTTCATCAATCACGTGAAAATCATCGTAGTCCTTCACGTTGGGTTCAGCGGCGACGCCAATCTTCGCTAAGGCAATCGTCATTTCGGACCCAAAGACGGGAACGTTGAACTCGCTTAAAAAGTAAGGTAGCGCACCAATGGCGTCGGCATGGCCGTGCGTCAAGAAGACGGCGACGATGCGGTCCTTATTTTCCCGCAGGTAAGCCCAGTCAGGAATGACCACGTCAATCCCCAAAAGTTCATTTTCCGGATACTTTAACCCACAATCTAAAATGTAAATTCCGCCATTAACATCGACGGCATACATGTTCTTCCCGTTTTCGCGAACACCGCCAAACGGGATAATCTTAATCTTTGCACTCATAAGTTCACCTCAAGAATCTTCGTATAGTTTTAACGATTCTGACAAATAACGTCAGTATTTTCTGCTGGGTCATAAAGCCCAGATTCGTCCATAATTAAATCTTTCTCCATTCTACCATACTTTACCGGTGAGCAGTACTAAGATAACATGTGGGCAAAAGAAAAAGCCCCAAGCCATTGCTGGCGAGGGACTCCGGTGCGGCGAATTAACGACGCAGACCTAAGCTCTTGATTAATTCACGGTAACGTTGAACGTCAGTCTTCCGTAAGTAAGCTAATAAGTTACGACGGTGACCGATCTTCTTCATCAAACCACGTTGTGAGTGGAAGTCTTTCCGGTGTTGTTGCATATGAACGTTGATTTCGTTGATATCAGCGGTCAAAACAGCGACTTGGACTTCAGTAGAACCCGTGTCACCTTCGTGACGAGCGTATTGCTTGATGATTTCGTTTTTCTTTGCTTGACTAATAGCCATGGTAAATATACCACCTTTCAAATAAGTGCCCGAAACTGAGTAAGTCGGCGGTGGCCGCCAGGCGAACTAAGTTAGGGGTTTGTGCCTGAGCACAGTTATCTACTATACGGGACTTTCCTGAAAAGTGCAAGTCTTTTCCCATTAACGCCTATCAAGTAAAATTACTTTACATTTATCTCGACTAGCTATTGCATTCGGTCCTAGCCTTCTGTATAATAACATACGTTGAAATTAAGATTTCCGGTACTAAGGATTTCTCATTCGGAGGTGAAATTTTCATGCCAATTATCAAATCAGCAATCGAACGTGCCAAGACTAACGTTAAGGCCAACGAACGTAACTCAGCACAACTGAGCACGATGCGGACTGCCGTTAAGCGCTTTGAACAAGCTAAGACCGCTGGTGCCGACAACGCGGAAGAATTATACCGCCAAGCTAGCGCCGCAGTTGACAAGGCTGCTTCAAAGGGCTTGATCAAGCGGAACAAGGCTTCCCGTGACAAGTCACGGATGGCTGCACGTTTAGCTAAGTAATCAATTAATCAAAACGATTAGATGATGCAATCAGGAGGACGACCATGAAAATGGCTGGCCTCCTTTTTTGCAACAATGGATTTATTCCGACGTCCACACCAAAATAGACCAAGCCAAGCACCGTCACCCCTAAGGGCCCCGACAGTACTTAGCTTAGTCTACTGGCATTTCTACTAATTATTCGTTACTTTCAACTCGGTAGCCGCTCTAGGCCGCCTGTCCCGCAAACTGCGTCATAAATAGCGAGAACAGCATTTCTGGATCCATGGTCGACGACTTCATCTGTTGTTCGACCCGAAACAGCCCCAGGTAGGCCCTGTTCAAGTCGGTCAACTGAAACCGCCGCTGACTCTGTAAGGCCAACTTGATGCGGTACGGATGGACCTTCAGAATACTGGCGAGCTTGCCTTGACTGTATCCCTGCTTGGCCAAGACCTTAGTTTGGATCAACAGGCGGAATTGGCCTTGTAAGATAGCATTGATCCGTAACGGCTCCTCTTTGGCCTGCAACAGCTCCCGGTAGAGCGTCACCGCCCCGGCCGTATTCTTGGCCAAGACCCGGTTGACCAGGTCAAAGACGTTTTGCGTCAGCGTCTGTCTAACCAAGCCGGTGACCGCGTCTAATTCAATCGTCTTTTGTGGCAAGGCAAATAACTCCAGCTTGGGGAGCTCACTCATCATTAGCGTGAGGTCGGCATCTGTGCGTTGAATCAATTCGTTCAACGCTGCTGGCGCCATAGTGTAGCCATCTTGTTTTAGCTGGTCTGCGATAAATTGCCGGACATCGCGTTCAGAGAAATTACCGATTTCAATCGTCGTGGCCACCTTTTTCAGCTGCTTGCTGACCTTCTTGCGGCCATCTAACTTCTCATAGGGCGCAAAGAAGACCAGCACCGTGCTAGGCATCGGTGACCCTAAGTAGGTCTGTAGACTG
Source organism: Levilactobacillus yiduensis (assembly GCF_024718525.1). Lineage (NCBI taxonomy): Bacteria > Bacillati > Bacillota > Bacilli > Lactobacillales > Lactobacillaceae > Levilactobacillus > Levilactobacillus yiduensis. Next base: position 26,350 of record NZ_JAMXAZ010000002.1, read on the forward strand.
TCGATGTCGTGGTCGACCTTTTGTTTCTTGGTCTCCCCGGTTAAGAATTGGGGATTGTCGATACACACGACGCGGCGTTCGCCAAAGAACGGGGCGGCCATGGCGTCATCTAACGCCACTGCCAACGGAACCGTGTCCATGTCATAGCTGGCAAAGTTCATGGTCTGCTCCTCGGCGGGGACCGCTTGTTTGAACCCCGTCTTGAGTCGGCGTTGTAAATAATCCGCCTGCCCCAAGATCAGGTACACGTTGGCCAATTGCCCGCCAGTCTTCAAAGTTTTTAAGAGTTCATTAATTGTCACGATTCGTGTGCCCCTTTAAGTTTAGTTTGCCAATAACCGTGCGTCCCCCGATACGTGTAGCGGATCATCCCACTGGTCTGAGTACTGACCGCCTGTACGTTGGCCGCTCGTAACGTCGCCAACGTTTCCGCATTGGGATGGCCGTAGCGGTTTTGTCGGCCGGCAGAAATGATCGCCCACCGTGGCCGCAACTGCGCAATAAATTCAGGCGCGCTGGCCGTTTTACTGCCGTGATGTCCTAATTTTAACACGTCGGCGTGCAGCTGCGCATCCGCCGCCAACATTTTTCGTTCACCTGCTTGGTCCAAATCGCCCATGAATAAGAAACTCAGGCCACCAAACGTCCCTTGAAGCGCCAACGAATTTTCATTTTCCGCAGGTGCGGCCTGGTACGGGTGGCGCACCACCAGTGGCATGGCCTGACCCACCTGCAGTGGCACCACTGGTGGCAGTTTGCCCCGCAACTTCTGTTGCCAAGCCGGTTCAGCCTCCATCCCCGCCGGTACCAGCAATCGTTTGACGCGCAACTCCGCGAGAAATGCCGGCAGGTCGCCGATATGATCCGCATCATGGTGTGATAAGTACAAGTCATCAACATGATCGATACCACGACTCTTGAGGTAGTTGATGTTGGTTCGTAGCGCCGCGTAACTAGGTGGCGTGGCCGGAACCCAATCCGGTTGCCGAAAGCCTAGCCGGCCACCGGTATCGATCAGCGTGACCCGTCGATTGAAGGGCTCGCGAATCAGGATACTATCGCCCTGGCCCACGTCAAAGTAGGTCACTTCCCCCGTCACCGGCAGATGAATCGCCCCGTAGACCAAGCCATAACTGGCCAGTAAGCCCAGTAGCCAGCGACGACGCTGTTGCGGTGGACGGGTAAAGAGCCACCAGGTCCCCGCTAGCCACAACCAGGCCACCCACCACGCCGGTTTACCGAAGGGCACGTTACCAGGTAACTGTGCGAACCAGGCCAAGCCAGCATCGAATTGCCGCAGAACCCACGCACAGCCTTGGCTCACTGCGGGCACCCAAGGATGCAAGAACGTCCCCACCAGGGTCAACGGCAAAATGATCACGGGAAATAACGGGACCACCGCCCAATTGGCCAGCAAGGTCAGGCTGTGCCACTGAAATACGCCCGTTAACAGACTGGGCAATCCCAGTAAGGTCAGTCCCCCCTGTCGCCAAGCACGGGATTCACTCTGCAGTAAGATCAAACCTAAGGACAAGCCGTAGCTCAACTGACTGCCCAGTTCATACAACAGGCCGGGATTCACGAACAGGCCAATCAAAAAGGCCAGTGACCAAGCATCCAGCGTGCCAATCGGGTGCCGCCAGCGTTTGCCGGTTAATTGCACCCCGCGCATCAGGCAAGCGCGCAACACGCCACTCCCGCTACCGGCCAAGATGAAATACGCCGGTAATCCCAGCAACATCCCCCATTCCCAGTGTTCTCGCTGGAGCCGTAGATGAACGCACACCCATTCGACCGCCGTCAACAGTAACGCCACGTGCATCCCAGAAATGGCAAATAAATGCAATAACCCCAGCCGCTGCATCCCCTGCAGTTCACCCATGGTCTCCGCAGCCTTGGCCCCCGGTAACAGTCCCAAGGCATACACCCGTAACGCCCCCGGTAGCCGCTCACAGTAATGGATCAGCTTGGCCCGCCAACCGTGCCACCAGTCGCTAAACCAGCGCCAGCCCGACGTGGGCACGGTCACGCGTTGGTGTATGGTGGCCAGCTTGAGTGTATTCACGATGCCCCGGTGCCGCCAGTAAGCCGCGCCGTCGAATTGGTTGAAATTGGTTGCGGGCAGGATACCCTGCTGCTGGCCACTGACTTGCCACAGGGTTGGTCGGGTCAATCGCTGCAACGCGTGTAGCTCAGCGGCCGATTTAGCCACTCCCCGCACGGTTAGGTGCTCGCCAGTCTGACTGTTCTCGCCGACAAAATAATACATGGCACCCCGGACCACCACCGCATCCGGCTGGACTCGCAAGCTCGCAGACACGGTCCGGGCTGAATCAAACGGCAATTGATGTTGTGTCAGCTGCCGGTCCCGCCAGAGACTATACCCGCCGAATACGCCCACGAGTAAGAGTGTGATCACCCAGGTCTGCCGTGCACGCAGCGTCCATACCCGGGCAAGCGCGAGCAATAACAACCCGCTCCCGGCCCAAGGATGACCACCCAACGCCACACTGAGCGCCGCCACCGGCAGTACCACTAAGAAGCCGTGGTTGGCCGCCACTAATCCTGCTTTGGCTGGTCAAGCGGCAACGTTGCCAATAAGGCGGGGTCGACCGTGACCTGGTTCAATTCGACATGTTTCAACGCAATCAATTTCTGCGCGTACGGGTCGTTGTGGTAGTTCCGCATGTAAGTAATCTTGCGAATCCCCGCCTGCAGCAACATCTTTGTACACTGAAGACACGGGAAATCCGTGACGTAAATTTCAGCACCGTCCGTAGCCTCACCGAACTTGGCACACTGTAAAATGGCGTTCATCTCTGCATGGATGGTCCGCACGCAGTGGCCGTCCACGATGTAGCAGCCTTCGTCTAAGCAGTGGTCGTCACCCGATACCGAACCGTTGTAGCCCGCTGCAATGATGCGTTTATCCCGGACCACCGTGGCCCCGACCGATAGCCGGTTACAGGTGCTTCTGGTAGAGATCACCAGTGCCTGGAGCATAAAGTATTGATCCCAAGGAATTCGTTCGCGTTTCACGTTGATTACCCCTTTGCAAATTTTAGTTTTAAGTATACCACCAGTTATGAGGTGGTGAGCTGATCCTGTAGATTCGCAACCGTTTTTTCACCGAATCCCGGCACCTGGGCCAGGTCGGCGACGCTTTGAAAACTCCCGTGTTCCGTGCGGTAGTCCACGATTTTCTGCGCCTTCTTTGCGCCCACCCCGGTCAGCTGCTGGAGGTCGGTTACCGTCGCCGTATTGAGATTCACCACAGTTGCACTGCCGCTGCTACTGTTAGCCGACGTGCCACTCCCACTGCTGGCCGGCGTACTGCTACTCGTAGCGGTTGCCGGACGTTTTTCACCCTTCAGTGGCAAATACAACTGCTGCTGATCCGTCAATCGCGTCGCTAAATTGATCTGCTGGCGATCCGCACGCGCGACCAGTCCACCCGTAGCCTTGATGGCGTCGGCTACCCGCATTTCTGGTGAAAATTGGTAAAGCCCCGGATGATTGACCGCACCTTGAACGTCCACGAAGACCCGGGTATCGTGACTGCTGGCCTGACTCGCCGCCTGTGGGTGTCCACTCGTCGTAGACTGGACCCGACCGCTGCTGGTCGTTGCTGGCGGAATTGCCGCGGGCAAGGCCGCTGACGCCGGCTGGTGGAGCATCAGCCACCCGCCAATCACTAACACACCGATGCCACCCAATACTGCCAACAACTGCCGTTGACGTGGCAGGCCAAACCACCATTCTTGAATCCTCTGTCCCATCACATTGCCCCCTTTACGAATCAACTCCGTAAAACGCGGACAATATTTTTTTATTTTCTAAAATTTTTCAAAAATACTGCCAACAAAAAACGTCCGGCCATGTTCGACCTGGACGTTTCAAAAAATTAATGATGGGCTTGCAAATACTTCACAGCGTCATTGAAGGTCTTGACCGGAACCACCTTCATGTTAGGCGCGTACTTCTTCGCGGTCGCTTTGGCCAGTTGGTAATTGGTCTGATGATGTTCTTCGTACTTCAATAACAGCTTGCTAGGCTTGACGTATGGCGCAAAGAAGACGGTTGCGCCGGCCTTTTTCGCCGCTACGATCTTCTTGTCGATACCACCGATCTCACCGACGTTGCCGTCACCGTCGACCGTCCCCGTCCCGGCAATCTTTTGGCCGTGACGGAGATTTTGCCCAGTGACCTGCGTGTAGATCTGCAGGCTAAACATCAGGCCACCAGAGGGCCCACCGATTTGGCCAGGATCAACCGTGACTTTCGGCTTGGCCGTGACCTTGACGTTGTCAGTCAGCGTGATGCCAATGCCCGCCTTCTTAGTTGGCAGCCGCATCAGCTTGCGGGTCACGTGTCGTGTTTTGCCATTGTGTTGATACGTGATGGTCGCAGATTGGCCAACCTTTTGTTGCTGGATGTAATGCTGGTAGCCGACCATCGAATTGAAATGCCGGCCGTTGACCTTGGTCACGGTATCGCCGACCTGCAGGCTCCCAGCAAACGGTGATTTGGCATCTACGCTCAGCACATAAATGCCAAGATAGTGGCGCGTCACCGACTTGTGGGCTGCCTTGTAGGCCGTGTAGATCGATTCATTGATAGCACTCTGCATGTAGAAGTCCTGGACCTTGTCGTAGGTGGCATTACTTTCGCCGCCGGTCACGTCATCCACACTTTCAATACTGTAGATGGGGTTCAGCTTTGCGTAAAGATAGCTGACGGGCCGCGCCTGTGACAGCGCAACCGACGTGATCATGTACTTGCCGGCATGCTTATCAGGATGGCCTGGCATGCTGACAAAGGTCTTGAGGTTATCCGCCTCACCCGGCCCCTCGATGTACTTGGGGAGCGGTAGGAAGAAGAAGGCCAATATCAGTAGCGTGAGCCCCACCGTGATGATGATCTGGCGCCATTCACGCCGCGTAAATTTGCCCATTTACTGGTCACCTGCCAGTCGGTCAACCATGGCGTGGGCCACCACGGGCGGTACCAGATTCGTCAGGTCGCCACCGAAGCGCGCGACCTCACGTAACAGGCTGGAGGAGACAAATTGATACTGTGGGGCGGCCATGAGACAAACCGTGTCCACGTTGGCATCCAGGGTGCGGTTCATCCCCGCAATTCCCTGTTCGTACTCGAAGTCCACGCTGTTGCGAATGCCCCGTACCAAGACGGTCGCGTGACTGTCACGCATGAAGTCCACCGTGAGGCCGCTTTCGACGCGCACCAACACGTTGGGCATGTCGCGAGTCGTCTCTTCAATAAAGGCCACCCGTTCGGCGGTCGTGAAGACGCCGCGCTTCGAGGTGTTCTGGCCAACCGCCACGATCAGCTGGTCAAAGATTTTACTGGCCCGGGTGATCAGGTCTAAATGGCCATTGGTCAAGGGGTCAAAACTTCCTGGAAAGACTGCAATCGTCACTCGGCTTCACTTCCTAACCCATAAATCGTCAATTCTGTAATCCCATAATCCCGGCGCTCGATAAAATAAAACCCGTCCACATCATCGGGCAACTGGGCCTTTTGGTCCGTCTCACACACGATGCGGGCTGTCGGTGTCAACAGGTTTAATTCCCGTAAGCGCGTCATTTGCGCCACGATTTTCTGCTGGGCGTACGGCGGGTCAAAGAAGACCAAGTCAAATTGATCGCCACGGTCCGCCAATTCTTGGAGTGCCCGGTTGGCATCGCGTTTCAAAATTTCAAACCGGTCTGGGGCCTTGGTCACGGCCACGTTATCCTGAATGGTCTTGATGGCCGCGTACTGCCGATCAATCAAGACGGCCTGGTCGATGCCCCGCGAAACGGCTTCAATACTGAGGCCGCCCGATCCGGCGAACAGGTCCAGACTCCGCCCGCCATCAAAGTACGGGCCAATAATGTTGAACAGGGCCTCCTTGACCTTATCCGTAGTGGGCCGGGTCGCCATGCCGGGCACGGCCTTTAACCGTCGCCCACCAAAGTCACCTGCTACAATTCTCATTCGTCATCATCCTCTGCGTCTGAATTCTTACCGGTGGCCATTTCTTCAGCCACCCCGTTGAATGTTTCACTGATTTCTGGTCGTTTCGAGGCAACCACGCGCTTCACGAACCGCAACTTGCCTAACTGTTCCGACAAGCTCGCGACGTCTGCTTGATTGACGTACAACACCACGTAGCGCATCTTCTTGGACACGTACATGACGGTCCCATAGCGTTTAAGCTGCCGGGTTTGTTTCAAACTGTAAGTGTACACGATTAAACTCTGTCGTGCTTGCATTTCAAATGCCAAGGTCTGACCTCCTTAAAATACTTAATGCGTCATCCGGTAACGTTTCTGCCGGGCGCTGATATTCATAACCACGCCCATGACCAACGCCAAGGTCCAGGTACTGGACCCCCCGTAACTGATAAAAGGGAACGTGACCCCGGTGATGGGTAGAAATCCCAACACCCCACCTAAGTTAAATGCCGTTTGCACGGCCAAATAGGTCGCCGCACCGTAACAGACCAATGCCTGGTAAGTCGAGTTGGTGCGCACACCGACCAACACGGTCCGCAAAATAATTAAAAACAGTAGTGCAATAACCCCCAGCGCCGTGATGAGTCCCAACTCCTCGGTCAAAATGGCCATGATAAAGTCGGTGTTGGGTTCGGGCAGGTACCCGGTTTTTTGAATACTGTTTCCCCAGCCGACACCAAAGACACCACCGTTACTGATGGCATAGTAGGAGTTCACCAACTGTTGGCCGACACCTTGGGCATGTTTAAAAGGATTCAAAAAGGCCACAATCCGTTGTAGCTGATAGGAATGTTGGCCGACCGATAAGCCAGCTATCCAAGCTAACAACGGAATCACCACGCCAAAGCCGCCGATGATGACGCCCGAAAAAAGCCACTTAGCCAACCGCGAACTGAACCCACTGCTCAAGAACAGCACGAACATGATAGCCCCGTTGATGGCCGCGCCCCCTAAATCGGGTTGTACAAAGATCAACCCGATGATGAGCAGACAAACCAGCAGTGGCTGACGCATAGTCGACCACCAGGTGTAGGCCTGCAGGTCGTCTTGACGCTCCGCAATGGCGTTAGCTAGCCAGATAATGACATAGAACTTGATGAATTCAGCTGGCTGTAAATTGACTGGTCCTAAATGGATCCAACCAGCGGCCCCGTTGACGGTCTGGCCAATCACCAGTAGAAACCCCAACGCCGCATAGGCCAAGTACCCTGCTAACCGGAGCAAATTCCGGTTGCGCAGTTTCTCAATGTTCACCGCTACCATGAATCCCAGAATCACCAGTCCCATGACAACAAAGATCGTCTGTTTGATCAAATAGCTACCGGGACTCCCACCATTTTGGGAGCCGATATCCGCGCTGGCCGAATAGACCATCACGATACCGAAGACGCTCAAAATGAGATACGGAACCAATAACCAATAATCTAAATATTTTAACTTTCGCATACGATGAAATCGCTCCAAGTCTACCGTCAGTTGACGATAATCGAATGGTCTTATTATACTACACCAGGGATTCCATTGGGAACCGTTAATCCACTTACCGCGTTATTATGGGAATTTTAAAAAATACAGTCGCTAAAGTCAGTTCCCCAGCTAAAAAAAGCGGCAAGCCCCGTGAGTCACCCCACTAGTCTTGCCGCTAAAGTTTTAATTAAGTTTAAATTACTTCCGTGAAGCAGTCTTCCGCTTCTTGGCAGCCTTTTCCCGTTCACTCGTGTTCAGGATTTGCTTCCGCAGACGCACGTGTTCTGGGGTGATTTCACAGTATTCGTCATCATTGATGAATTCCAGTGATTCTTCCAGAGACATCTTAAGTGGCGTCTTAACCTTGGCAATATCTTCTGAACCGGCGGCCCGGACGTTGGTTTGGTTCCGGCCACGGGTGATGTTTACGGAGATATCGTTGTCACGGCTGTTTTGGCCGATGATCATCCCTTCGTAAACTTCAGTCCCAGCTTCGGTAAAGATCGTCCCACGGTCTTGAACGGCCATGATGGCGTAAGTCGTGACCTTACCAGAGTTGATGGAAACCAGAGTCCCGTTGTGACGACCTGGGTTCCAGTTCTTGATCACTGGCAGGTACTTGGAGAACGTATGGTTCATGATCCCATACCCACGAGTCAAGGACAAGAATTCAGTCGAGTAACCGATCAACCCACGAGATGGGGCCAAGAAAGTCAGACGGGTTTGACCGTTACCAACGGCCTCCATGTTCTTCATTTCACCCTTCCGTTGGGAAAGCGTATCAATGATCGAACCGGTGTATTCGTCTGGCGTATCGATTTGAACGGATTCAAATGGTTCGCAACGTTGGTTATCAATAGTTCTGTAGATAACTTCTGGACGAGAAGCTTGTAGTTCGTAACCTTCACGACGCATCGTTTCAATCAAGATGGACAGGTGTAGTTCACCACGACCGGAAACGATCCAAGCACCAGGGTTGTCAGTGTCGTCAACCCGTAAGGAAACGTCGGTGTGCAGTTCACGCTTCAAGCGTTCTTCGATTTGACGAGACGTCACAAATTTCCCTTCACGACCAGCAAATGGTGAGTCGTTGGTCCGGAAAGTCATTTGCAGCGTTGGTTCGTCGATCCGTAAGACAGGAAGTGGTTCCAACGTGTCAGGGGCCACAACAGTTTCCCCAACGTTGATTTCATCCATCCCGGAAACGGCGATCAAGTCACCAGCTTTGGCTTCGTTGATTTCCAAACGCTTCAACCCAAAGTAACCAAACAACTTGGTTACCCGGAAGTTTTGCTTAGAACCGTCAAGCTTCATAACAGTAACACTGTCACCAACCTTAACCTTCCCACGGAAGATCCGGCCGATCCCGATCCGACCAACGAAATCGTTGTAATCGAGCATGGCAACTTGGAACTGTAAAGGTTCGTCACTGTTGTCAATTGGGGCTGGGATGTGCTTGATAATGGTATCAAACACAGGCTTCATGGTGTGTTCTTGAGAGGAGATTTCTGGCTCGTAGCTAGAAGTCCCGTTCATAGCTGAGGCGTAAACCACTGGGAAGTCCAATTGGTCTTCGTCGGCACCTAATTCGATGAAGAGGTCTAAGACTTCATCAACGACTTCGGAAGGACGGGCGCCTTCACGGTCAACCTTGTTGATGACCACGATTGGGGTCAAGTGTTGATCGAGGGCCTTCTTCAAAACGAAACGGGTTTGTGGCATCGTCCCTTCGTAGGCATCAACAACCAGCAAAACGCCGTCAACCATGCGCATGATCCGTTCCACTTCACCACCAAAGTCGGCGTGTCCTGGGGTATCCAAGATATTGATTTGCTTGTCGCCGTAACGAACAGCGGTGTTCTTGGACAGGATCGTAATGCCCCGTTCCTTTTCAATAGCATTCGTATCCATAGCACGATCTTCAATAGAAGCGTGTTCGTCTAACGTGTCGGATTGTTTCATCATTTCATTAACCAGGGTCGTCTTCCCGTGGTCAACGTGGGCAATGATGGCAATGTTGCGGATATCATCTCTGATTTTCAAGTGTATTTCTTCCTTTCGTGCTTGGTGAATTAGATGGATCACGGCATGCTTACGTCTGTAAGTACGCTTATTGTAGCGTCAATAGCTGGTAAAGTCCATCCGTATCGGCCAGCCGCATAAAAAAACTGTGACAGGGTCACAGTGAGACGTCATCTTCTTCGATTTGGAGAATATCACGTTGCGCTTTTTTCGTCGCTACTAGTACAAGGTTAGATGATAACATATTCAGTGGTTTTCCGTCAATAGTTGAAACTCGGACACCCAGTGTATTCATCAAGACTTGCCCCGCCGCAATGTCCCACGGCTTCAGGTGCGAAATGTAACCCAGGGTCTCCCCCTTCATGATATTAATGATTTCAATACCGGCACTTCCAGAGATTCGCATGCCTGCACTGTCGTGAACGATCTTTTGCATGTGCGCAACGTCATGAATAACTAGTGGACCACTGGCCCCAATCAAGCCGTCCGCCAAGGCGATATCTGCCGGTGCCTGAATTTCGCGGTCATTGGCCCAAACGCCGCCCAGTTGCGGTCCGCCGAAGTACAAGACGTTGGCCATGACGTCAAAGATATAGCCCAACTGGCCCACGCCGTCCTGATAAATGCCAATCATGATGGCAAAGTTATCTTGTTGTTTCACAAAGTTCATGGTGCCATCAATGGGGTCCACGATCCAGACCCGGCCAGCCAAGCTAGTCAACTGATCGCCAAAGCCCTCTTCACCCAAGACTTGTGCATCGGGGTCCAAACGACGAATGCCTTCGATTAAAAATTTTTCGTTAGCCTTGTCGACATTGGTCACCAGATCCTTGCGACTTGTCTTCTCTGCCACCGTTAGTGGTGCCCGCATCTTTTGCAAGACATTTTGCCGGGCCTCCTTGAGTAACGCGATGACGTCGGTGTTTAATTGCTGCCAGTCTTGGCTCATGACTACGCCTGTCCTTTCATTTTGATTTGTCCTTGTTCCGTGCGAGCCCGCTTCATGGTGCGGTAAATGCTGTAACCCGCCGCGGTTTCAAATTCCTTGTCTAATTGCTTTTCTTCGAATTTTTGCGGTACCACGGTCTGAAAATCACGATAAGCTGCCAGTAATGTCGCACTGGCTACCCCCTGGGGTAATTCGTAGGCATCCTCAACGCGTTGGTAGAGTGTCGTGACCGCCACGATATCGGCCGTCGACCAGTCTGGTTGTAATGGGTATGCGTAATTTTTCGGTTGCATTAGGCGTGTCCCTCCGTTTGTTGACCTTCAATGGTTGCAATATTTTCACGTAACGCGGTGATCGTCGTGACGTATTCCTGCTGCTCGTCTTCGGACAAGACCAGGTTGGTCAGGTGCTTAACCCCACTGGCATTGACCAGCACCGGCGAAGCAGCCGCGAAAACGGGCGTCTCAGCGTGAATGTTGGTGACCGAAGCAATCAGGGGTTGATTGGCCAAGACCGCCCGTAACAGCTGAATCAGCGCCATTGAGCGTAACATCCACTGGTCCTCGTGGGCCTCACGCTGTAACCAGCTGCCCATCTTGCCCAAATCATCCGCACTAAACTTGGCGTCTTCGTTGGCCAAGTACATCAAAATGGGGGCTGGCCCAACATAGGTCCGACTCCAGGCCACGATGGGATCCGCCGCCGTGCCGACCACTGCAGCCTGCACCGCCGCGGCTCCGACGCCCAGGCGTTCCGCCAACCGGTACGTTAACAAACGCGTCAACGGGAACGTGCCCAGCCCCCAGATTTGGCTCTGGTTGAGGCCGGAGAATTTCCAAGCGAAGTAGGTCAGTAACTCGTCATGCTCGCCACAAAAGACCAACTGGCCCTTGAAACCATTTTCAACGATGCGGTTCATAAACAACCGCAATTCCGCAACTTTCATGGCAGGATCAGTGGTGACGGCAGCCCGATCCAAAATGACTAACCAAGTGGCTTGGCCATAGTCTGCGGCCGTGCCGACCCGTAATGTCAGTTGCGGACACAGCGCACTGGCCACCACGAGTGCCTGGTACCGGGGTGTATCGTCCGTCACGTTGGGCATCACGACACAGTCGACCGGCAAATCAGCAACCATCAGCTGACGAATCAACCGACTGGCTTGATCAAAGTTTCCCTGGACAATTAACGTTGGTTTCACGAGTGACCGCCTCCTCTACGAACAGTGCTTGTGAATTCAGTGTAACGCAAGTCATAGTTCCATTATAAGTGAACGCCCCCGGATAGCAAGCTGGATTCTTCAAAATCCCCGACTTAGCCGACTGCCTCTCACCGCATTTCTTGACCCATACAAAAAGGACCGCCATCGCTGGCAGTCCTTTTCAGATTTAACAATCACAAGTGACTTTAGATATGGGTTGGGAAGCCCAGCGCGATATCGGCAGTTTCTTGGATTGGTTCGTTCAATGTTGGGTGTGGGTGGATGGTCAAAGCAACGTCTTCAACGTTCAAGCCGTCGTTAACGATGATTGACAATTCACCAGCCATGGTGCTGGCTTCAGGGCCAACCGCTTCGGCACCCACGATGTTCTTGTTGTCGTCATCCGTGTAGATGAACCGAACAAAGCCATCAGGAGCGTCCAATGAAACGGCCCGAGCATTCCCAGCAAATGGGAACTTAGCGGTCTTGACCTTGATCCCCTTGTCCTTAGCTGCAGCTTCGTTGTAACCAACAGTTGCAATTTCAGGATCGGAGAAGCAGACAGCAGGCACACTCAGCCAGTCGTTAGCCGTCTTCTTACCGGAGATGGCACCAGCCGCAGTCTTGGCTTCAGCAAAGGCCTTGTGAGCCAATGCAGCACCAGGAACAGCGTCACCGACAGCCCAGATGTGTTCTGAGTCAGTCCGGCCTTGGTTATCAACCTTGATTTGACCATGGTCAGTCAACTTAACCTTGGTGTATTCCAAGCCTAAGTCATCCGTGTTTGGCTTACGACCAACGGTGACCATGCAGTAGTCAGCCTTAATCGTAGATTCCTTGCCGTCGACAGCGTAGGTCACACTGACACTGTTGTCGTCTTGCTTGGAACTCTTAGCCATCGCGTTGGTGATAACGTCAACGCCCTTCTTCTTCAACTTCTTAAGAACAACGGAAACCATGTCCTTCGTGAAGTTAGGCAGAATTGAGTTCGTGCCTTCGAGGATCGTTACGTGAGCACCTAAGCTAGCGTAAGCACCAGCTAATTCGGTACCAACGTACCCACCACCGATAACAACGAATTCCTTAGGGATTTCAGGCAAGTTCAGGCCACCAGTAGAATCGACGACCCGACCTTCAAACTTGAAGCCAGGGATTTCGATTGGGTGAGAACCGGATGCAATAATAATATTATTGAATTCGAAGGTCTGGCCCGTATCAGTGGACATGAATTGCTTTTCACCTGTAGGCATAACCCGTAATTGGGTATCACTCAGGAAGACAGCTTCCCCGTTAACAACGTCAACGTGGTGCTTCTTCATCAGCATCTTAACGCCGCTGGTCATCCGATCAACGACCTTCTTTTGCTTCCAGTCCTGAGTCTTAGCGAAATCAATCGTAGCTGACTTCGTAGAAATCCCGTAGGTGGAACCGTCTTTAGCTTGTTCCAAACGGTGACCCGCTTGAATCAAGGCCTTAGAAGGTACACAACCAACGTTTAAGCAGACACCACCAAGGGTATCGGACTTTTCAACTAAAGTGACCTTTTGGCCTAATTCAGAAGCCCGAATAGCGGCAACGTAACCGCCGGGTCCGGCACCAATGATGACGGTGTCCTTTTTTTCAACATCTGCCATATTATTCCTACCCTTCCATTAACAACATTTCAGGATCATGTAACAATGCCTTCATGTCGTTCAAAATATTTTGAGCTAAGGCACCATCAATCAGACGGTGATCGTAACTCAGAGAAAGCTTCAACATGCGGCCAACAACGATGTCGCCATCTTCGTTAACAACAGGAGCCTTTTCAATCCGGCCAACACCTAAAATAGCAACTTCAGGTTGGTTGATAACTGGTGTGAACCAGCCACCACCGATTGAACCGACGTTAGAAATCGTGACAGAACCACCGGCCATGGAAGCTGGGCTTAACTTGTTGTCGTAAGCGGCTTGCGTGTTTTCAGTGATTTCCTTAGCAATTTCAAACATACCCTTGGAATCAGCAGCCTTGATGTTTGGTACGTAAAGACCATCATCAGTGTTGGTTGCGATACCAATGTTGTAGTAGTGCTTGTAAACGATTTCCTGAGTCGTGTCATCAATAGATGCGTTCAATTCAGGGTACTTCTTCATAACAGCAACCAATGCCTTAACAATGTAAGGTAAGAAGGTCAAGTGGATGTCCTTGTCAGCGGCAGCTTGCTTGTACTTCTTCCGGTTGGCCATCAAAGCAGATACTTCAACTTCGTCAAATGACGTTACGTGAGGCGCAATGTCCTTGGAAGTTCGCATGCTCTTCGCAATGATCTTCCGCATTGGTGACATTGGTTCACGAGTTTCAAGATCTGGGTTGTCAGCGTTCCAAGGCTTGATAGCTTGACCAGCAACGGCCTTGCCACCAACTTCGGCAGCTGGAGCAGCAGCGGCTGCAGGTGCAGCGGCGCCATTAAAGTTGTCGATATCAGCCTTCAAAACTTGCCCGTGGTTCCCGGTTGGGGCAACCTGGGTAATGTCAACGCCCTTGTCACGTGCATATTGACGGACAGATGGCATTGCCATAACCAACTTGTTAGGGTCTGAAGCAGCTGGCACACCAGTAGGCGCAGCAGCTGGAGCAGGTGCAACAGCGGCTGGTGCTGGTTCAGGTTCTGGGGCAGCTTCTTCAGCTGGAGCGTCGTCTGCAGAGTCGCTAGCTTTGCTCAAGTCAGCAGGGGTATCAGAACCATCGTCAATAACGATCAGTGGATCGCCAATTTCAACAGTGTCCCCTTCTTGTGCAACAATTTGTGATACAGTACCAGCAACGGGTGATGGTAATTCCGAAACAGACTTATCGTTTTGGATTTCGACTAACGTGTCGTCTTCCTTAACTGCGTCTCCTTCTTTAACAAGCCATGAAGAAATTTCGCCTTCGGCCATTCCTTCACCAAGCTCTGGGAGTTTGAACGTATAAGCCATGGGAAAACTTCCTTTCTTTCATCTAATGCAGGATGTCTCCCACATCGTTAATTTTATCGTTTAATGTTTAGATGTTAATTTTAGTAGTTGAAGATTTCGCGAGCCTTAGCTTCGATATCATCGGAGTTAGGAATCCAGTCATTTTCAGCTTGGGCAAATGGGTAAACGCTATCTGGCGCAGCAACCCGGCCGATTGGGGCATCCAATGACATAATCTTGTCTTCAGCAATGTCTGATGCAACCACGGCGCCGACACCGGCCATCCGTTGTGCTTCTTGAATGACAACAACCTTGTGGGTCTTGTCAATAGAAGCGTAGATCGTATCAGTGTCAATTGGTGACAAGGAACGCAGGTCAATAACTTCAGCAGAGATGTTGTCCTTAGCTAAAGCATCGGCAGCGGTCAAAGCTTCGTTGACTTCAGCACTGTAGGCCACGAGGGTAATATCAGTACCTTCGCGAACAACCTTAGCGGAGTCCAACGGAACAGTGTACTTGTCATCTGGAACTTCATCCTTCATTGAACGGTAAAGTTTCAAGTTTTCCATGAACAGAACTGGGTCGTCGCTTTCAATAGCGGAAATAACCAAGCCCTTAGCATCGTATGGGTTAGATGCGGTAACTACCCGCAGACCTGGGGTGCTAACAAAGTAGTTTTCCAAGTTATCGGCGTGCATTTCAGCGGTATGAGTCCCACCACCAAATGGTGTCCGGATAGTAACAGGGAAGTTCTTTTGGCCACCGAAGCGGTAGTGGTCACGAGCTAATTGCCCAACGATCCCATCCATAGCTTCGAAAGTAAAGCCCATGAATTGGATTTCAGGAATTGGCCGCCAACCAGTCAGAGATAACCCGATAGCTAATCCTAAAATACCAGATTCAGCAAGTGGGGTATCGAAGACCCGGTCTTCACCGTACTTGTCTTGTAAGTCAACAGTAGTCCGGAACACACCACCGTTTTTACCAACATCTTCACCGAAGATCAATGTCTTAGGATCATCCGCTAAGACTTGATCCAGACCAGAAGTGATCGCTTTGATATAAGTCATTTTAGCCATGATTACTTCGACTCCTTTGCTTCGAATTCTGCAATTTGTTTCTTAACGGCTGGAGTAGGAACATTGTAAGTCCACTTCAAGAAGTCAGAAACCTTTTGTGCAGGTGCTGCTTCAGCTTCCTTCATTGCTTCCTTGAATTCGTCTTTGTATTCTTCAACTAACTTGTCTTCTTGATCTTGTGACCAAACGCCCTTGTCAGTTAAGACCTTCCGCATACGAATCAATGGATCGGCATCGAACCAAGGCTTTTCTTCTTCCTTAGTCCGGTAACGAGAAGGATCATCACCAGCAGAGGAGTGAGCACCATAACGGTAAGTTAAGGTTTCAATTACAACAGGACCATTGCCGGCAACAGCAAAGTCACGGGCTGCCTTAGCAACTTCGTGAACGGCCACGATATCCATCCCATCAACTTGGACGGAAGGAACACCCATGGCAACGGCCTTTTGTGCTAACGTTTCGGCACCGGTTTGCTTCTTCCGTGGAACGGAAATTGCCCAACCGTTGTTTTGAACGAAGAATACGGCAGGTGCTTGATAAGCACTGGTGAAGTTAATTCCTTCGTACCAGTCCCCTTGTGAAGTACCACCATCACCGGTGTAAACAAAGGCTACACGGTCTTTGTCGCCGTTCTTTTGGATACCCAGAGCAACACCAGCAGTTTCGGCGTATTGGGCACCAATGATAATTTGTGGGAATAACATGTTAGGGTTTTCGTATTGGTTCCCTGACACATGACCCTTTGACCATAAGAAACCTTTTGCAACGGTAGTACCGTGTTGAATCATTTGTGGTAAATCACGGTATGCAGGTAACAGGAAGTCTTGTTCCTTAAATGCGGTAACACTTCCCATTTCACTGGCTTCCTCACCGGCAGTTGGAGCATAGAAACCGAGGCGACCCTGACGGGAGAAGTTCATTGTTTGTTCGTGTAAAGTACGCTCCCAAACCATTTTCTTCATGAAGTCAACAAGTTGGTCATCTGAATATTTTGCCAACGTGTCTGGATCAACAACCTTGCCATCTCCATTGATGACTTGAACCGGGTGCTTATACGGATCAGCCATCGTAGCTTTGATTTTGGCAAAGTCTACAATCTGTTTGCTTCCATTAGCCATAAGTAACACTTTCCTTTCACTTGATATGAAATTGTTAACTAAAAGTGAGTTAACGTTGCGTTTCCTGACTACGTTTAAAATGTACCATTTTTTCAGAAGTCATGCAAGCCCTTTCATTGGGACAAATAAAGGGATTCGGCCAAACCCCTACTCCCAGTTGTGATTATCCGTTTTCGTCTTTTTTTGAAAATAGT
This sequence comes from Levilactobacillus yiduensis, assembly GCF_024718525.1. Lineage (NCBI taxonomy): Bacteria > Bacillati > Bacillota > Bacilli > Lactobacillales > Lactobacillaceae > Levilactobacillus > Levilactobacillus yiduensis. The sequence goes on from NZ_JAMXAZ010000002.1 coordinate 43,337, forward strand.
AACCGTTTTCTTTTCATTTCATTTCTTTTCGTGGGTATGTTACAATGGAATGTAACTAGATTTAAATTTAAGCGGAGGTAATTGCTCGTGTTTCTCATGAAAGATATTGTCCGTGACGGTGACCCCGTCTTACGCCAAGAGGCTGCGGACGTCACGTTCCCCCTCTCGGCGGAGGATCAACAACTCGCCAAGGACTTAATGGAATACTTAGTTGTTTCGCAAGATCCAGAACAATGTAAGAAATATGGTTTGCGTGCCGGCGTCGGCCTCGCTGCCCCCCAAGTTGGGGTCTCCAAGAAAATGGCATCCGTCTTGGTGCCCGCTCCTGAAGACGGTGGCAAGTCGCCTTTCACCGATGTCATCATTAACCCCGTGATTGTCTCCGAATCTGTTCAGATGGGGGCTTTGACCGAGGGCGAAGGCTGCTTGTCGGTCGACCGTGACGTGCCGGGCTTCGTCCCCCGCCATGATCGCATCACCTTGCGTTACTTTGACGTTAATGGAGAAAAGCATCAGGTTCGCCTGAAGAATTACCCCGCTATCGTCTGCCAACACGAAATCGACCACATGCACCGGACACTGTTCTACGACCACATCAATAAGGACGAACCATTTGCCCGCAACGATGATATGGTCATGATTGAGTAGTTTCCCATTAGTGGTCACTAAAATATGAACCGACTGAGAGCTTGAACCGTTTGCGGTCAAGCTCTTTTTGATGTGAAAAGGCGTATTCAGCTACCACAACCAGCTGAATGCGCCCTACTGCGCCGTTTCTTAGCCGATTGGGGCCAGTTAACGAACGCGTTTCTTCTATTATATTGTGATTATTTTAACAATCTCTTATTGTTCCCTAAAGATCCCGTACCGCCGGGTCATTAAGTTTCTTTAAATCTTTCAAATATTCCACGGTGGATTCATTCATCAGGTAAGCCACGTCAACGTGGAGTTGGCCCTCATACAGCCAAATGTCACTGACCACAAAGGCCGGTCCCGCGACGACCGCCTTGATGTCGTGATCCGCACTAAAACTTGCCAACGCTTCATTAAAGGCGGCTTCGAGTTGGGGCAAGCGGCGTTCCGCGTCCATACCAATCGGCATCGCGTATTCAAAGGCCATGACGCCCCGTCCCCAGACGTCGGCCACCGTGACCGCTGACTTAATGTGGCATTCTTCTTCTGTCAGCACGTCATCGTTGACCAGCCGCTGCAAGGCCGCCTTGACCGCCACATCCGTTTCATCCTGGGCATTTCGCCGGACCATTCGGGTTGCCCGTTGGACGATCATCCGGTGAATCATTACATAAATGACTAGGGCAATGATGATGCCAATCACGATTTCTACTATTAGAGCCATGACGTCTCCTCCGTTCACTTCACGCTAGTCTAATCATAGCATGTTTTCCAGTCCAGTGGTAATTCTATACAATCGGCGAAAACTATGCTAAAATTGTGCTAATTGTTGTGTAAGCAACCCGCAGTTCGGCAGAACATAAATAATCTATCGTTCTCTCACGAATCGATAAATTAAATCGTTTAATTAAAGGAGTTTTGTCTGTGATTTACAAAGTATATTACCAAGAAGATAAGAAGCGGAATCCTAAGCGCGAGGATACGCACTCTCTGTACCTGGAGGCCCCAACCGAGGTTGAAGCCCGGGCACAAGTGGAAGCCCACACGGACCACAATATCGAATTCATTGAAGCTATCGAGGGCAACACCTTAGCTTACGAACAACAGAATCCGAATTACAAATTAACGGAGTTCACTGAATGAACAAGTTAAACGTCAAAAATAACGAGACCGCTATCTTTGGCGTGGGTGGACTTGGCGAAATCGGGAAAAACACTTACGGTATTCAATTTCAGGATGAGATTATCCTAATTGATGCCGGGATTAAATTTCCAGAGGACGAACTGTTAGGGATTGACTATGTCATCCCTGACTACCAGTACCTCGTCGAAAACCAAGCCAAAATCAAGGCGCTAGTGATTACCCACGGCCATGAAGACCATATTGGCGGTATTCCTTATTTACTCAAAGCGCTCAACGTTCCCGTTTACGCGGGGCCGTTAGCCTTAGCATTGATCAAAAACAAGCTTGAAGAACACGGATTACTTAAATCGACTGAACTACACACAATTGACGATGACACTGTGCTCAAATTTCGGAAGATGAGTGTGACCTTCTTCCGGACGACCCACTCCATTCCCGATACGTTGGGAATCGCTGTTCACACACCAGTCGGTACCATTGTGGAAACGGGTGACTATAAGTTCGACTTAACACCCGTCACCAACCAGCCGCCTGATCTACAAAAGATGGCCAAGCTGGGCGACGAAGGTGTCTTGTGCTTGATGTCTGATAGCACGAACGCCGAACGCCCGATCTGGACGAAGTCAGAAAAATGGGTGGGTAAGTCCATCCGCAAGATTTTTGACCAAGTCGAGGGCCGGGTCATCTTTGCCACGTTTGCTTCCAACATTTCTCGGATCGAGACGGCCTGTGAAACAGCGCTGGCTCACGGTCGCAAGATTGCTGTCTTCGGACGGTCCATGGAAGCGGCCATCGTTAACGGTCGTGAACTCGGGTACTTAAACATCCCTGATGAAGCGCTCGTTGATGCCAACACCATTCGGTCGATGCCGGCCAATAAGGTCATGATCCTCTGTACCGGCTCACAAGGTGAACCCATGGCGGCCCTTTCACGGATTGCCAACGGGACCCACCGGCAGATCTCGATTCAGCCTGGTGACACCGTCGTCTTCTCCAGTAACCCAATTCCTGGGAACACGATTTCCGTGAACCGGGTCATTAACGAGCTGGAAGAAGCTGGCGCCAATGTCATTCACGGTAAGGTCAATAACATTCACACTTCCGGTCACGGTGGCCAAGAAGAACAGAAGCTGATGCTCCGGTTGATGCAACCGAAATTCTTCATGCCGATTCACGGGGAGTACCGGATGTTAAAGATTCACACCGAGCTGGCTGAACAATGCGGCGTGCCACTCGACCACAGCTTTATCCTCCAAAATGGTGACGTGTTAGCGTTGACCCAGGATTCAGCCCGCGTCGCTGGTCACTTCACGGCGGGAGACGTCTACATCGACGGCTCTGGTATCGGTGATATTGGCAACGTTGTGCTACGTGATCGTCAATTACTTTCCGAAGAAGGTTTAGTCGTCGTTGTGGCGACCATCGACCTGAAGAACCAAGAAATCAAGGCCGGCCCTGACCTGCTCTCCCGTGGATTCGTCTACATGCGTGAATCCGGTGAGCTGCTCAACGAGGGTCGTCGGCGCGTCTTCCAGACGATTCGCCGGGCGATGCGGAACCCGAAGGCAACTGAAGCCTCCATCCGCAACGCCGTCATTGATGACTTGCAAAACTTCTTATTCGAGAAGACAGAGCGTCACCCAATGATTCTCCCAATGTTCATCATGACAAAGTAACTGCTATGTAAGGTGCGAGACGATAGCCTCGCGCCTTTTTTGTTGCGCGGCTATCGCTATCCCTACGCAAGGTGATTCGTCCTGGCCGCCTTGCCGTTCGCCAAATTTGGACCGTGACGCTGTGGGAAGGACTGGCCGCAGGTGATGGGCGTGAACTAATTTAACGGCCTGACTCCCCATCAGCTGGGTATTATGTTGATAACGTTTGGAAACGATTACAGGCAGCCGGTCACCACTAACCGCAAAGTTTCCGGGCAAAGCCGTTGACCGACCAATATGTTACAACTATGGAAAGACTGCGATAATTACTAGGCACCCCGCACGTTTTCGTTTATAATGAAATGGACTAAAAATTGAGAGGAGCAGTACGGTGAGTGTCCAGTTCTATATCATCCTAAATGAACATGCGGGAAGCGGTCGCGCCGGTACGCTTTGGCCTCAGATCAAAGAGCGACTAGACACTGCTCAGGTCTCCTACCAACTAGCAGTTTCGGCCTACCCCCACCACACAGTTCTCCTAAGCGAGCAATTCGCAAAACAGCTCCCCGATGAACCCCACCAAGATTGGGTCGTTTTAGCTATCGGGGGCGACGGTACCCTCCACGAGGCCATCAATGGCCTAACGAAACACCAGCGGAATTATCCGATTCCCGTCAGCTACCTCCCGATTGGTTCCGGCAACGACTTTGCCAGAGGCGCTGGGTTATCTCTGAAATGGGAAGACGCCTTTGACCAGGTCATCCACTGCACCCACGCGACCAACTACGACGTGGGGACTTACAACGAGACCATCAAGCAGGAACGTGGCGTCTTCACGAACAACCTGGGCATCGGCTTTGACGCCGCCATCATTTCTCAGGCCAACCAGTCGAAAGCTAAGATTTGGCTCAACAAACACCATTTGGGGTCACTGTCTTACCTGGCTTCGGCATTAGATGTATATTACAACCAAACGGGCTTCACCCTAACGGTTCACGTTGGCAATCAACGGGATATCTATCCGCACGCCTTCTTGGTAACTACAACTAATCATCCCTACTTCGGTGGTGGTGTGGGTATCGCTCCCGGAGCCACGATTACCGACCATCAGCTCCACCTGGTCGTTATTGAAAAGCCCAACTTCTTCAAGCTGTTGTGGCTCGCCCTACGACTGGTCTTCAAACGCCATTTGTCGTCCAAGGCCGTGCACTACTATGAGACCGACAAAGTTCATCTCACCGTTCCGGCCATCGAATATGGCCAGCTCGACGGCGAGGAAATGGGTGGCCGGTTCTTTGACGTTTACGTCGGTGTTACCCAGTACCCGTTTTGGTTTGACCTGACAATTTAGATCTGTGTCATTGCATGACCGGTGACAAGCAGCATTGTTGATCGACGACGCTGATTTCACTAATTAAGCCGTAAAAAAAGAGGATTCACCCCTAACTTTTCCGGGTGAACCCTCTTTTTGATTTCGTTTAGATTAATCCTCGGAGGCCGCCATGGCTTCCAAGATCATGTCCAGCTGAGCGCACTTATTGGTCAAATCGTTCATTTCATCCCCGTAGCGCGGCTCAATCCGGACCGTCTCCGAACTTGAATGAACACTCTCCGACTCCTGTCGTTTTAACGTGGCTAATTGCGAATTAGCGCGACGATATTCTTCCAGAATTTCAATTCGATTACTCATCTTTCTCACGTCCTTAACCTAGTTTTATTTATGATTAGCTCGTGTCTCTAAATGACAAAAAGAATCATAACACTTAGGCTCGGATTTGTTAACGATAATCTTAATTTTTCTCAGCGAAATTCCAAAAGTGGCTAAAACAGACGGTCGGCTTGAAAGCGCTCTACTTCAGGGTTCCAGCGAATGATGGCATGAAGTACTTGCTGATCGACTGAACCTTAACGTTTTGCCCAGGTTCTGGTGCCGCAACAAACTGGTTATTCCCTAAGTAAATGGCATCGTGGTACGTGGCGCCCTTGGACCCCCAGAACAGGATGTCCCCTGGCTTAGCTGAACCCACGGAATGCGTTGACACGTATGCTTCTTGGGAAACCGTGTTATGTGGCAGACTGACACCCAAAGCATGTTGGTAAACATACGCCACTAACCCGGAGCAGTCCATCCCACTCAACGAAGAGCCACCCCAAACGTAAGGGATGTTGGCAGAGGCTAATTTCAACGCCAAACCCGTAACTGAGCCAGAGGTTAAGCCGGCCGTACTGGTCTTCTTCTTGGTGCTGGTGCTCGTCGCAACGGTACTTGAACTAGCCGCTGCACTACTACTGGTGCTGGTTGACCCTTGGGCACTAGAAGCCGTCGTGGATTGACGAGCCACCGCAGAACGCGTGGTCGTCTTCAAGCGCTTCGTCTTCTTGGTCGTCGTCGTGGCCGTTGCATTTTGACTACCCGTTGTCACGGATTGACTGGTTGCGGCTGGTTGACTCTGACTGGTTTGACTTGCGGTTGCCTGGCTTTGCGTTGCTTGACTTTGAACTGATTGGCTTTGACTCGTCGTCTTTGGCGCTGCCATCCGACTCTGCCGAGCTGGCTTCACGCTGCTTGCGGTTGCCTGACTACTACTGCTAGTCACGCTGGCACTAGTACTCGTCGTGGAAGACGTCGTTGAAGGCGTCTGAGCGGCCGTAGAAGACGTTTGTGCGGCTGCACTGCTCGTTGATGCTGATTGAGTGACCTTAGCTTGAGACGGCTGTTGAACGACTTGTGCGACCTGCGTGTGTTTCATGGTCTTAGTTGTCTTGGTTGCCGCTGACTGACGCGTTGCACTTGATGACGTTGAGGCAGCGGTTTGGGCCTTGCTCGTCGCCGTTTGTTGACTAGTGCTGTGCGTTGACGAGGTTGCGGCTTGACTAGTGGCCTGTGACGTTACCGATTGACTCGATTGACTACTGGTTGCGGCAGTCTGTTGCTTTTGCTTGCTAGCGGCTGCCTGTTGTGCGGCCACGATTTGTGCCTGCACGGCGTTGGCCTTCTGCGTCGTTTGCCGCGTTGCACTAGTCTTTGGCGTTGCGCTAGTTGTTTGTGTCTGACTGGTCTTATTCGCTGACGTTTGTGGAATCGTTAATTTCTGACCGACACTCAGCATATCGCCAGTAAGCTTATTGGCCTTCTGCAGTTGTGCCACGGAAATGTGATACGTCTGGGCGAGGTCCCACAGGGTATCCCCAGACTTGACGGTGTACGTCTTCGTGGTCTTGGCGGACTTCACTTGAAGCCGTTGGCCCACGAAGATCAGATCTGTCTTGGCATCGATTGAATTCTGTTGTTCTAAGTCCTGAACGGAGACCCCGAGTTTTTGTGAAAGATCCCACACGGTATCCCCTTGCTTCACCTGGATGCTATCCGCATTTGCGGTAATCGTTGCGCCCGCCGCGAATGCCCCAATGGCACCGACGACGCCAACAACTGCTTTTGTCTTTCGTTGTCCTGTACTCATCTTCACCAACACGTCCTTTTATGACTTTAGATTTTCAAACAAATTTGAACACGGGTTGTCAAACGAAAATTCAGTTCGCACCCCAGTCGTTCATAGTCAATACGAATCACAAACTAATATTACCACACGTTTTTCCAGTTTATTGTGAAATATTAAGGAATTATTAACGGATTTTTACTGATAAACTGATGTTCCCTTCAGTCCTTTCTGAAAGAAATTGTTATCTTGAAAACGCTTTAAATCAGTGATTTTCGGCTGATCATTGCTGAAACGTCTGTTCTTTTTCATCCTTCAACCGATTACGTGTCACTGCCACGAATTTGCAAAATTGTGATATTTCACTGTCGCTTGCAAGATACAAGTGAATATTGATGTCGCTTTCTGTATCGTACAACTATCGGGACGATCGCCTAGCTTGTGAAATTTAAAAATCTGCACAAAAAAAGCGGGCGTCACCCGCCCGTTTATTTGTTAAGTCGCTATTCTTACTGAAATTAACCGAATAATCCCTTGAACCAGTTGACAATCTTTTGCCAAATTTGGACCACAAAATTCTCGGCTTTTTGCGCATCTGCACTATTGGCAAAATCCTTCACACCAGCCATTTTATCACCGATACTATTTGCCAGGTTATTGGCAACGTTCGTGACGTTGGAGATGTAGTTCTTACTGGTGGAGACCGGCGCTTGTTGCACCTTGCTCAAGGCAATGGCAATGTTGGTGATCTGCGTGGAACTGGTCTGACCGTCAATCCCTTGCTTGGCCAGTGCCTTTTGCAGCATCGCTTCAATGTCTGCCTTAGTGGCGAGGTCATTACCGTCTTGCCGTTGCTTGGCCAGATCTGACGATACCGACCCTACCGCGGACATCAATTTCCCAGGGTACTTCTTATTGCTACTGTTGGAATCGATTGCCGGTTGCGTGGCATCTAAGACACCGTTGGCCGCCTGCGTGTTTTCGGAGTTCAACGTCAATCCGTCAGACGCTAAGGCCTTGTAGACCCCGGTTAGCGCGGATTCACCGGAAACCGACTTGTCGGCCGTGACGGTGATGATGACATCCTTGACCCCCGCCATCGTGGCGACCATGGCGTATTGTTGCGAGGTCACTTCCGTAATGTTATTGCTACCATTATATTCGGCGATATTGACCTTGACCCCGGTTCCGGGATCAGCGGGTGCCAGCGCTACGGAACTGATCATGCTAGCGTCCGTGGTCCCAGCTGAGTTCAAATACTGCGCGTAGTCGCTACCAGTCGCAGTCAACGCCGTGTAGTTGGATTTGACACCGAGCGCCGTCGCGACGGCATCCTTGTCTTCACTAGCCAGCCCCGCACCGTAAACCACGTAGGCTTTCGACAGTGCCTTGGTCTGGACCGTACTACCGCTCGTGGCGGAACTACTGGTACTAGTGGTGGCATCCGTCGTATCGGCGTGAACCGCCAACGTTTGCCCGCCAATGCCCACGGCTAAAGCAGCCACCGCTAGGCCTAAAATAACGCGTTTTATCTTCATGAGTAATCCCTCTCTTTTCATTGGGAGTCACTTCCCCTTGAAACAAGTATAGCAGGTCCCCACCACCTGCGTGAGTTCCTGCCATGAATTTAGAAAATTCTTCAACTTCAGTTTATTGCCAAAAACGCCGGGCACCCGCATACTCAGGCGCCAATTCCGTCGTAGTGAGTGGGGCCATTTCCACCGTCTTGCCTGGCTTGGGCGCGTGGAGCATTTGGCCGTTGCCCGCGTACATCCCCACGTGATGGGCTTGTCCCGTCCCGTGATCATGGGCAAAGAAGACCAGGTCGCCAATCACCAGTTCCTCAGGCGCCACGGGATAGCCATTGGCAAATTGATCCTGCGTGTCCCGGGGAATCGTGTACCCCAATGCCCGGTGCAGCGCGTAGATCAAGCCGGAACAGTCAAATCCTTGTGGCGTAATGCCACCCCAGAGGTACGGCGTGTCAATGAACTGCTGGCCCAACATCAAGAGCCGGCGACCATCGTCTGCCCCACTGATGCCCAATTTGGCTACGTCGGCCGCAATCCAGCCCTTGCCCAGTGGTGTCACGACTTGAATCCAGTCATCGTCCTGGCCAGTGGTCGTTAGAATCGTCCCCAGTGGCAGATCCAATAAGGGGTTGCGGTCGGCATCTAGTAATGCCGTAACTGGATGGACCAACCGAACCGTCGTGGTTGGGTACTCGAGTTCTTCGTCACTGGCGGTCAGTTGGGTCAATGGCAGCCAGCCGGGGTAGCCCCGCCGTTCTTGGCGACCATTTTGCCGCGTAACGAAGACGTGCGCCCATTCGCCTTCAACCCGGTCCAAAATGACCCGGTCGTTGAACAAGGCCTCCGTCACCGTTCGATTGCGGTCGGCTAACTGTTCTTTTTCTGCGGGCTTCAGGCTTGCTAACCACGCCGTCAGGTCCCCATTTTTCAAGTAAGGTCGATCTGTTTTTGTTACGGCCGTTGGTGCTGACCAGACTAGCGCCGTCGGTACCTTGATCCGTCGAATCTCCATTAAAAACCGCCTCCAGTATCTTTACCCCCAATATACCAATAATTTAACCAACTTACTAGATTATCCCGACACCTTTCCCGATTTTTTTGCTGATTTTTCGTATTTGGGGAAATCATTGTGGGTTCTGACGCGTTACTCTTGGTTCCAGTGATAAACGGCAAGTCCTTGAACGCCAGGTAGTCCATGCTGGCCGCCTTGCCGTTCGCCAAATTTGGACCGTGACGCTGTGGGAAGGACCGGTCGAAGCCAAAGGGCGGTCTTCAACCTCGCTTCGAGCCGAAAGTCACGTCTCGAAGACGCCAGTTTCCAAGCAGACCACTTGCAAACTCCCACGGCTGAGTCCAAATTTAGCTCACTCTCGGCTACGTGGCAGATGACCCACTAATGTAGATAAGCGTTGCTATTCCAGCGATGTTCCTACTAACGCTATTAGTCGATCACAGACATAATCGAAGGCCATCCGAGATGAAGACTGCTGTGACAACAATGTTTGCTGAGCGTTTTACCCCAATTTACAGCTGAATGCTGGTTGACTCCAGTGGATGAGTGCTTACCAGTACTAAACCATGGATTAATCCAAAACCAACCGTAAGATCAGAGACACAAAGGGTCAAACCAGTTGTCGATTAGCAATCACACATTTGGCGGACGGTAGGCGGCCAGCACAGACCACCTGACGTTCAAAGACTAGTTTTCCTGCAACCTTTAGTTAAGAAAAGAAAGCAAAACAGACCGTGACCACTGCCACCGTCTGCTTCACTAACATCCCTATTTTTTCCGATAATCGATTCCCCGAATACAGCGTTTACAGCGCGAGATACGCTTCCACAACGCGTTCTGGTGTGAACCCTGCCATGGCAGTGACAGCCTCGCCCGGACCGCTGGCGCCGAATTGTTCCTGCGTCAACATGGTGCCGTCCAAGCCGGTGTATTGGCACCAACCCAACCCGCTGGCCATTTCGATAGCGACCCGGCGGCGCAAGTGTGACGGTAAGATCCGTTCACGGTAGTCCACCGACTGGGCATTGAAGCGTTCAAAACTTGGAATGGAAACGACCCGCACGTCGTGACCCAATTCGCTTAATTTTTCCTGGGCTGCTAACGCCAGATTAACTTCAGAACCCGAGGCCATCAAAATCCCTTCGGCTTGGTCATGGGCGTCGGCGACCACATAGCCACCACGTTTGACCCCTGCCTTAACAGCGGCTGGTTTGGGCAGCGTGGCTAAGCCTTGCCGGGACAAGACGATGGCCGTTGGATGGTCCGTCGCTTGAACCGCCGCCAGCCAAGCCGCTGCGGTCTCGTTGCCATCGGCCGGGCGGTAAACCGTCAAGCCTGGAATTGCGCGTAATGCGGCTAACTGTTCCACTGGTTCGTGGGTCGGCCCATCTTCCCCCACGGCCAAAGAATCGTGCGTGAAGACGTAGGTCACGGGCAGATGTTGCAGGGCTGCCAACCGAATCGCCGGCTTCATGTAGTCGGAGAAGACGAAGAACGTTGAGCCATACACTTGCGTACCGCCATGCAAAGCGATACCGTTCAAGGCCGCCGCTTCCGCAAATTCACGAACGCCGAACCATAGATTCTTGCCTTGTGGATTCTCCACGCTGAACCGGTCACTGTCACTCACCGCCGTCTTGTTGGAGCTAAACAAGTCCGCCGAGCCCCCCCACAGATTCGGGAGTGCCGCACTGAGCTTTTGGAGCACCTCATGGCCACTAGCACGTGAGGCCAGCTTATCCTTCTTGTAATAGGTCGGCAACTGGTCGGCCAAATCTTCTGGTAAGGTCTTGCTGACGCCTTGGGCAAATTGGGCGGCTAATTCTGGTTGCACGTCTGAATAACGCGCGACCAAGTTAGACCATTCCTGATGGCTTGCCCAACCCCGAGCCTTGATCGTGGTCATGAAGCGTTCGTGAACCGCGGCTGGCACCGTGAAGGGATCACAGTTCCAGTTGTAATGGGCCCGCGTCGTTGCTAAATCCGCTTCACTGAGCGGGGCACCGTGAACCTTGTTCGTTCCGGCGTTGGGGCTCCCGGCCCCGATTTGCGTCTTCACTTCGATCAGCGTTGGCCCGCTTTGGGCGTTCTTAGCCAACCGAATAGCCCGGTCGATTGCTGTCAGGTCTTCGCCGTCGTCCACGCGTAAGTAGTTCCAACCGTAGCTTTCGAACCGTGCGGCTACATCGTCATGGCAGGCGTTGCTAAGCGGCCCGTCCAGCGAAATATCGTTGGAATCATATAAGACAATCAGCTTGTGCAACTGTAATTGGCCGGCCAAGCTGGCAGCTTCGGCAGCCACGCCTTCCATCAGGTCGCCGTCCCCACACAACGCGTAGGTGTAGTGGTCAACCACATTTAAGTCGGGTTGATTATACGTTGCTCGCAAATGGCTCTCGGCCATCGCCATCCCCACGGCCATCCCAATGCCTTGCCCCAATGGCCCGGTCGTGGCGTCCACGCCAGGCGTCACGCCAAATTCCGGGTGACCGGGCGTCTTACTGCCCAGTTGCCGGAAATTCATCAGGTCGTCGCGACCCAACGCAAAGCCACTCAGGTGTAACAGGCTGTACAACATCGCGGAACCGTGGCCCGCAGACAGGACGAACCGGTCACGATTGAACCACTGCGGAAATGAGGGATCGACCCGCAAATGCCGCGAGAATAACACGTACGCCATGGGCGCTGCCCCCAACGGCAACCCCGGGTGACCGGAGTGGGCCCGCGAAATCATGTCCATGCTGAGCATCCGCACGGCCGTGACCGCTTGGGTGTCCGTTTCGTCAAAATTCACTTGGTTAGTAACGACTTCTTCATTCAACATTTTTAAATAACCTCACTTAAATCGGCCGGACCAATCACAGCCTAGTTTTTGGTTGATGGCACAAATCCATTGATTTTACCGGTAAAAATCGATTTCGTTCATCGACTTTCATTACTATACCAATTTAAATTAATTAATGCAACCCCTCTCATAGAAGTTGTTGTACCGGGGATTGTCTTTGAATAAAGTCGAATATACCAAATAGACCGATTCGTCTTAGTTGCAACCGGTTGTCCCAAAACGCAAAAAAAATCACCAACTTTTCCGAAAATTTCGGTTAAGTTGGTGATTTTACGAATTATTTTCTGTAAGCTTACTTTTTGCTAGCTGCTTCGATCTCCGCAACGGTTGGAATCGATGGCATAGCCCCTAAGCCTTGCACAGTCAAGGAGCTGGCACGTTGGGCAAAGACCAGCGCAGTGGCTACGTTGCTCAGGTCAGGCTTCAGTTGTGAGCTGAGGGCCCCGATAAAGGTATCCCCGGCCGCCGTCGTGTCCACGGCCTTGACCTTGAAGGCTGGCACGAAGCCAGAAGCTTGTTCGGTGGCGTAGTAAGCACCCTTACTGCCGACCGTGATGATCAGGTTCTTCACGCCCATTTCACGGAATTTCTTGGCATTGGCATCCATGGAGGCTTCGTCGGTGACTTCGATACCAGTCAGTTCAGCACTTTCCGTTTCGTTGGGTACGACCAGGTCCGTGACCTTCAGGATCTCTGGGTCGATCGTTGCGGCGGGTGCTGGGTTCAAGATGGTCGTCACGCCGTGTTGTTTTGCCAGCTTAAAGGCGGCTAACGTTGCGGCTTGTGGCGTTTCGAACTGGGTCACTAAGAAGTCCGCCTTGGCGATTTCGTCTTCGCGTGCTTCAACTTCCGCTGCCTTGATCTGTTGATTAGAGCCCCCGTACACCAAGATACTGTTCTGGCCCGCTTCGTCCAATAAGATAAAAGCGGAACCCGTGCCGACCGTCTTGTCAGTGATGATGGCGCTGGTATCGATACCGTCGTTATTCAGGGATTCAACCATGAAGCGACCGGCATCGTCATTGCCGACCTTCCCAATGAAGCTGGTTTCGGCGCCGGCCCGAGCAGCAGCAACGGCCTGGTTCGCACCCTTCCCACCAGCGGCACTACTCTTGTTTTCAGTTGACAACGTTTCTCCTGGCTGAGGCATCCGAGCCACACGCAGGGTCGTATCGACGTTCAAGCTTCCCAGAACCGTAACTTTATTTGACATAATGTACCTTCACTCCTTAAACAGTGTCCGATTTTGTAAAACGTTTTACTCCATGCTGACACACCGGAGGTAAACGTTTAGATTACCCCTAGCGTATCATGTTTCGAAAAGGCTTACAAGAACTAATTGAAATTTATTTCAGTGGCGCCGTACTCTCGCGCTCTTGCAGATTGACTGGTAGGTCGACCAGCTGGGCCGCTTGCCGTTGGTCCTTGATCCGGTTGATCAATAACCCCGTCGCTTGCTGACCCATCGTAACGACCGGTTGGTGAATGGTCGTCAGCTTGGGCACCACGTACTCATCCAGGTCGATATCATCGTAGCCCAGCACCGAAATGTCTTGGGGCACGCGAACGCCCTGTTCATGCAGGCCACGCATCAACCCCAGGGCCGTTTCGTCGTTGATGGCAAAGACTGCCGTCGGGTGTTGCGCCATCACGGCCGTTGTGGCCTGGTAGCCGCCTAATTTGGTCATCGGTGAATGGATCACGGCCGACTCAGCCAATTCGACGTGGTGCTCCGCCAGGCGCCGTTTGAACCCAGCCACCCGAATCTGCAGGTTTTGCGTGGGCTGGTCCGGCATCAAGACGACGATTCGCTGATGTCCCAGCGCCAGCAGATGATCAGCCGCCAGCTGACCGCCCTGCGCGTCATTGATTTGCACGCGGTCTAGGCTCGGCCCCCCATTTTGATCGATCAGCAGGTAAGGGATGCCGTTTTTCTTCAAAATGTTATCGATGGCTTCCCCTGTGATGGAGGCACTGGCAATGATCAACCCGTCGACCGCCCGCTTGATCAGCTCTTCGAGGTAATAGCTTTCCAGCTTTTCGTCGTGGTTGGCGCCAAAGATCAGCGGAATAAAATGGCGTTCCCGACTGGTCTCTTGGACACCGCGAATAAACATACTGAAAAAGGGGTTCCCCAGGTTGGGGACCAAGACCCCAATGGTTTGTGCCGACTTCATGATCAGGTTGCGGGCATTGAAGTCGGGGACGTATCCCATTTCTTCTTGCAACTGATGCACGCGCCGCCGCGTATCCAGACTGAAGCGTTCACCCTTGCCATTTAAAATTTGCGAAACCGTTGTGACTGAAACACCCGCCGCCTCGGCCAGGTCTCGAATCGTTACTTTCCGTGTCATAGTAACCCCCACCGTCTAGATTTAACTTCAGTTTCTGAAACGCTCGCCGCAACGACCCCGCGACAAACGCACATAGCGTAGCCTAAGTTTTATTATACCCCATGGCTCCTGGTTTTTTGCGACTATTTTTATGAAAATTGACACCCCAGTCATTTTCAAGCGCAAACTGCTGCGTCACCCCACGCCCTTCCCACAGCCATTGACGGATAGGCGCGCCTTAGTGACAAAAGAGGCATCAGACATTCACCCTAGATGAACGCCTGGTACCTCTCGTTTTTCGGCCAATTAAGCCTTTAAAATCTTATCAATTGCGGCCAATTCTTCTGGATCAAATTCCAGGTTTTGAACGGCCTTAACATTTTCTTGTAAATGGCTCGCCTTCGATGCCCCAGTGATGACACTGGTGATGACCGGGTTGTGTAAGAGCCAAGCCAACGCCATGTGGGACAACTTTTGCCCGCGACTGTGCGCAATCTTGTTCAGCGCTTGCAGCTTTTGGGTCATCTTGTCACGGCCATCGTCCAAGATGAATTCGTTGGACCAGTGAATGTCAACATCGGCGGGAATCCCGTCCAGGTATTTATCCGTCAACAGGCCTTCAGACAGTGGACCGTACGCAATCGCCCCAGCGTTGTTTTGCGCCAGCATGTCGAATAAGCCATCATCATTGGCCGTCTGATTCAACATGTTGTATGAGACTTGGTCGACCACAAACGGCGTGTGCAGGTCCTTAAAGATCTTGATCATCGCTTCTGCTTGTGGCTTGGTGTAGTTAGAAATCCCCACGTACAGCGTCTTGCCTTGCCGAACCAGGTCATTTAAGGCCACGGCCGTTTCTTCCGGCGAGGTTTCTGGGTCAAACCGGTGGCTATAGTAAATGTCCACGTAGTCCAAGCCTAACGCTTGCAGCGAGCGGTCCAAAGAAGCCGTCAGCGCCTTGCGGGAACTCATTTGCCCATAAGGCCCTGGCCACATGTGGAACCCGGCCTTACTACTGATGACCAATTCGTCACGGTAAGGCTTCAGTTCGCGCTTAAACACCTCACCAAAGAGACTTTCGGCCGCGTAAGAACCAGGACCATAGTTCGCCGCTAGGTCAAAACTAAAAATCCCGGCGTCAAAGGCCTTCAGGATAATGTCGCGGGTATCGCCATAGTTGGCGTTCTCCCCAAAACTATGCCACATCCCAAATGAGATGGCGGGTAATTGGAACCCGGTGTTCCCTGCCCGTCTGATTGGCATTTTTTCGTAACGGTGTTCATCTGCAAGATACATTCTGCCACATTCCTTTCCACTTATACCTAGAATAAAGTATAGAGAATTGGTGTGGACCAGTCAAGTTTCTTCTGCCTTTTTCTCCGGAATCGTTCGGGATTTGTCTAACCTATTTTGGTGACTGGTGACATTGTCCTTGCTGGCCGCCTTACCGTTCGCCAAATATGGGTCGTGTCGCTGTGGGCGGACGGGTCGAGCCAAAGTGCGGTCTCGACACCTCGGCTGAACCCATATTTGGCGAACTCTCGGCTACGGGAGATGGTTCACAGCAACGTAGAAGCACATCACCCAACACTACTGTATCAGCGCTTATGACATCCTTAACTACATATCAAAAAATCATGCGCTCCCACACTAGCTGCTGACGGGTTAGTCCAAACTCGGCTGAATACGTCATACCACCAGCACCGAGCATCTTCAGAGCTAGACAAAAAGAGCGTAGCCCCTGCTGTCACAACAGTCTTGACTACACCCTCATCGGTCATATTAACATTTTAAAGGATGAAACCCCCACCCCGCAGTGGACACCCACGACAGGTGAAGCCACTGGCTGACGGAGGCATTCTGGCAACGCTAGTGTCTTATTTCACCTTGGTATCGCTCAGCTTGACCGCTTGCGACACGTGGCCGCCCGTGGCCGCGAGCAACGCCTTGGCCTCGGCGATGGTGCCCTTGGTCTCAATCAATACGATGGCCAATGGCACATTGTTGTCGGAGCGTTCCAGGGCCCGTTCCGCAGCCAGCGTTGACGTTTGGGTCGCTTCAGCGATGATCTTCTTGGCCCGTTCAAACGTCTTATCGTTGGTTGGCACCACGTTGATCATCAGGTTTTGATAGACCTTGCCCGTCTTGATCATGATGCCCGTCGACAGCATGTTTAAGACCATCTTCTCGGCAGTCCCCGCCTTCAACAGCGTGGCTCCCGTGATGATCTCGGGGCCCACGACCGGCGTGATCGGGTAATCCGCCAGCTCTGCCAAGGGACTCCCTTCGATACACGAAAAGCCAATGCCCACCGCACCATGATCCTGCGCGAACCGTAGCGCTGCCAGCGTATACGCCGTTTGGCCCGAAGCCGCGCTGGCGATAACGATATCCTTGTCGGTCAAGTCAACGCCTGCCATATCGGCCTGGGCCATTTCAACGGAATCCTCTGCCGCCTTGACCGTGTGCGTCAGTGCGGCTTCACCCCCGGCAATCAGCCCAAACGTCTGCTCGCCGCTCAAGCCATAGGTCGGTTGTAGCTCCGTGGCATCAATGACGCCCAGTCGACCAGAAGTGCCGGCCCCGACGTAGATCAGCCGGCCGCCCTGGTCAAACAGCGGATAGGCCGCATCAATGGCCGCGGCAATTTGGGGCAATTGCTTTTGCACGGCGCGTGCGACTCGGTGATCCTCCCGGTTGATTGTCGCAACCATCTCTAAAGTAGACTCCCGGTCAATGTGGGTAGACCGGTGATTACGTTGTTCTGTCAGTAAATCATCAAATTGCATAAGTGTCAGCCTCCAACTCCGATTAATTCTCGCGGTTATGTATTCGCTTTCATTCCCACTAATCTAGGTATAACATGTTTCATAATTAATTTCAATTACGATTTTGATTTCTGCGCAAGTTCACAAACTTTTTCGGAAAAATAAAAAAGCAGCTGACAATCGCCAACTACTTTCATAGAAAAACTCGTCTGTTCTTTTTCGATTTACGTAAACTTAACTGAAAACTTTACTTTTCAACCTTCATCCACTGGTACCCGCGACTCATCCCCGCTGGATTCCAAACGTAACCGGAGACTTTGTCGTTCCACATTTCGACCGTGGCTGGTTGGTACAATGGGATGACCCCTTGTTGCGACATCAACCGCTTTTCGGCGTTGACCAGGTCTTGGTAACGAGCCGTTGGATCATTGGCATCCTTATTTTCAGACGCCTTGACGTAGCTGTCGTACTTGGCATCCGAAAAGTCACCGTTGTTATTGGTATTACCGGTGCTCATCAAGGATAGGAAGTTGATTGGGTCGGCGAAGTCCGCGCCCCAGTTCGTCAAGACCAGCTCGAAGTTCCCGGTGCTAGACCGGCTCAATCGCGTCTTGTAAGGCAACGTGTTGATCGTGACCTTCACGTTTGGCAGCTTCTGGAGTTCTGCTTGCACGTATTGGGCGACCGTCTTAGTCACGCTGGTATCGTCAGCCATCAGCGTCAGGTTCAGCTTCTTGGTGCCAGTGGCCTTGAGCCCCGCCTTCATCAACGTCTTGGCCTGTTTCAAATCATAGGTCACCCCAGACTTAACGTAGGCGTCCTTGGCAAAGTCGGCGTTGGTCTTCGGGTTACGTGACAGGTTTTGTGACACGAAGCCTAATGGTGCCTTGGACCCGTCGCGCAACACGCTCTTGGCCAGTTGTTCCTTATCGATCGCCATGGACAGTGCTTGCCGAACCTTCAAGTTCCGTAGCGCCTTAACCTTCTTTTGGTTCATCTGCATGTAGTAGGTGCTGCCACCAATGAAGGTCTTCATTTCCTTGTTGTTCTTCAGGTTAGCCACCTGCGTCCCGTCCAAGGTCGTGGCGTCCAATTCCTTCTTCTGGAAGAGGCTCAACCCGGTCGACGGGTCAGCGACCACTTGGAAATGCATCTGCTTTAACGTGATGCCCTTCTTGTCCCAGAACTTGGTGTTTTTCTTCAACGTCCAGCTCTGACTGGTCCCTTGCCACTTGGTCATGGTAAATGGCCCGTCGTACGCCGTTTGCTGGCTGGAATGACCGTAGTCACTGCCGTACTTCTCAACGACCTTTTGCTCCTGGGGGAAGAAGGTTGGGAAGGCCAGTAACAGCTTGAAATAAGCCACGGGTTTGCTTAAAGTGACCTGTAACGTGTGCTTATCAACGGCCTTAACCCCCAATTGACTCGGTGCGACCTTGCCGTTTTGAACCTGGTTAAAGTTCTTGATGCCGGCCAGCAAGTACGCATACTCGGAAGCCGTCTTCGGGTTGGCCGTCCGCCGCCAGGAGTAAACGAAGTCCTGGGCCGTGACCGGCTTGCCGTCGTTCCAGTGGTTATCGGACCGCAGTTTAAACGTATACTGCTTACCGTCCTTGGACTTGGTCATCTTCGTGGCCAGTGCGTTGACCAATTTTTCATTCTTACCGAGCCGGTAGAGCCCTTCTTGCGTATGGTACAGCATGGTCAAACTGCTGGAATCCGATGCCTTTGACACATCCAGCGTGGTGACCTCTGCCTTGGCTGCGAGTTTGACCGACTGATCAGCCGCCAATTGCCCCGACTTGGACGTACTGGTCGAAGACTTACCGCAAGCGGCCAAGCCCCCAGCAACCAGTAACGCTGCCCCCATTAAAATACCTAGTTGTTTTCCCTTCAAAACGTTCGCTCCTCATTAATCTAAAATAGTCTGATGTAACAATTTTAACTTACCTGCGCGTTCAAATAAAGCCCCAAGCCTCAGGAGAACGGCTTCTTGTCCCTTACCGGCATTGAATTGGATGCCCAATGGTAGTCCTTCCGCCGTCACAGCCGTAGGGAGGCTCAGTGCCGGTTCACCGGTCAGGTTGGCCTGTTGGGTAAATGGCGACCGCGTCAGTGCGGGTAACCATTGGTCATAGATCAACTGCTTTTGCGCGGCCGGCTTCAGGCTGGCAATGTCGGCCATCTTGGCGGTGTTCTCCGCCGAAACCAAGGTATCCCCGACCTTAGGGGCTGCCCAGGCCGTGGTCGGCGTCAAGATCACTGGGTATTTGGCGTGCAATTGTGCCATTTGCCAAGCGGCTTGGTCCCACTGGCCTAACGACAAACTGTATTCCGCAGCCGTGGTGTTCAGCCCCGTCTGGTACAGTGCCCAGGTCAGTAGTTCCATGTCGTCGGCAGTCAGTGGCCGCCCCAGACCGGCTTGCATTTGGCCCATGAAGGCCGCCGTCTCACCAGCATTCATGGTGTAGTAGCTTTCCATCAGTGCCACACCGTCGATGGGGTTCTTGACCTCTTCCACGTCAAAGCCCTGATCACTCAGGAAGGTCACGGCGTCTCTGACCGCCTGGACAGCATCCGGACTGACCGGTGTCCCGACCGGCGATTCAGTCGTGTAGCCAATCACACCCGGTTGGACCGGTTGATCGAGTTGTGCCAGGAACCCGGGCCGTTCTAAGGGTTGCTGGAAGACCGCGGCCGGCTGAATCGTCTGCAGGCTGTCCAACAAGGCCGCCGTGTCGGCCATGGACCGGGTCAAGCCAAAGTCGATGGCTGCCCCTTCCCAGGATCGCCAGTCACCAGGACCAACGGGGACCCGGCCCCGCGTCGGCTTCAACCCAATCGTTCCGGACCATGATGATGGAATCCGAATCGACCCACCACCGTCACTGCCGGCAGCTAGCGGGACCATTCCAGCCGCCACGGCCGCACCGGCACCACCGGAGGATCCGCCGGGTTGATAGTCGGTGTTCCACGGGTTGTGGGCGTCACCGTAGATCTGTGCATCGGTAATGTTCTTAAAACCAAATTCCGGAAAATTGGTCTGCCCGATCACGATGAACCCCGCCCGTTGGAGCGCCTCCACGAAGAAGCTGGTCTGCTGCGCCACGTTGTCCTTTAACAACCGAGAGCCGCTGGTGCTCGATTCACCCTTGAGCTGTTGCCCCAATCCCTTGAGTAACAGAGGCACGCCCAAGAATGGCTGACCGTGGTCTTCCAGCGCTGCCGCCTCTTGTAACGCCTTATCGCGTCGCGTGGTAATGACCGCGTTGAGTGCCGGGTTCTGCCGGTCGATCTCCGCCAGCGCCCGTTCGATCAGTTCCTGGCTAGTGACCTCACCTGACCGTACACGTTTCGCCCAAGTCAACGCCGGGGTCCCAATCCAATCCGTAATTGCCAATACAACCGCCTCCTATAATCTATGTAACCCAGCCACGACGACCAAGTCGCAGCCAACCTTTACCTTCACTCACCAAGTTATTAAAAAATTTGTGACACGCATTAATGACCGGTAATCCTAAAGCAGCCACTAATTATTGGTAAGTTAATATCTTCATTCTACCACGTACTGGTTGTAAAAGCGTTTCCAAGTAGTTATACTTAAAAAGTCTTAGGTCACAAACTGAAAGGAATGAAAATTGATGAATAAGACGAAAAAATGGTTGGTTTTAGGTTTAGGGTTAAGCTTAGTGATGGGTGTCGGTCTCGTTGGTTGCGGGAAGTCCTCATCAGAGTCAACGAACACCAAGGTCGCTAACAAGAAGACCTTGATCGTGGCGACGTCCGGAACGCTGTATCCCACGTCGTTTCACACGTCCAAGAACAGCAAGCTGACTGGGTTCGACGTGGAAGTCGTTCGGGCGGTTGCCAAGGGCTTACATAAGAAAGTCCAGTTCAAGGAACTCAGTGTCGACGGCCAATTGACCGCGGTCAGCTCCGGTAAGGCTGACATGGCGGCCAACGACTTTGGTCTGTCCCCAGCCCGTAAGGATAAGTACGCCTTGTCCACGGTCTACAAGCACTCATTTAACAGTATCATGGTCCGCAACAGCAATGATTCCGGCATCCACAACTGGTCCGATATCAAAGGCAAGAAGTCTGCGGGTGAAGCTGGGACCGGTTATCAACGACTGGCGCAACAATTAGGGGCCAAACTGGTCAACTACGATAACGTCTCCAACGATGTTTACCTGAAAGATGTTAAGAATGGTAAAACCGATTTCATCATGAACGATTACTACCTGCAAAAATTGGCGTTGAAGGCTATCCCGAACAACGGCTTACACTTGGTCAAGAACATGTACTTCACCACCAGCGATGACGGCCAAGGGGTCGGTATCTTGATGAAGAAGAGCAACACCAAGCTCAAGGCTGAAATCAACAAAGAAGTCAAGAAGCTCTTGAAGGACGGTACGATCAAGAAGTTGTCCGAGAAGTACTACGGCGCCGACGTGACAAAGAAGCCAAACGTCAAGATCGCCAAGAACTTCACGATCAAGTCCAAGTACACGGGCCAATAGAAAGACAGGTGGCGCCACTGTGCTCAAGTATTTCTCGATTCCGGGCTTCTTTAATGCCAAACTGGCGTGGTCGTCGATTCCCCAAATTCTAGCGGGCCTACCGATGACCATCTACCTGACCGTCATGGCCTTTGTGTTGGCCACCATCTTGGGGATGTTCCTCACGCTGGCTCAGCTCAGCCACATTCGGGTGCTCCACTGGATCGCGCGGGCGTACATCTCCTTCATGCGTGGCGTGCCGATGCTAGTTGTCTTGTTCATCGTCTACTTTGGCTTTGGCCTCACGGCGATTCCGGCGGCTATCATCTCGTTTACCATTGGTGCGGCGGCCTTCGTGTCCGAGGTCTTCCGGTCCTCGTTTCTGGGGATCGACCACGGGCAATACGAGGCGGCCTACTCGATTGGCTTACCCTATCGGAAAGTCATGCGGTTAATCATCATTCCACAAGCCTTCCGCATCAGCATTCCCGCGTTGGGCAACATCTTGCTCGACATGTTCAAGGGGACTTCGCTAGCCGCCATGATCACGGTGACCGAAATGTTCATGGACGCCAAGATCGTGGCCGGGGCCAATCAGGATTACATGACCATCTACATCACGATTGCCATCCTGTACTGGCTGTGCTGCGTGGTCTTGACGGCAGGACAGAATCAGCTGGAACGGTATTTAGACTATGACCGAAAAGCAATTCACATGAAAATGATTTAATGTTGGCGTGCGCGTGGATTCTTTAGCAGCTACTAGAAATGGTCCACCGAAAATTCTCGGTTGGGCCATTTTTTTCGCACCACTAGTAATCTCGTCAGCCTAAAAAGCGTGATTAGTGACCCACCCCATTGGGCGTCACCAATCACGCTTTGACTAGTTCATAGCTTATTGTTTTTGCCGACCGGTCACCTTGGTAAACAAGGAATCGACGGGTTCTTCGTGGTAAATCAGGTCGATGGCCTTACCGAACATCTCGCCGACGGACATGACGGCAAATTTATCACTTTGCTTGTCTTCTGGCAATTGAATCGAGTCGGTAATGACGACCTTCTTCAACACGGATTCGTTGATGCGTTGGGTCGCGTCACCCGACAGAACGGCGTGGGTAGCCGCTGCATAGACATCAGCTGCCCCAGCCTTCTTCAAGGCATCGGCGGACACCGTGATCCGAATGGCCGTGTCGATGATATCATCGACCAAGATGGCATGCTTCCCCTTGACATCGCCAATCACGGCCTCTGGGTGCGCCGTGTTTTCGGTATCGGAGCGGTTGTCGATGATTGCGATTGGGGCGCCCAACAGCTCGGCCAAGCGCCGAGCCCGACTAACCCCAGCATGGTCGGGGGCAACCACCACGATGTCTTCGTCCGCCAGACCGGTGTTCTTTTCAAAGTAGCTGGTCAATAACCGGTCGCTTTGCAGGTGGTCAACGGGGATGTCGAAGAAGCCTTGCAACTGAGCCGCGTGCAAGTCTAAGGCAATGACGCGGTTGACGCCGTCCATTTGCATCAACGACGCAATCAACTTGGCCGTAATTGGTTCACGCGACCGTGCTTTTCGGTCGGCCCGTGAATAGCCGTAGTATGGAATCACCACGTTGATCTTTTCCGCGCTTGCCCGCCGCGCGGCATCTACCATAATCAACAATTCCATCAGGTTCGTGTTAACGGGATCAGAAACGGATTGAATCAGGAACAATTCATCCCCCCGGATACTTTCGTCAATACTGATCTGAATCTCACCGTCACTAAAATGCTTGATTGTTGCCTTGCCTAGCTCTACCCCGGCCGCCTTCGCGATCTTTTCCGCGAGCGGACGGTTAGAATTCAACGCAAAGACTTTCATTCTACCAGCTTCGACGTGTTCTGCCATAACAGCCTCCCTGTGGGATCACCACAAAATTCATCTATTTTCTGTTCCTATTATCGCAATCTTTGCTCGGAAACGCAACGCTTGGCCTTGTAAATTTAGACCGATGGCATAAATTGTTTCGGGGAAATACCTTGCATCCCGATCATCGGGTCGATCTGCCGACTCAACACCAATTCCGGCGTCAAGCGATAATCCTTCGGCGTTGCTGGTTCCGGAGCAGCTTCAGTAGTCGTTGGTGCCGGGACAGGGGTCTCCGCGTCAGCCGGTTGGTCAGTCGCTGAAGGAGTTGTCTCACCTTCAGTTGCCGTTGGCTCAGCCGCTTCTGGTGCTTTAGCCGCCCCATCCGGGTCCAAAACCGTTTGAATCCGCGTCGTCAACGTGGTGTGGCGGTTGACGGACAGATTGGTGACACAGGCCTCGAAGGCTTGCGGTTCGCCAATCAGAATCAACATGTCCGCCGCTCGCGTCACCGCCGTGTACAACAGGTTACGCTGGAGCATGCGGTTATACTGGCCGACCATGGGGAGAATCACCATTTTGAACTCGGACCCCTGTGACTTGTGAATCGACATGCAGTAAGCCAACGTCAGACGGTTCCAGTCATTCTTGGCATAGGTGACCTCGGTCTGCTCAAAGGCAATCGTCAATTGGTCGCTTTTGGCCTTACTGTGTTTGTCACTGGCCAGGTCGATCCCGGTGATAACACCGATATCACCGTTGAACACGTTATTTTCCGGACTGTTGACCAGGTGTAAGACCTTGTCACCGATGCGGAATTTCTGGTTACGGAACTCAACTTCCTTTTGGCGGTCCGACTTCTTGGGGTTCAGGATGTCTTGGAGCACCACGTTCAACCGGTCGATGCCGGCCGACCCGCGGTACATCGGTGCCAACACCTGGATGTCACTGGCGCTGAAGCCCTTGGCGTGCGCCTTGCCCACGATTTGGTCGATAACGCTTTCCACCTGGTTGGCGTGGCAGGCGATGAAGGACCGGTCCTTTTGGTTCTGGGTGAAATCCGCTGGTAACTTACCCGCCTTGATGGCGTGGGCCAACGGGATGATGGACGAGCCATCCCCCTGCCGATAAATCGTGTCCAGTTGAATCTTTTGCAGTTGGTCGCTGGCCAACAGGTCGTGAAAGACCTGTCCCGGCCCCACGGACGGCAACTGGTCCTTATCCCCCACTAAGATGACCTGCATGCCAATCGGCACGGCCTTCAACAGTGTCTTCATCAAATAAACGTCGACCATCGACACCTCGTCGATGATCAGCAGGCCGCCCTCAAGGTCGTTGGTCGCGGCCTCATCGGGATCCGCCTCGCGACCCGTCAAGCCCAACAGCCGGTGAATCGTACTGGCAGGCAGGCCGGTCGATTCGCTCATGCGTTTAGCTGCCCGGCCAGTCGGTGCGGCCAGTAGGATGGGAAAGGGTTTATCTTTGTATTCGTTAATGTCTAGTGAGACCTCGTGTAACCGGGCGTATAAATTGACCAACCCGCGAATGATGGTGGTCTTCCCGGTCCCGGGTCCCCCCGTCAGCAGCATGACCTTGGCCTGAATCGCGGCGGTCAACGCGGCGGTTTGCGACTCGTCGTACACGATGTCATTTTGTTTCTCGACGATCCGGAGCTGCTTGTGAATCGCGTCCTCATTGAATTTGGCTGGCGTGTCGTCGCCCTTCAATAGGCGTTGAAGGTGTTCGGCAACCTGCCACTCTGCGTCATAGAGGGATTTCAAATAGATTCGTTGGTCATCACCAACGACCTTCTGTTGCTTGGCGAGTTCCAGGAGTTGGTCGGCCAACTTGTTGGGGTCGAGCCGCACATTGCGGGCATTTTCCAGCAGACTCAAAGCGTTGGCCAGTAACGGTTTGGCCGTGGTATAGGTGTCCCCGTTAGCCACCGACAGATCATTGAGCGTTTGTAATAGCCCCGCCTGTAAGCGTTCCGGCTTGTCGGCCGCATAACCCAGCTGCGTGGCAATTTGGTCCGCACGCCGGAAGCTCACCCCATTAATGTCCTCGGCCAACCGGTACGGATTTTCATGAATGACGTCCAACGTCTTTTCCTGGTAACGGTTATAAATGGCCGCCGCCAGCGTGCTCCCGAAGCCGTAGCCGTTCAGGCCGATGATGATCTGTTCCATCCCGTTGTTGGTCTGGAGTTGACTGACCAGCGTGGCCGCCACCTTTGGGGATAAGCCCAGTGGCTGGAGCACCGCCGAATCATTCAAGATTTCTTCAATGGCGTTGGTTCCCAGGGCATCAACGATTTTTTCCGCCGTCTTCTTGCCCAGGCCCGGGAAGTCCTCGCCACTCAAATAAGCCACGACCCCACTGCGCGTCGTTGGCGTTTCGTTTTGGTAATTGTCCGCTTGAAATTGCACGCCGTACTTGGGATGCTCCACGCGTTTGCCGGTAAACCGGTACGTCACGTCGTCCTTGATGTCAGCGAAGTTACCGGTCACCACGATCTCGTCTTCGTGCCAATCCAGACTGGTCTCCGACACCTTGACCAGCATGACCTTGTAAAAGCTATCGTTGCTGGCGAAAAAGACCGCACTGACGGTGCCGACCACGTAATCGGCCTGCTTGGTGTCATCCGCAAATAAATTGAGTGATTCGGTTGCCATCTGCTAGTCTGCTCCTTTACTGTGGCTTCTTGGGTGACCGTTGCGCTTGCACGAAGCGTTCGATGTCGGCCAGCCGCTTTTGCCCTTTGTCAAAATAAATCGGGTCTAGTTCCTTGGCCCGGGTAAAGTAGTCCTGATACGGTTCACCCTGGACCATGGCGACTAACCCGCGGTCAAATTGGGCGTGACCGTTCTTGGAATCGAGTGCCAAGACTTGATCGTAGTACTGGGCGGCTTGGGCCATGTTGCCCAATGCCAGGAGGTTTTCGGCCATCACTTGAAGGGTCGCCTCGTCCTTGGGCTGGCTGCCTAACGCAGTCAACGCAAAGGCCAGCGCGCGCTTGTGGTCCCCGTTAGCCATGTAACTTTGGGCCAACATCAGGTAACCGGCGCCCTTCCACTGGTCGTTCAACTGGTCGAATTGCTGGATTGCCTTGGGGTAGTCCTGCGCGGCATAATAAACGTTACCCAGACCGTAACGCAGCTTTTCCACCGTGGCCGGTTGGGCGTCAAACAGCCCCAGCGCCTTCATCAACAATTCTTCCGCCTGGGCGTAGGACTTCAAATCCACCAGCACCGTGGCCAGTTCATAGTAGGCGTCCGCATCCCCCGGATGGGTGTCGATGCGCTGGACCAATTGATGGACCAACTGTTCTGATTTTGCTTTATCCGCTTGGCGGTCAATTTTCTTCTCTGTCATTTTATCACCTAAATTGTATCGGTTGCCGTGGGTTTTGCCGTCAAAAAACTGGTGTCGTTCCAGTCAATTAGGTCGTAATGTTGCCCGTCTTGCGTCTCCAAAATGGTCACGCTGGTATTGCGCAGGCCACCACGTTTTCGTAGATCAGCCAGCGGCGTGCCCAACAGCCCGTTGATTTCGGCATTGAGCGCGGCCCCGTGACTGAAGATCAAGACGTTATCTTGCGGGGCGTTGTTGGCGGCCACAATCTTTTGGATAGCGGGCGTCATCCGGTCGATGACCTGGGTAAACGTCTCACCACCGATCTTAGCGGCATCGTATTGATCGGGATGGTTACGAAAGGCGTCTAATTCGGCTGGAAATTGCTTTCTCACGTCGTCAAAGGCCATCCCCTCCATCCGTCCCAGGTGGAACTCTTCCAGGCGGCTAACCAGCGTTAATGGCACCTGATGGTCAAGCGCCTGAATGACGTGTTGAGCCGTGACCCGCGCCCGCTTGATGGGACTGGCATAGGCGTGGGTAAACGGGATGTCCTTTAAGAAACGGCCAACCTGCCCCATTTGGTCGTAGCTTTCCGGTAATAGCGGTGAATCCCCGCCGGCGCCCTGAAATCGGCCCTCAAGATTCCACTGGGTCTTGCCATGACGAATAAAGTATAATTTCAAAATTTATTGCCGTCCTTTCCGTGAAGTCACATAGTCTATATTATGCCAGTTTTCGGCCGGTTTTCAAAGGAACTGGCTGAGAAAACGACAAAATTCGGCAGAAAATTTTACCACTAGCTGGTTTCGTCGCTGAGGGGGTCGTTCGCAGACACGCAGGTGGATGCTGGTCGCTATCCAGCTGGTCCCTTCACTATTACTAACGAAATGACATCGCCTTTTGTAACCCCGTGGTCCAGTTCTTAACCATTCCTTTAGAAGTCATTGCTGTCAGACAATTCAAGGCGATACAACAAGCGGTAGTCAGATGGCCGAACTGATTGGCTTCGGTCTAACGCATTGCTGCTGACAAATCTCAGTCCGCCGGAGGAGGCCAGGGATGGAGCCAGCTGTGTCGACGGTGTTAGCTGGCTCCTTTTGCCAGGTTACACCGTGGGGCGACTTGAAAGACTTGTGGTCTTGGCAAGGCTTTCAAGCGAACCGGAAGACCGCCCCTCAGGCTGGAGGTGTCCCCCATAGCAGGCGGAACCCCTGGCAGCCGCAGGCACTGGCTATCACTGTCTCCCAAGGTAGGCGGCCAGCAAGAACCGCAATGCAAAAAGAACCCAACCAACCGGCACGCTGCCAGTTCGTCAGGTTCTCAATTTAACGGATTAGATTAACTGTAACTCACGGTCCTTGTTGTAAGCAGCGTCAATGATGGCGCTCCCCAAGCACTCGTCGCCATTGTAGAACACAACGGCCTGACCAGGTGTGATGGCCCGGGCTGGATCATCGAATTCAACGGTGACCTGCTGGCCGTCCTCACTCAAGTGAACGGTCACGCCGGTATCCTTTTGCCGGTAACGGAACTTCGCCGTGCAGTGGAAGTCACTGCCGCGGTCGATCGTGTTGACCCAGTGAATGTCTGAGGCCGACAGATGCGTCGCGTACAGGTGGGAATTGTGGTAACCCTTGCCCACGTACAAAATGTTCTTGGTCAAGTCCTTACCGATCACGAACCAAGGCTCGTTGTCTTCACCGTCACCACCGATACCTAAGCCGCGCCGTTGACCGATCGTGTAGTACATCAAACCGGCGTGGTCACCCTTGACCTCACCGTCGACCGTCATCATCTTGCCGGGCTTGGCTGGCAGGTAGGTGTTCAAGAAGTCCTTGAAATGACCCTTTTCGCCGATAAAGCAGATCCCCATGGAATCCTTCTTATCAGCGGTGGCCAAACCAGCTTCCTTAGCGATCTCACGAACCTGTGGCTTAACCAAGTCACCGATTGGGAACATCACCCGATCCAACTGCTCCGTGGAGAGCTGGCTCAAGAAGTAAGTCTGATCCTTGTTCTGATCAACGGCACGCATTAAGTGGGCATCACCGTTCTCGTCACGCGTCAACTGGGCGTAATGGCCAGTTGCGATATAATCGGCACCGAGCTCCAAGGCGTAGTCCAAGAAAGCCTTGAACTTGATTTCCTTGTTGCAGATGACGTCTGG
Source organism: Levilactobacillus yiduensis (assembly GCF_024718525.1). NCBI lineage: Bacteria > Bacillati > Bacillota > Bacilli > Lactobacillales > Lactobacillaceae > Levilactobacillus > Levilactobacillus yiduensis. Next base: position 72,558 of record NZ_JAMXAZ010000002.1, read on the forward strand.
GTTCGGCGTCCGGCCCTTCTTGTACTCATCCAAGAAGTACGTGAACACGCGGTCCCAGTACTCCTTTTCAAAGTTGACGGAGTAGTAAGGAATGCCAATTTGTGAGGCAACCTTGGCTACGTCCTTGTAGTCTTCCGTGGCGGTACAAACCCCGTTCTCGTCCGTATCGTCCCAATTCTTCATGAAGACGCCGATCACGTCATAGCCCTGCTGCTTCAAGCGCAAAGCGACAACGGAGGAATCGACCCCGCCACTCATACCAACGACAACCCGTGTTTGGCTGTTGTCCTGCATGATATCACCATCATTTCTCTCAGATTCTGGAGAATCTACGATTTGAAGGTCGCATAAATCCAGTATTGCCTAGTTTACCCATTTTGCGGCGCTTTTGCAAGCCTGGCGTTCCCTGTCACCATCCCGCCAACTTGGTCATCCTCAGATTGGGCAAACTGCCCACACAGGTAGTAAATAGTTGGACGAAGGTGTATAGTTAAAATTACATTAGATTTTAATTAGTAACAGTTCATAATTGGAAGTGATCAGTTTGACAAGTCCCATCATCACCATCGATCACGTCAGCTTTGACTACGTGACCTACACCAAGCAAAGCGGGTTGCGTGGCAGCTGGCATGATTTATTTCACCGGCAAAAGCAGCGGGTGCCCGCCGTTCAAGACGTTTCCCTCCAAGTGGCCCCCGGTGAGATTCTCGGCCTGCTGGGGGCTAACGGCGCGGGCAAAACGACGTTGATCAAATTAATGACAGGGATTCTCCCCGTCAGCGCCGGTACCCTGTAGCTACTGGACGGCCAACAGCCCTTTCAAAAGCGGCCGGCTTTCTTACAGCGCATCGGCGTCATGCTCAGCCAAAAGAGTCAATTGGCCTGGGATCTGCCACCGCTGGATACGCTGGTGCTCCTGCGGGAGATCTACCACGTACCTCATGACCGGTTCACCACTTGGCTGGCCTTTCTTACTGAGCAACTGGCCGTAACCGAACAGTTGAAAGTCCCGGTACGGAAGTTGTCCTTGGGGCAACGGATCAAATTTGAATTGATTTGCGCGTTGATCCACACGCCGGAGATCTTGTTTCTCGACGAGCCGACCATTGGTATCGACGTCAGTAGTCAAGCCAACATCTACCGCTTCTTGCAGCAGCTCAATCGCGACACGCAGATGACCATCATTTTGACCAGCCACAACACCAAGGACATCGAGGCACTGGCACAACGGGTCGCCGTCATCAATTATGGGCACAAGATCTTCGAAGGTACGCCCAACGGCCTGATTGCCCGTTACGCGTCGGCTGCCACGCTGGAAGTCGTCACTGACGCGGCTTTGACCACTCTGCCCGCGCACGTGACTCGGGTGGACGACAGCCACTATTTGGTCGACGCGGCCGCCTTGTCAACGCTGCCCATCGACCCGCAACACATTCTCAGCGTCCACCGGCGTAATGGCAACCTGGATGACATTTTAACGCAATTGTTCTCCCAGGAGGTGGCCCCATGAAATACTGGCAAACGTTTCAAAACGCGCTGACGACGACCTTGACTTACCGCGGCAACCTCCTGCTACGCCTATTGACCGTGGGCCTCGACATCGCCGTGGCCAGCTTCATGTGGCTAGCCGTTTACCGCTTCAGTGACCAGGACAGTGTCGCTGGCATTGGCGCGTCACAAATGGTTATCTACTTGGCGGTAGTCAACGTGTTGGCTCTGATCTTCTCAGCCAGCCCAATTTTTACACTGAGCACGCTAATTCGTAACGGCAATCTATCCGTCATGCTACTGCGGCCCATCAATTACTTTCGCCAGAGCTTCTGGACCTACGCTGGCCAAGCGACGCCATATCTGGTCATCTACGGGCTGGCTATCGCGCTGATCAGTCCGGTTTTTCGCCACGGGTGGCGGATGGGGTTAAGCAGTCTCGTCCTCATCATCCTGACCTACGTCATGTTCTTCCTGTTGATTTCCGTCATCAGCCTGATCAGCTTTTGGTTGGTTCAGGTCTGGCCGCTCCGACCGGTCTTAAATGCCCTCTTCTTACTACTGGGTGGGCAAGCCTTCCCGCTACAGATTCTGCCGGCTAGCTGGCACTGGCTGACGGTCAACCCCTTTGCCTTGGCGGGCAACCAGTTGACCCTGCTATTACTGGGCAAACTCTCCGCACACCAACTGACGCTCGACATTGGCATGGCAACGCTGTGGTTAGTGCTCGCGTTAGTCTTGATCAAGGTGCTGTGGCGACGGGGAATCCAAACCTATGAGGGGGTCGGCAGTTAATGTTTAAAATCTATCGGGTGTTGGTCAGCCAAAGCTTGGCGGAAACCCTCTCCTATCGGTTCACCGCTGTCTTGACTGCCCTATTTGGCATCATGTTTTACGTGATCGAACTCATTACCGGGGGCGTGTACTTTTCATTTACCCCCACCATTTACGGTTGGCATTTTCTGGACTACTTAAATCTCATCACCACGGCCAACCTCATCAGCTACCTCTACCAGTTTCTCTTTGTCGCTGGGCACGAGGACTTAACCGACCAAATTCTGGACGGCAACCTCGATTATTCCCTGTTGCGGCCGGTGAATTCTTTTTGGTTCCATGCCAGCTACCGGGTCGACTTTCCATCGCTGGTCACACTAGTCTTGACGGCGGGAATCGAAACGGGAATTTTGCTCAAGCTCCGTCCCACCCCATTAAACCTGTTGGGCTATCTGGCGGCCGTCGTCGTGGGCGTTGCCTTCATCTTTGCCCTCAACCAAATCGTGGTGACCGCCGCCTTTTGGATCGACGGTATGACAGCGTTGGACGGGCTACCGGAAGACTTGATGTCCGCCTCCGCGCGGCCGGCGAAAATTTACCCGCGGCTCCTGCAACAAATCTTCCTGTGGATCATCCCCTCACTGGCCATCACCAACGTACCCGCCCAATTCGGCCACAACCACCCGAGCTGGCTGCTCGCATGGTCCGCTCTGGTGACCGGCGTACTGCTGGCACTATCCTATTGGGAGTGGCGTCGGGGCCTACTGCGCTACGTCTCCGCAAACTGACCTTTTCGGCGACACTTGCTCAAGATTCCGCCTCACCTAGAAATGGTGGAGACCAGCGCCTGCGGCTGCCAGGGGTTCCGCCTGCTATGGGGGACACCTCCAGCCCAGGCGCGGGCTTCCAGTTCGCTTGAAAGCCTGACCAAGACCGTCAGTCTCTCAAGTCGCCCCACGCTGTAACCTGGCACAAGACGCCAGCTAACACCGTCGACACAGCTGGCTCCACCCCTGACCTCCTCCGGCAAGGATGGCCGATAATGGTCAAATAGTTCTTCGGGCAGTGAACAATGGATTACCAATCGTTATCCCAGTTGTACCCCACAAGTGTTGCGGATGTGCATTAACGTAGCCGAGAGTGGCGCGAAAATGGGCTCAGCCGTGGGAGTTCCCTTAGCGGCGCGATTCATGCCGCTTAGGAAACTGGCGTCTTTGAGACGTGGGCCATCGGCTCAAAGCGAGGGCGAGACCGCTCTTTGGCTCGACCGGTCCGCCCACCGCGTTCCAGCCCATTTTTGCGCCACGGCAGGCGGAAATTCTCATCAGTCCATATTGTTAGAAAAGAAAAAATTGCTTGTCAGCGTTTGAACACTGGCAAGCAATTTTTATTTGGTCACTAATCTTTTTTCTGTAAGATCTCACGGTCAATCAAGTTTTGTAAAATAAAGTGGTATTGTTCCACGTTGCCCTCGGCATGGGAACCCTTGAAGATGTTGACGCGGGCGTTACCGGAGGCGTTGGTTGTGGACATCTTGAACCCACTGAGGTCCTTGGCCACGACGACCTTGAGCATTTGGTTCTTGTTGTACGGGGACGTCGGGTCGACCGAGCGCTCCAGCGTGTAGTTGCCGGCATTGGAGACTTGGAAGCCGACATCTTTTAGCGCGTATGGCTTGATGTTGGGGTGTAAGACGTAAGTATTCGTATCCCCCGTAATCTTCATTTCTTTTTCAAACAACATGTTACTTCACCTCTGTCTTTGAAAGTCGCTGAACGATGGCACTCACGTTCTTCACGAAAGCGTCGATGTCAGCGCTAGTCGTTTGGCTCCCAAAGGATAACCGAATCGACTCGGCAATCCGGGGACTGTCTTCGCCAAACATGGCGGTCAACACGTGTGACGGCTCAATGGACCCCGCCGTGCAGGCCGAACCGCCGGACACGGCAATGCCTGCCAGATCCAGGTTCGTTTGCATCACGTAGGTTGAAATGCCCTTGATCCAAATATTCAAGACGTGCTCCAGGTTGTCGCCGGTCAATGAGCCATTGATGTCAAAATCAACGCCATTGTCCTTGAGGCCCTGGACGACCTGTTCCTTGAAGCCGTGGAACCGGGCACGCTTTTCTGCTTTGACCTCGGGAGTCAATAGCTTAGCGGCCACGGCCATCCCAGCAATGGCGGGCACATTTTCCGTACCGGCCCGCCGCTTTTCTTCTTGGTCGCCACCCTTGATCAGGCTGGGGAAGTTGATGCCTTCGCGTTTGTACAAGAAGCCAATCATCTTGGGCCCGTTGATCTTGTGCGCCGACGTCGACAACATGTCGATGTGATCGCGTTGCACGTCGATGTCCAGTGACCCGTAGGCCTGCACGGCATCGGTGTGGAACCATGCTTGGTGGTCCTTTAAGATCTCGCCAATCTCGTGAATTGGCATCCGACTGCCGACCTCATTGTTGCCCATCATGATGGTGACCAGAATCGTGTCATCCCGCAAGGCAGCCTTGAAGTCATCCAGACTGATGCGACCGTGCTCGTCAACGGGCAAATAGGTCACGTCAAAGCCCTGTTCCTCCAAAGCGTGGAGTGGGCGCAACACGGCTTCGTGCTCAATAGCCGTGGTAATGATGTGCTTGCCCAGACTTTGCCGCGCGATAGCGGTTTGAGTGATTGCCGTGTTGTCGCTTTCGCTTCCGCCACTGGTGAAAATGATCTCTTCATCGTGAGCCGCGTTAATGCTCTTGGCGATAACCTGACGGCTGTTTTCCATCACGGTGTGTGCCTGACGCCCAAGGCCGTACAGCGTTGAGGCGTTGCCGTAAACGTTGGCCATCTTGTCGACCATTTCATTTAAAACTTCTGGGGCCATCGGTGTGGTGGCCGCGTTGTCCAGGTAGATTTCCCGGACGGCATTACTGTTATCAATGTGAATCTCTTGCACCCTAAAAACCTCCTGAAAGGCCCTGTGCTAGTTTTGTGCCGCTAGCAAGGCCAGTAACATTTGTGCAGAGCGGTGCCCCGCGTCAATAATAAAATCATCAAAGTTTACGCCAGAATCATTGTCGGCATTGTCGGACATGGCCCGCACGACGACATATGGCACGTCAAATTGGTGCGCCACTTGACCAACGGCAGCCCCCTCCATTTCACCGGACAAGGCATCTGGGAAATGGCCCATGATGTCCTTGATGGTCTCAGGACTATTCAAGAATTGGTCACCGGACACGATCAAGCCCAACTTGGTCTTCAAGCCCGTGTTGGCCGCAGCCGCCACGATCTTTTCGCCCCATTCTTTGGACGCTTCGAACCGTGCTGGTTGTTGTGGCAATTGGCCGTATTCGTAGCCAAAGGCCCGCGCGTCGGCATCGTGGTAAGCCGTTTCCGTTGAAACGACCACGTCACCGATGTTCAAGTCAGGTGCCAAGGCCCCAGCTGAACCAGAATTGATGACGATATCCACGTCAAATTGGGTAATCAAAAGCGCGGTCGTTAAACCCGCTTCCACTTTACCGATACCAGAACGGACCAAGACCACGCTTTGGTCGTGAATGGTCCCTTGGTAAAATTCCAGCCCGTGAATACTGGTCGTTTGGGCGTTGTCGAGTGCTTCGTGCAGTTCCTTAATTTCTTCTTCCATGGCGCAGAGAATGCCAAATGTCATGTCGTGTGTCCACTCCTATTCGTTTTGTCTTTTATTTTTACATTGTTATAGATCCGCCTACCGTTGCGCAAGCCTACAACGCATACATCACCAGTTGCCTGCGGCTGCCAGGGGTTCCGCCTGCTATGGGGAACACCTCCAGCCCAAATGCGGGCTTCCGGTTCGCTTTGAAGCCTGGCACGATTCGCCAGTCTTCAAAGTCGCCCCACGCTGTAACCTGGCACAAAACGCCAGCTAACACCGTCGACACAGCTGGCTCCACCCCTGGCCTCCTCCGGCAAGGTACATGATACCCTGTCAGACTAGCATAACCATGGCGGCCGACAACAACCAGCAATAACTAATCCGGGTGTTGGCCACCAGTATTACAAATGTGCACTAACTTCGCCGAGAGTGGAGCGAAAATGGGCTCAGCCGTGGGAGTTTGCTTAGCGGCGGGGTTCATGCCGCTTAGCAAACTGGCGTCTTTGAGACGCGGGCCACCGGCTCAAAGCGAGGGCGAGACCGCCCTGTGGCTCGACCGGTCCACCCACCGCGTTCCAGCCCATTTTCGCGCAACGGCAGGCGACCAGTCAAGCCTATCTTGGTCTTTTGGTCTTTAGTCTAAAAAGAACAGAATCAAATACACCGCCACAATCAAGAGAATCAGCCAGAAGATTGCCCAATTGAGGCGCGTCTTGAGCCGGTGCTGCTTGCTATCGGCTGGGCTGACCCGCTGCTCGTTGGGGTCATCGTCACTATCCGGCGCTGCTCCACCGTGGTTGCGCGCATATTCCTTTTCGACTTGGACTCGCTTGCGGTCGCGTTCTTGAAAGTCCTTTTCGGCCTGTTCCTGTTCCCGGCGATAATCCGCACGGGTCTTAGGCTGCCGACCGTCTTGCTCATCATCTGGATGCATTGCTGTCACCTACTTCTGTAATAACCAGTAATAGATGGCCGTAATCGTCTTGGCGTCGTTGATTTCGCCGCTGTCAATCATGGCCTGGGCTTGGTCTTTCGTGACCGTCAAGAGTTCCAGGTTTTCTCCCTGGTCCCGCGGTAATTCCGTGGTGACCGGCTTTAAGTCAGTTGCCAAAAAGAGCGTCATGTATTCGTCAGAGAACCCGACGCTGGAATAAAATCCGGTAATGCGTTTTAAATTGCCCGGTTGGTAGCGAATCTCTTCGTTAAGCTCCCGCATCACCGCGTGTTCCACGTTATCGGCGTCCCGACTATCTAACTTCCCAGCCGGAATCTCCAAGGTCGTCGCCGCGATGGGTGCCCGCCATTGCCGTTCCAAAATCATTTTGTTGTCGGCGGTCAGGGCCAAAATACCCACGGCCCCCGCATGACGCACGATCTCACGAGTCGCCGTGTCGCCATTTGGCAAACGGACCCGTTGCCGTTCCAGCTTAACGATGACGCCATCATACAATTCTTCTGTTGATTCAACGTGTTCTTCCAAATCCATCTTTACGCCTCCTCGCTACTCCCCGTCACAACAGGGGTAACTTTTGCCGCTTGGAGACCACGCATGCCTTGAACAATCACAAATTGCACGGTTTGGCCCACTTCTAGTTTTTTGAACCCTTCACCGACGATAGCCGTGTAGTACACGAATACGTCGCCGTCTGCGGGCGTGGTGATGAAACCAAAACCGCGTTGTTCACTGTAACTCTTTACTTTTCCGGTTAACATGCTTGATTCCTCCCATACATAGTCCAAATTATACTCGCTTGACCAGTCGACCGCAAACAATGGTTCTCCGCTTAGCATTTCCTTACCAATCGGTACATATTATTCCGCCTACCGTTGCGCGAAAATGGGCTGGAACGCGGTGGGCGGACCGGTCGAGCCAAAATTCGGTCTCGCCCTCGCTTTGAGCCGGTGGCCCACGTCTCAAAGACGCCAGTTTGCTAAGCGAAAAAGACCGCCGCTAAGCAAACTCCCACGGCTGAGCCCATTTTCGCTTCACTCTCGGCTACGGTGGTGCTCGTCAATAACGATTGCTGACTGTGACCGCAGCAATTGTTTACAGTCGTTATGTGCCGCCGAAGTCTCATCAATTTCGCCATAACCACCTAACCTGCCGGAGGTCGCCAGGGGTGGAGCCAGCTGTGTCGACGGTGTTGGCAGAGGTTTTATCTCTGCCTACAGCGTGGGACGACTTGGGAGACTGGCGGCCTTTGCCAGGCTTCCAAGCGAAGTGGAAGCCCGCTTCTCAGGCTGGAGCCGTTCCCCATAGCAGGTGGAACCCCTGGCAGCCGCAGGCATCTGGCAAGGCAAGTAGTCCATTTTCGCGCAACGGCAGGCGGCAGCTAACCATCATACCGAAACCCGAACGAAAAATGCCGACCACCAATGACTGGTAGTCGACATTTTGCTAATGCTTATTTTTCTTCAAAACCTTCAGTTGCCGTTTCGGGGTAGTTGGCCCGAACGATAGCGGCACAGCGGGCACAGAAGTGTGGGTAGTCTGAATCACTACCAACGTCTTCCTTGACCAACCGGCACCGTTCGCAAACCTCACCAGCAGCTGGCGTTACCTTCACGGCCATGTGGTCGAAGGTCAAGGCGTCAGCTGGGGCATCGGTCAACTTGGCAACATCTAAGCCGGAAACCAGCAGGATCTGTTGAACATTGACGTTCAACTTGTCCAGTAAGGCTTGCGCGTCGTCGTCAACGTATAAGTCGAGGTGCGCTTCCGCAGCCTTCCCAATCAATTTGGCATCCCGTGCTTCTTCCAACGCCTTTAAGACGTGGCTCCGCAAGGTCATGAAGCGATCCCAGGCAGACTTGTGCTCGTCATCTTCAACTTCATTTTCGTCGTCCATGTCCATCACGACTGGCATTTCAGCCAATTGGACGAATTCTTCTGGTTCTTTCAAGAAGCCCCAGATTTCTTCGGCCGTGTGTGGCAGGATCGGCGTGATCAGCTTGGTCAAGCTAACCGCGATTTGGTAGAAGACCGTTTGCATTGAGCGCCGGGCTGGACTGTCTTCGGCTTCGATGTACAAGACATCCTTGGCGAAGTCCAGGTAGAAGGCGGACAGGTCACTGACGACAAAGTTGTTCAATTCCTTGTTGATGTTCAGGAAGTCAAAGTTGTTGTAGTGGTCTTCCACACTCTTGGTGAAGGCGTTCAACTTGTAGAGCATGTGGCGGTCAACGGGTGTCAATTGGTCAAAGGCGACCGCGTCCTTTTCAGGATCGAAGTCGCTGGTGTTGGCCAACAAGTAACGCATCGTGTTCCGTAACTTCTTGTAGCTGTCGGAAATCTTCACGAAGGCTTCGGTGCTGACACGCACGTCGGCTGAGGTATCCACAGAAGTGACCCAGAGACGGACGATGTCGGCCCCCATCTTCTTGATGATCTCGTCTGGCGCAATCGTGTTACCGAGTGACTTGGACATCTTGTGGCCGTCTTTGTCCAACGTGAATCCTTGGGAAACGACCTGCTTGTAAGGTGCCTTGCCGGTAGCGGCCACACTGGTGATCAGACTTGAGTTGAACCAGCCCCGGTATTGGTCAGAGCCTTCCAGATACAGGTCGGCTGGGAAGTCGAGGTAGTCGCGTTCAGCCAAGACCCCTTGGTGAGACGAACCAGAGTCAAACCACACATCCATGATGTCGGTTTCCTTGGTGAATTCGCCATTAGGTGAGTGTTCGCTGGTAAAACCGTCTGGCAAGAGATCCTTCGCATCCCGTTTGAACCAGATGTTAGACCCATATTTGCCAAATAGATCAGCGACGTGGTTGACCGTTTCTGGCGTGATGATGGCCTCGCCGTCTTCGCCGTAGAAGATTGGCAGTGGCACACCCCAGACCCGTTGCCGGGAAATAACCCAGTCGCCACGGTCCTTGATCATGTTTGCCAGACGCCGTTTGCCCCAATCAGGTTGGAACTTCACGTCGTCTAACGTGGCCAAGATCTCGTCACGAATCTTGTCGACGGACGCAAACCATTGTGGCGTTGCCCGGAAGATGACGGGCTTCTTCGTCCGCCAGTCAAATGGATAGCTGTGTTCATAAGGCATGTACTTCAACAGGGCGTTGCTGGCCTTCAGCTTGTCCAAAGCGATTTGGTTGGCATCGTCATAGAAAACGCCGTCAAAATCAGGACCTGCTTCCGCCGTCATGTACCCTTGGTCGTTGACCGGTACCACAACGGGCAGATTGTAGAGCTTGCCGACATTAAAGTCGTCTTCCCCTAAACCTGGCGCCGTGTGGACCAAGCCAGTCCCTGTTTCAGTCGTAACGAAGTCGCCCAGCATCACGACCAGCTTGCGATCAGCGATGAATGGGTGTTGGGCGGTGATGTTCTCTAAGTCTTGACCCATCACGGTCTTCAAGACTTTGACATCTTCCCAGCCAAACAATTCAGCGTTCTTGTCGACCAATTCACGGGCTAAGACAAATTTCCGATCTTCGCCAGCGGGTTGTACCACGGCATATTCAATACCAGCGTCAATGGTGATCCCTTCAGAACCGGGAATCGTCCACGGCGTCGTGGTCCAAACGACCAGGTAGGTGTCGTTATCCAACACGCCCTTGCCATCAACGACTTGTTCGCCATAAAAGGCAGATGGTGAGGTCACGTCGTGGTATTCGACTTCGGCTTCAGCCATGGCTGATTCGGAAGACCAAGACCAGTAAACGGGCTTCTTACCCTTGTAAATCAACCCGCGCTTAGCCATTTCACCGAAGACACGGACTTCCGCAGCTTCAAATTCAGGCTTTAACGTCAAGTAAGGATCGTCCCAGGTACCGGCAACGCCCAAACGCTTGAAGCCTTCGCGTTGTTGGTCAACTTGCTTCAAGGCATATTCGCGACACAGGTCACGGAATTCGGCCGTCGACATCTTCTTACGGTCGTAGCCGGCCTTCGTCAATTGTTGTTCGATTGGCAAGCCATGGGTATCCCAACCAGGAACATAAGGTGCCCGGTAGCCGCTCATTGATTTGAACCGAACGATGATATCCTTGGAGATCTTGTTCATGGCATGGCCCATGTGAATAGGACCATTGGCGTATGGTGGCCCATCATGGAGAATAAAGGTGGGCTTCCCTTCATTTAATTTTTGCCGGGCTTCGTAAACTTTGTTTTCAGCCCAGATCTTTTGCCGGTCAACTTCTTTGACTGGTAAATTTCCGCGCATCTTAAACTTGGTCTTACCCAGGTTAAGCGTGTCTTTCACTCGCATACCGTGTTTCCTCCTTAAAATTTTTGTTCCTCGGTTGGTGAACCGGTGAGCTCAAGCCCAACGGCCTCAGCTCACCGGTCAACCGACCGTCTGTTTTACGTTAACATTGTCTTTGCTGGCCGCCTTGCCGTTCGCTAGATATGAGTCGGAACGCTGTGGGCGGACGGGCCGAGCCAAAGTACGGTCTCGACCCTCAGCTTGGAGCCGATAAATCGCGTCTCCAAGCTGCCAGTTTCCTAACCAGCAAAGTCCGCTACTTAGGAAACTCCCACGGCTGAACTCATATCTAGCGAACTATCGGCTTCGGTAGCGGTAACCATCGACTCTGGCAAGAACCCGTCAATTAGCAACCGTAGCAACTGGCTCACGGATAGTAACCAGCGACAAATTTGCGACCACGTGATGGCGACGCACAATCATGCCGGAGGTCGCCAGGGGTGGAGCCAGCTGTGTCGACGGTGTTGGCTGAGGTTCTGTCTCAGCCTACAGCGTGGGGCGACTTGAGAGAATCGCGGTCTTGGCGAGGCTTTCAAGCGAGCCGGAAGCCCGCCCTTTGGCTGGAGGTGTTCCCCATAGCAGGCGGAACCCCTGGCAGCCGCAGGCACTGGCTTGGCCAATTTAATTGACCACACAGCGTTCCGACTCATATTTGGCACCGCGGACGGCGGCCAAGCTCCACATTTTTCCCAAAACAAAAAACGGCCTCGTCGCAAGGGACGAAGTCGTTTTCGTGGTACCACCCAAATTTAGCGAACCCCGGGTAACCCCGGGACTCACCCTCAAACGACGTAACGTGCCGTTCACGCCACCGCTTACTATTGATTCAGCCGTGGAGCTTGGAGAAGTGATACCAGACAAAAAGAGCGGGTGTTAGCCTTCCACCGTCGCTAACTCGCTAGTACCATCTTTTTGTGAGGCGCCTTTCTCAGTGCCTATTGTTTGTCTTTATCAAATTGTGGTTGGTCATTGTCCGGGAAAATCACAACGGTTTCCCCATTGTCGTCCCCACTATCTGTGACGGGGGCTTCCGCGACCGGCGTGTCTTCAACCGGTTGGGATGCTTCTGAGTTTACGCCCTGAGCCCCTTCGTTGTCAAGCCGGTCGCCAACGACCTTCTTGATTTCCTCGTAGCTGGACATTGAGCCTTCCTTCAACAGGCTATCCCAGTCGTTGGACTTGACCACTTCCAGTTGGCTTTCCAACATGACTTGTAAGCGTTGGCGGAAGACCCGGGTGCTCTTCTTCAAGTCATCGGTCTCCACGGCCAACTTCTTGGCCCGCTTGGAGGCTTCATTCATGATCTGGTTACCCTTGTTCGTGGCTTCAGAAACGATGTCGGAGCTTTGCTTCTGGGCTTCGCGAATGATAATTTCCGATTCCTTTTGGGAGTTGGCCTTGACCTTATCGGCGGCCTCTTGCGCAACTAAGATGGATTGGTTCAAGGAATCCTTCAAGTCGTTAAAGTACTTGAGCTTTTCGTTGGCCGCATCCAGTTGTTCCTCTAATTCCTTGTTGTGGTTCAACGTGATTTGGTAATCCTTGATCACTTGATCTAAGAAATCATTGACCTCGTCAACGTTGTAACCGCGCATCTTGGTACCGAACTCTTTATTATGAATGTCTAATGGACTTAAAACCATTGCTCTGTTCCCTCCACATCTATTTCTGCAGTACCGCTAGGGTGACCCGAATCTTTTCTTTCTTGGTTCGGCCGCCAACTTCATCCAGCCGGATGCGGCCAAAGCCTCTGACGGAGACGATGTCCGCGACGTCTAATTCAAAATCTGGTTTCAGCGTTTCCGCCCAGTTCAACCGGACCTTGCCGCTTTCGATCAGTTCCTTGGCGCGGTGTCGTGACAAATGAAACCCGGTTCCCACGATATTGTCTAACCGCAGTGACGACAAGGTCGCCCCTTCAGTCTCCCACTCGTTCATGGGCACCAATAAATCATCCCAGGTATCCGGCTGTAGCCGAGCCTTGACGCGGCCGATGTGGTCCACTTGACCGACCAAATAGTCCGCCATCCCCGCTTCGGTGATGACTTGCCAATTCGTGCCATCGGTCAAAATATCCCCGAGAATCTCTCGCTCAATGCCGGCACCCAACAAGGTCCCTAAAATCTGACTGTGATGAAGCGTCGCGAATTTTACGGGGTAATCGACCTTAAGTACCGTCAGTTCAAAGTCCTGCGGCACCGGTTCGTAGTAATCCGGGTAAAATAACGCCCGCTGCATTTCAGCGTGTTCGTGACCGCCACTGAAGCGCACGTGCTGATCCGCCCGTTGCGCTAAGGTGGTCGCGATGTACACTTGCCGGGGGTTCAAGAAATGAGTGAGAACGGGACGATATTCGTCTTGAACTTGTTGAATCCAGCCGCCGATAGCGTCGATCAGGGGCGCCTCATCCGGTCGAAAATGTTGTAGGACATTCTCATCCAATTCCTTCCCCTCCTTTTCCTTATAAGATTAAGCCAAAAATCATTTGCTCTAACGCCGATAGTCCATACTGGACCAGCGTGAGCACGATAATGGCCACCACCGGCCCGAAGCCCAGCGGTCCCACCGAGACAAACTCAAAGTAACGGAGGAACGGCTCAACTAGCCGACCAATGATTTGACCAAACTTAGACTGATAGCCACCAGGGAGCCAACTGAGCAAGGCATACACCACGATCAACAGGATGTAGGCGCTCACGGCCCAGTTCAGGACTTTAAATAGCAAAAGTATGAATTGTATCACTGCGAAGCTCCTTTATTGTGTGACTTGAGTCCCGAGGTTAGCGGCGACATCGCCGCTGACCTCAAAGTTGTGGGGCGTACAGAGAAAGATCTGTTCACCGATCCGTTTGATTTCGCCACCCACGGCAAACGCGGTTCCGTTTAAGAAATCCACGATGCGTTGGGCCTGGGCTTCATCCACCCGGGCAAAATTCACGATGACGGCGTCCCCACCGGTAATTTGTTTCGCAATCGACTTGGCATCCGAATAGATTCGCGGTTCGCAGATCGCGATATGACTGGTACTTGGCTTTGCAGATCGCATGGCAACCACCTTTCGACTATCAACTGGCCGATTCGGGGTAGTTGGCGTTGACTGGGCTGTGGGGGCCGTTTTCGGCTCATCCTCATAGTCTTCGTCATACTCGTCGTTCATTCCGAAAAATTTGCTTAGACTAAACTTCTCCGCCATGGTACGCCACTCCTCTCAACACGAATTCTATCTGAGCTGCTATTACTTGCGCCGCCGTTTGAAGAATGGTGGCGTATCTTCACCCTGGTTATCGTCCCCCGCAGAGGTATCGTGTTCACTAGGGTTGAAGATGTTGAAATCAGGTTTGTCAACGCCGGCAAATTCATTGCTGGAGCTGTTGGTGCTCTTCGGTTCTGGCCGGTGCGCAGGTTCGCGAATATCCCAGTTGCCGAATGGATCCTTGTCGTTTTCTTGGGTTGGGGTCTCGTTACGACTGTCCGTTGAGCGGCTTGGTTGGTTGTCAGCACGGCGCGCTACGCGACTGTGTTGGGCAGCTTCCCGTTCTTCTTTCTTCTTGTCGATCCCGGTTGCAATTACCGTGACCCGCACTTCGTCGCCCAGGTCTTCGTCGATCGACGTCCCAAAGATGATGTTCACGTCGCTCGTCGCAGCATCGGAAACGATTTGAGAAGCCGCTTGAGCTTCAAATAAGGACAGGTCTGGACCACCGGTGATGTTCAACAGCACTTGTTCGGCACCATCGATAGACACTTCCAGCAGTGGTGAAGAGATGGCCTTCTTGGTGGCATCTTCCGTGCGGTTTTCGCCGTTGGCAGAGCCAATCCCCATCAAAGCCGCCCCTTGGTCTTTCATGACCGTCTTCACGTCGGCAAAGTCCAAGTTAACGTAACCAGGACTTGTGATCAAGTCAGAGATCCCTTGGACCCCTTGACGTAACACGTTGTCGGCTTCTTGGAAGGCTTCCATCATTGGGGTCTTCTTGTCCACGATTTCTAACAAACGGTTGTTGGCAATGACGATCAACGTGTCCACGTTTTCCTTCATTGCGGCGACCCCTTCAGCGGCGAAACGACCCCGCCGTGGGCCTTCAAAACTAAATGGCCGGGTCACAACACCCACCGTTAACGCACCGCCTTCTTTGGCGATCTTAGCCACGATTGGCGCAGCACCGTTCCCGGTACCACCGCCCATGCCGGCAGTGACGAAGACCATGTCGGCGCCTTGTAAGGCTTCGGTGATCTGTTCTTCGCTTTCTTCAGCGGCCTTGGCCCCAACTTCTGGGTTGGCACCCGCGCCAAGTCCCTTGGTCAATTTCGGCCCAAGTTGAATCTTGGTTTCGGCTTTTGAGGCTTCGAGGGCCTGCACATCCGTGTTGGCCACGATAAATTCGACACCCTTGACGTCTTCGGCGATCATCCGGTTGACGGCGTTGTTACCCCCGCCACCGACACCAATCACCTTAATGATTGCGCCGTTATTTTGAGCAGAATCTAGTGAGTATTCCATTTGTGTATTCCTCCATCTCGCGTTAGTCGAAGAAGTCGCTGAAGAACTTCTTGATACCTTCAGTCCGATTTTTCTTCTTTTTTGGTTTCGGTTGCTTACCCTGATTTGATTGCGCTGGTGCGGTCTGCTCAGCTTCAGCGGCCTGTTCACGTTGGCGAATCTCATCGGTTTCATCGGCTAGTTGGGTGGAGCCCGTCAAGGCACTCTTGATGAGCAGGTCGATCTCACTCAGCCCCCCAAAGTATTTCACTAAGGCCAGCGCCAGCGTAAAGGACGGATGACGCAACCCCATTTGATCTGGCACGTAAACCCGAACGTTTGTGTTAAATTCGTCGGTCGCCAAATCGGTGATGCCTGGCAAGGCGGCGACCCCACCAGTTAAGACGATACCACCGGGAAGCTCTAAGGCTTGCACCTTATCCAGGTTGGCCCGGAGGTGTTTGAAGATCTGGTCCAAACGGGCCTCAATGATCTCCGCTAAGTATTTTTCAGACACTGGCGTCGGTTGGCTTTGCCCAACCACGTCAACCGGGAACTCATCTTCATCACTGGCCTGCGTCGAATCAGCGTAACCGTAATCGCGCTTCAGCTTCTCAGCACTGTCCAGTGAGGTGTTTAGGACCACGGAAATATCCTTGGTGATAAACTGACCGCCCTCTTGATCCACATCAATGTATTTCAGTTGGTGGTCATGAATAACGGCAGCGGTGGATTGGCCACCGCCCAGGTCGATCAGGATCGTCCCAAAGTCTTGTTCCCCATCGTTCATGACCATCATGCCTTGGGCCATCGGGTTGATGACCGTGCCCCGTAACTTCAAGCCGGCTTGTTCCACGGCTTTGCGGGTGTTGTGCATAATCGTCTTGGGTCCGGTAAACAAGGTCCCGTGCAACTCTAATCGGACACCGACCATGCCGCGTGGATCCTTGATGCCGTCAAACCCGTCAACGACGAACTCATCGGACAAGATGTCAACGACTTCCCGTTCTGGCGGCAGGCTTTGAATCAAGGCTGCCGTCGCGACGTTACGCACGTCACGGCCGGTGATCTCGCGGGACTGGTCATCAATGGCAATCATGCCACTGCAAGGTTCAATTTTTAACATATTTGCGGGAATTCCCACAATCACATCGTGAATTTCGATGCTGGCCTTCTCTTCGGCTTGCCGGACGGCCCGTTGAATTGCTTCAGCGGCTTTGTCAATATCCACGATTACCCCGCGGCTGACACCGTTCGAACGTTCGTTTCCCACGCCAATAACGTTCATCTGCCCTTTAACATTCTCAGCAACAATGACTTTTATTGAGGTGGTTCCTATATCGAGACCAACGTACATCCCTGAATTATCCATAGAAAAAGGAACCTCCTAAGTTAATCAATCTAATAACACTGCATGAATTCGCTTTTTCCCTAATTATTTTACAGTTTACCACATTTGCTAGGGGTTAAAAAAGCCTTTATGACGCTTTTTATTCGCTGCAATCAAAATGAAATCATTTCTTGAAGGCATACGAGTAAGCGCCCACTTCCAAATTGACAACACCCTTTTGTTTCATCTTAGCCGCAATTCCCGGGTAATAAGCCATTTTCTTGGCAAAACTCGCAATGCTGGCGTAGACTTCGTTGCCATCGTTCATGAATAGATGAACCCGATCCGGGTTGTCTTTGGTCGGGGCATCTTGAATCTCACTGATGCTGCGCTTGATGTCGCCATTCAGTTGCGCATACTGCAAAATCATGCGGTGCAGCGTCTTGGCATGCTTGAAGTGGCCGTAAACCGGCGTCCCACTCTTGGGTTGCGTCACGGACTGCTGGCTCACCACACCATTTTCCAAGACTTCATAATAGCGGTTTTGCTTCATCACGTAACCCGCGGTCGCAAATTCCTTGACGTGAATCGTCACGTGATTGGGCCGCCGCAGGGTGATCTGAACGTTCTTGAGCCGCGTATTGCGTTTGCGTGCACGCTGGGCCAAACGTTGCTCGTGACCCAACACCTTGAACACGGAATCGCCCGCGTGAATGTGGGCCGCTTGCTGGACCTGCTTGGCCGATAACGCCGCTGTGCCCGTGACTTTGACCGTCGGGAAGTGACTCAGTGGCGAGACCAGGTAGACCATCGCTAGGATGACCACGGTAAAGCTCGTCAACAGGATCGTTAATCGGCGAATCAGCTTCCGGTTACGCTGATGCTTCAGCCGCGGCAGCTTGTCGCCAATTCGCTGAGCCTTGTGGATCCACTTGGGCGTCTTGGCTTGCTTGCGCTTCTCCTCGGCCTGTTCCTGGTATTCTTCCCAGGGGGTCAAGGCATGCTGCTGTTGCTTTGATTCATTACGGTTCAAGCGAAACTTCACAGCCGCCCACCTCCCATCCACTATTTTTTCGGGTACTTAACAGACTACTTCGTCTGCTTTAAGGATTCGACCACGTCAAGCACGCGGTCAGCCGCGTCAGGCACACCCAATTGCTTAGAAGCCGCTGCCATGTCTTGACGTAAGGCGTCGTCGTTCATCAACTGGTCCGCCTTGCGCATCAAGGTCGCGCCACTCAGGTTTTCCTCAGTGATGATCTCCGCTGCACCAACCGTAGCCAGGGACTGCGCGTTTTTCATTTGGTGATTGGCCGTCACGTACGGGCTAGGAATCAGAATCGACGGAATCCCATCGGCCGTGATTTCCGCTAAGCTCGTGGCCCCAGCCCGACCGACGATTGCGGCGACCTTGGGTAGCACTTCTGGCATGTTGCTGATGTAGGGCTTAATAACCACATTGTCCGCCACCGTGACGTCTTTCAGTTCGGCCATGACGCCGTCGTAGCGTTTCTGACCGGTGACGAAGACGACCTGGTACTTGCGTTGATTAAATTCGGGAATCGCGGCCACCGTAGCGGCGTTGATCTTCAATGCCCCTTGAGAGCCCCCGAAGATCAGCAGGGTCGGCACGTCATCTTTGAGACCATATTCGGTCCAGCTAAAATGACTGACGATCTCGGCAGCCTCTTGGGCCCGGGGATTCCCCGTCTTGACCATCTTGGTTGCTGGTAACTGATCCAGTGCCGCGTCAAAGACGTAGGCGATGCGGTCCACGTAACGGCTCAAGAAGCGGTTCGTCACGCCGACCACACTATTTTGTTCGTGAATCAAGGTTGGCACGTGCAAGCGCGCTGCGGCGTAGACCACGGCCCCAGACACGTAGCCCCCAGTTCCCACGACCACGTCCGGTTTGAATTGCCGAATCATTTTCTTGGCCGCGTGCACACTCTTCAAGAAGAGATAGATCGTTTTAAAATTTTCCAGCGATAAGGACCGTTTAAACCCTTGAATCCGGGTTGCTTGAAAGGGGATGCCTTTGGCTGGCACAATGCTGCTTTCCAGCCCCCGTTCAGACCCCACGTACATAATAGCGGAATCCGGTTCTCGCTTCTTCAACGCTTTGATGAGCGCGAGTGCCGGGTAAATATGGCCCCCGGTACCGCCCCCCGATACCATTAATCGCATTATTTTTCCTCCTGTTTCCCAGTCAACTGTTCAACAGCCTTGATGAACCGGTCGCCACGAACCTCAAAGTTCGGGTATTGGTCCCAACTGGCATTGGCTGGTGATAAGAGCACGATGTCACCGGGATCACTCAGCTTGTAAGCCAATGGGACCGCCGTTTCCACGTTATCGGTCAGTTCGATGGTCTTGATGCCGGCTTGCTTGGCCGTGTCTTCCAGCAACTTAGCTGTCTGACCAAACAAGATGATGGCCTTGACGTGGGCTTTAAAGGACGGAATCATCTTTTCAAAAGTATACCCCCGGTCTAACCCACCGGCTAACAGAACGACTGGGGCCTTGAAGCCCTTTAACGCCATTTCCGTGGCTTCCATGTCGGTTGCCTTCGAATCATTGTAGTATTGCCGTCCTTCGGCTTCTAGGACGAACTGTGTCCGGTGCCGTACCCCACCAAAGGTTCTGAGAACCGCCACGATGGCTGCCGTGCTGACACCCTTGATCTTCGCCACGGCAATCGCTGCCAAGGCGTTTTCCACGTTGTGGTCGCCAGGTACCTTGATCTCGCTGGCCGGCATGATTTTTTCTTGCTTAAAGTACAGAATGCCGTCCTTCTCGTAGGCCCCGTCTTCGGATTGGTCTTGACGAGAGAATGGGACGACTTGGGCCTTGGTATTTTGACTCAAATCACGCCATTCTTGACTATCAAAGTTGACGACGAAATAGTCATCGGCCGTTTGGTTCGCCGTGATCTTCATCTTGGCTGCGACGTAGTTAGCCCGCGTCTTGTGATAGTCCAAATGGTTGGAGAAGATGTTGGTCAAAACGGCGATGTGGGGATGAAATTCGGTCGTCTCAACCAGCATGAAGCTGGAGACTTCCAGGACCAAAGTGTCGTCTGGAGTGACCTCTTGGACCACCTTGCTGGCGGGAATCCCAATGTTGCCGGCGTAAACGGCCTTGCCCGCTTGCCGATCATGGTCGACCATCTTTTGGATCATCGTAGTGGTCGTGGTCTTCCCGTTGCTCCCGGTGACGGCAATCAGTTCGGCATCGGCTACCTCGCCGACCAGTTCCATTTCCCCAATGACCGGAATCTTTTCGGCTAAGGCCCGTTTGACCACGGGCACGTCGTAAAAGATACCGGGGTTCTTCACGATATAGTCATAGCCGGGATCCAATAGATCGGCCGTTTGTTCACCCGTGATGACGTTGAAACCGGCATCCTTCAGCGCTTGTGCATCCGGGTTTTCAGCCAACGGTTTGACATCACTGACGGTCACCTGCGCGCCTAGACGCTTCAATAAATGAGCTGCATTGACCCCGCTTTTCGCCAATCCCAAGACCAGCACTTTTTTGTCTTGATACGTCGTGATTTGTTTCATAATAACCGCTCGCTCTCCATTCTCTTTGATTCATCGATTTAATTTTTTTGATAATCATGTCTACTGCGGCACAACGTTTTACTGGCCACTTACTGTGGTAGGTCAGTTGTCCGGTTGCGACAGCAGCAATCAATCAGCAGATTGACATTAGCCAATCACATCCAGCATAACCGAAACCAATGGCCTGGCAACTAGACAAAACCTGAATGGTGTCGTCATCCCAGATAGTGCTGCACCAATTTGAAAACGCGGTCTACCGGCACCAAATTGCGGCTTGAGACCGCTCTTCGGCTCAAGCCGTCGCCCTCAGCGTTCCAACGCATCTCTAGCGAACGGTAAGGCACCAGCACGGACTGTGTAGCGAGACCAACCGGACTCATAACTGTGGACACCCGCTGACAACCATTCTGCCTTAACACACTAAATCCGCCGGAGGCTGCCAGGGGTGGAGCCAGCTGTGTCGGAAGACCGCTTCTCAGGCTGAAGGCGTTCCCCAGAGCAGGCGGAACCCCTGGCAGCCGCAGGCAAAAAATTTAGCCCACGCTAAGACAAAAAATGGGCTAACCAGCGCTAATGAGCCAGTTAGCCCATTAGTCGTCAGACGCTATTTTGCCAAGATTGCCCATACACCGGTCAACGCGGTAACCAAGCCCACGCCCCAGAAAGTGAAATCAATCTTCCATTCGCTCCAGCCCTTCATTTCGAAGTGATGGTGAATCGGACTCATCAGGAAGATACGCTTTCCGGTCAGTTTGAATGAGGCAACTTGCAAAATAACACTCGCCGTCTCGATCACAAAGACCAAACCGATCCACAGCAGGGACAATTCATGATGCAACAGAATTGAGACTGCGGCCAAGGCACCACCTAATGCTAGTGAGCCGGTGTCACCCATGAAGATTTTGGCTGGTTTGTGATTAAAAATGAGAAAGCCGAGGAGACTGCCGACTACGGCAAAACAGAATAGAGCAATGTTCATCTGGTGTTGTTGCCAGGCCACGATGCCGTATGCCAAGAAAGAGATGCTGGCTAAGCCACTTACCAGGCCGTCTAAGCCATCGGAGAGGTTTACGGCATTACTGAACCCAACTAACCAAATAATGACGAAGATGGCGTACCAGGCACTCATATGCCAGTTGCCGAGCCCGGGAACGTGTAATTCCATGGGCAACTGTTCGTGGGTGTAGACCCAAAAGAGGATCAACGCCCCCACGATTTGACCCAGCAATTTTTGCCAGGCCTTCAGTCCTTCATTTTGCCGGTGAAACAGCTTGATACTGTCGTCCCACATCCCTAAGGCCCCGTATAGGACCAGGATAAAGAGCAGAATCCACGTGGTTGATAAGACGTGGTGTGGCGCTAACGCCCAGCTGGTGACCAAGGTCATGATCACGATGGCAATAATGAACAGGAGACCACCCATGGTCGGGGTTCCCGATTTCTTTTCGTGCCACGTGGGCCCTTCTTCACGAATCATTTGCCCTTCGTGCCGCGCCCGGAAATACCGGATCAGTGACGGCATAAAGGCCGCCGTAATTATAAATCCACCCAACAGTGGCAACAGTACATTCATCATTGTCTCTCTCAATCCTCATTCTCATTTATTTTGTTTCAAGGTTACCGTTAGCCCAGCGCCCGATCCGACGGTAGTGCCGGCCTTGACGCTTTGCTTCGTGACGTACCCGTCGCCGGATACCGTCAGTTTCAAACCTTCTAACTGTGCTAATTTTACCACATCACCCTTAGACCAGCCGGTTAAACTTGGCAAAGCGACAACTCCGCCGGTCTTCAAGAAGACGCGTTGGCCCTGATACAGGGACGTTCCCGTCTTCACGGACTGACTTAACACCTTACTGCCGGAACCCAACGTGGTCACGGTCGCGCCCGCCTTGGTCAGTGCACTGGCGGCGCTCGTCGTGGTCTTGCCGGTCACTGCCGGCATCTTGGCGCTCGTGGTGTTCTTGGTCTCAGCATCTTCTTGCAGCGCCCGCGCCATGACGGGTTTCATGATCGATGCCAACAGTTGCGTGGCGGTCTTACTGCCCAGATGCGGTTGCTTCATGGTGATGTACATCACGTACTTGGGATTGCTTGCGGGAACCATGGCCGCGACGGAATAGAGATAACTGTCGTCGCCAGAGAGGTAGCCGCTCCCGTTGCTGACTTGGGCGGTCCCGGTCTTCACGGCCACGCGTTCGCCACTCATTTTATAGTCGCCCCCAATACCATAACTCTTGTAGACGACATCTTCCATATGTTTGCGAACCGCTTTAGCCGTTTTGGCCGAAATGGGGGTCCCCACGGTCTTGGGATTGTACTTGGCAACGGTCTTATTGGTATTCGGGTCAACGACCTTACTAATCACGTAAGGCTTCATCATTTTCCCATTATTGCTGACGGCGGTCAACGCCTGGAGCATCTGGAAGAACGTGACCTGAATCCCTTGACCAAACGACGTGTCGGCCTGTTCGATCGGCCGCTTAAAGGCAATACTCCCGGTCAATTCACCCGGCAGACCCGAATGGGTGCTCTTCAAGAAGCGGAATCGGTCAATGTATTTTTTCCAGGTTTTGGCTCCCATCTGTTGTTCCAAATGGGCCATGGCCACGTTACTGGAGAGGGCAAATCCCTTGTTGTAGGTAATCGTCCCCCACCCAGACGTGTTCCAATCGGGTACCGTTTGCGTCCCAATCGTGTAGCGCCCGGATTGATACGTGGCATTACCGTTGTAGTTGCCACTGTCGATGGACGATGCCAGGGTGAAGATCTTCATGGTCGACCCCGGCTCGTAGGCGTCTTGGACCAGCGTATTACGCCAGATTTGCCCCAGCCCAGCCTTGGTCGACGCATTGAACGTCGGCCGTTGGGTCGCGGCGAGAATCGCCCCGGTCTTGGCATTCATCAAGACGGCGTTCATGGAATTGGCCTTGACTTGGTCTTGGACACTGCTCATTTCCGTTTCCAACAAGGTCTGGAGGCGCGTATCTAGCGTGGTGTACACGTTGTCGCCGTTCTTGGCCTTCTTGTATTTCTGCTTGGTGCCCGGCAACTGGTACCCGTACATGTCTTTTTTGATCTTCTGGGAACCGTTCGTCCCGGTCAGTTGCTTGTTAAACGCTTGTTCCAGCCCCATCGTGCCAATCAATGACGTCTCCCCAGCCTTGTTGGTCTTGGATTCGGCCAGGCCGACTAGATGAGAGGCAAAGATACCGTTGGGATAGAGCCGCGCTTCTTGTTGAATAAAATTGACCCCGTTCAAATGGGCCTTTTGAATCTGCTGCTTCGTGGTCAACGAAATGTTTTGCCCCGCCGTCCCAAATTCCACTTGGAACGTGTTCTTCTTACTGGGGTTCAACGTCTTGAGCGCCTGTTTACGGCTGATGGGCAGGTACTTTGCCAGAACGGTCGCAATTTTGCCCTTGTTGGTGGCGTAAAGCTTCTGGCCGTTTAACCCGACCTGCCGCTTATCCAGGACCACGTACAAGGAATACACACTGGTATCCTCAGCAATCGCCTGGCCATTGGCATCGTAAATGGTGCCCCGCTTGGCCTTGAGCGTCTCGTTCGCCGTATACAATTTTTGTGCCTGAGAACTCAAATTGACATTTTGCACGCTCTTACCAATGGCGATATACGAAAAGCGGCAAACGATAAAGATAAACAACAGGCAGATAGCGTAAAACAGAAACCGGCCAAGACTCTTGCGGTTTCTGTTCGGTTGCTTATTCATCGTTTGACGCTCGTGGGAATCTTTCATTATTTGTTTACATTCCTTATTCTGGCATTTTCTAAACTCAAGCCTTGCTTTTTAGCAATTTTATCAAGTCGACTGCGACTCTGCAACTCATTAATCTGTTGCTGGTCATTGGTGTTGTGATTTTGCACCGTGGTGACTTGACTATTGACGCTTTGCAAGCTGTGCTGCGCGTTAGTCAACGCAATTTTAGACGACACGACACACACCATCATGACGGCCAAGACTAAGCCGCATGCGGTTAAGAGACACTTTTCGAATTTAGAAACCGGCAACTTGTGGCTGTTCGGGTGCTGCTGCGGATTAAGCTGCGGCTGCGCCTGACGTTGCGGCTGTTCTATGTTTGGGCGTTGTTGGGGTTCCGGGGTTAGCGGAACCGCTTCAGCTAAATTATTCTGCGCCATAAATAATCATCTTCCTATGTCGATATTTATTTGATTTATTTAATTTTCTCTAAAATTCGTAATTTTGCGCTGTGTGCGCGGTGATTCACCGCAAGTTCTTCTTCAGATGGTGAAATAGGCTTGCGATTGACTAGCTGAAAATCAGGTTGCAAGTTATCCGGAATCACAGGAAGGCCCTGTGGCAGTTCAGGCAGCGAGGATTGTTCCCGGAACATGGTCTTCACCAACCGGTCCTCTAAGGATTGGAAGGTGATGACACTGATGCGGCCGTGTAAGTCGAGTAATTTCACGGCTTGTTCCAGAGAATCTTCTAACGCCCCTAGCTCATCGTTAACGGCGATCCGAATGGCCTGAAAGACCTTCTTAGCGGGGTGACCCCCGTGTCGTCTAGCCGCCGCTGGAATACCCTCTTTGATGATTTCGACCAGTTGGCCGGTCGTATCAATAGGTGCTTCGGCCCGGTGACGTTCAATGGCTCTGGCAATTGGCTTCGCAAACTTCTCTTCGCCGTAACGATGGAAGATGCGCATAAGATCGTTAAATTCCCATTCGTTGACCACGATCCACGCCGTGAGCTTTTGGCTTTGATCCATCCGCATATCTAACGGTGCGTCGTGCTGGTAGCTAAAGCCCCGGTCCGCCTCGTCAAATTGGGGAGAGGAAACGCCCAGATCATACAAGATGCCGTCAACCGCGGTGATCCCCCGCTGATTGAGTTGTGCTTGAATATCTCTGAAATTGCTCTTGACAAAGGTTAACTTACCTTCGTCGATGTATTTTTTTAAGTGTTCTTGATTATAAGTAATGGCCGTTTGATCTTGGTCAAAGGCGTACAGGTGACCGGTCGTTAATTGCTCGAGAATGCGTTGGCTATGACCGCCGCCACCGAGAGTGCAGTCAACATAGGTGCCCGTTGGCTGAATGGCTAATCCTGCCACCGCTTCTTTGAGTAAAACCGTTACGTGATGAAAGTCTTCCATAAACACTCTCCTTTCTTAGCGCTACATGCCAAAATCAATGAGATTCTCAGCAATATCGTCGAAATCTTCTTCTGCCTTGGTGGAGAAATCGTTCCACCGATCAGCACTCCAAATTTCAAAGCGATTGGCCACCCCGACGATCACACATTGTTTGGTCAACGCTGCGTGGTCGCGCAGTGACTTGGGTAAGTTGATGCGGCCCTGCTTGTCTAGCTCACACTCGGTTGCCGCGGAGTAGAAAAAGCGGACGAAGGCCCGGGCGTCTTTACGGTTGACTGGCAAGGCTTTGAGCTTGTCTTGCAGCGTTTCCCACTCAGTCATGGGATAACCGAATAAACACCCATCCATGCCCCGGGTCACGACAAATTGTTCGCCCAGTTGCTCACGAAATTTGGCGGGAATAATCAGCCGGCCTTTGGTGTCAATCGAATGCTCAAACTCGCCCATAAACATAGCCAATCACTCCCATTTGTAACTATCACCAAGTTTACCACACCCCCCCACTTTCTACCACAACGTTTCCGAATTTTTATAAATTTCCCCACAAATGTTAAAAAAGCCACGGCGAACAGGTGTTCACCGTGGCTTAGCAGTCTTTATAACGCTTACTAAAAACGAGTAGATACTCAAATATGTTAATATTTATGTATTAATTTAACCAATAACTAATAAAAAGCAGATTGCGAATCCGGCGACCCAATACAGGTCCGTCAACCGCCAAAAAGTCCGGAAAAAAGTGGTGTAAAGCAACTCTTTGTTGTGAATTGCCTGTAGAAGTGTCACACCGATACCTATCAGCATCCACCCCATAATCAGCCACGGGAAAATCTGCCCCGCCCCTTGCGGAATCAGCATCATGGCCGTGATTAAGAACAGGGGTGCCATGACATCCCACGTATTGATCTGCGCTGGCCAGTGCCGCTTAAAGAGCCGTTTGACCCCGTGGATCACTAACCACCCAATCGCGAGAATGGCCAGTGTGCCCGCCGGTGATACCCAAAACGCCATGCTGTTTCCCCCTACTTCCGTTGCTTGCTAAATTTCTCTGACCCATCAGTCGTTGCGGACTGGTGGGGACTCCGTTTAATTATAAAGATTTCTGCCGACCGTTGCAATCACTCCTGCCAACCGCTAACAGAACTTAAGATTCTATGAACTGGTATATGCTGGCCGCCGTCCGTTGTGCGAAGTCTAGGCTGGAACGCTGGGGAAGGACGGCCTGAGCCTAAGAACCGGTCTCAGACCTTGCTTTGAGCCAGAAGTTCACTGTCTCAAAGTCACCAATTTGACAGCAAAGTACGCTGCCAAATTCCCCGGCTGAGCCTAGATTCGCGCCACTCCCGGCTGCAATAGCAGTATTCTCCTAATCTACCAATTCAACTGAACGCTGTCATTCCAGCTATGTTTCTGCTGACTTTCTGGGTACTCACCGACATGCCTTCAAACCGAGCCGACGGACCACCAGCGTTCCTCCGAATTCCTGACAGCCGCAGATGATGGGGGGCCCCGTAATCCCTGTCAACCGAGTAGTACCAAGTTTTTTTGCATTTACAACCTTTAGATTCTACTTATTTTTCCAACCTCACGTGCGCCGCCTACGTCATTTTCCGAATTATCCGCCATTACTTTTCGCCTGGCGGTTGCAATTCTCTAGCGACCACGGTAAACTAATTGAGTAAATTGGACTTAAAGAGGTGGCTAAACCCGCATGGAAAAAAAGAAAAAATCAACTTTTCAAAAAATTACCAACGTTTTCGTTTGGATCATGATCATCGCAACCATTGGATCACTGGTCTTTGGTGCCATTTCCTCACTTGGCTTAATGGGCTAATCAACTTGCGTCGTCCCGTTCTCTTGAGAATGGTGGCGGCTTTTTTTCTGCACAGCTGTCAAGTGGGCCGTTTTAAAAACGCATATTAATTAGTCAACCGCATACTGAGCAAAATCCTTGCGCCGCCCGCGTTTAGCCGGGTCGTTTGCACGGTTAGCTAACTTATTGCCGGGGGGACTGTGTTTTTTCGGCGTTCACTCGCCGTCAAGTTAAACCGTAGCCAGTTAAAAAGGTGTTTCTCCTACCGTCATCGCGGCTCAGGAGAAACACCTTTTATTTTCATTGCTGATCAGGTTGATCGGCATCGCTATCTGGTTGCTTATAGACCTGCCGCGGCTTACTGCCCTCTTGGGGGCCGATGTAGCCACGCTGTTCCAGGTCATCCATGATGCGGGCGGCCCGGTTGTAACCAATCCGGAAGCGCCGTTGTAACAGCGAGGTGCTGGCTTTTTGCTGGTCGACCACGAAGGCCAACGCGTCATCAAAGAGCTCATCGTCACTGTCACCAGCCTCTTCTTGCTGGATCTCTTCGTCACTGACCATCATGTCCTCATCGTAGTCCGCAGACTGCTGTTGCTTGATGAAATCGACCACGTTGGCCACATCCTCATCCGGGATAAAGGCCCCTTGGACCCGGACCGGCGAGTTGGCGTCGACCGGTTGATACAGCATATCCCCACGACCCAACAGCTTTTCGGCGCCGTTGGTATCCAGGATGGTCCGTGAATCGATCCCACTCGACACGGCAAAGGCGATTCGTGACGGCACGTTGGCCTTGATCAGACCAGTGATGACGTCGACGGAAGGCCGTTGCGTGGCCAGAATCATGTGGACCCCGGCGGCCCGCCCCATTTGTGCCAACCGAATGATGGCGTCTTCCACTTCACTGGAGACCGTCATCATCAAGTCGGCCAATTCATCGACGACGACCACGATGTAAGGCAACATTGGCCGGGCCTGGTCGTCTTCGGCGTTGGCCTTTTGTACGAAGGCATTGTACCCCGAAATCTTCCGTTGCCCGAACTGCGAAAATAGTTCGTAGCGCCGTTCCATTTCGGCCACGACCTTGTGTAAGGCCCGCGCCGCCTTCTTGGGTTCAGAAACCACTGGCGTCAGTAAATGGGGAATCCCATTGTAAACGCTTAGCTCCACCTTCTTGGGGTCGATCAGCATTAATTTCAACTGGTCCGGCCGCGCATTCATCAACATACTGGTAATGATGCCGTTGATGGCCACGGACTTCCCACTCCCAGTTGCCCCGGCAATCAGTAAATGGGGCATCTTGGTGAGGTCCATGCTAACAACTTCCCCCGTGACGTTCCGGCCTAACGGCACCTCCAACGGCTTGTTGGGGTGCGGTGGCTGGGCTTCGACCACATCACGGAAGGCTACGGTCGAGACTTCTTTGTTCGGCACTTCGATCCCAATTAAGGATTTTCCTGGAATCGGCGCTTGGATCCGAATACCCTTCGCAGCCAGCGCTAAGGCTAGGTCGTCCGCCAAATTCACGATCCGTGAGACCTTCACCCCAATGGCGGGATGCAGCTCATATTCCGTAACGGACGGGCCCAAGCTCACATTTTTCACCTCGGCATCGACGCCAAAACTGTCGAGCGTTTGCTTCAAAATCTTGGTATTGGCATCAATGGCGTTGACCTCTTCCGTCTGGTCAGTCGGGGGAACCTGCTTCAACAGATCCGCCGTAGGTAACTGATAGTTGGGGTCAACGGGCGTGCTGCTGGCTAAGGCATCGGCCACGGCACTGTCCTCAGGATTGTCCGCCTGTGGTTGCTTCGATTGCTTAGGCTTGGCATCTGCCGCCACTGTGATGTGGTAGCTGGGTTCTGCTTTGACCGGTGCCTGCTTGTCATGTGGTTCTGGCAAATCCTTGTCAGCCGGATCCGTGGGTGTCACAACAGCTGGTTTCGCCGCTTTCTTCGGCCGCTTGTCCGTGCGCTGCGCCTGTCGTTCCTTGGCGCGCTCACTGCCGCGTTTTAAGGCCGTGCCACTGGCCGCTAAGCCAGAACGCAGGGTCTCCCAAATGCGTTGGGCCCCCTGTTCGACGCTGGCCAGCGGAATCTGGAAGAAGACCATGACCCCGCCCAACATAATCAGCCAGGCTGCAATCTGCGCGCCAACCAAGGCAATCAGCCAGGCAATCACGCTGAGTAACAGGGCACCGATCACGCCGCCACCCAGCTGTGAGGTCAAACCGGCACTGGTCAAATCGGCCAGGCCGTTGTGCCACACGGTCGAGAGAAACTGACTGTGTTGATCAACGGCCAAGAATTGACCTGCGCTCATCCACAGTAACCAACCGGCATAGATTAGGCCACCGCCGACCAGGTAATGCCGGGCAATCTGCGGTAGCGTACCGGTGACCGTAAGCGCGACCCCCACCGCTGCGACCAAAATCAGGCCAAATTGGTAGGTATCCCCCACCACCAGCCGTACCAGATTGGCCGCGAGTGTCCCCAGCAACCCTAGATTAAAGAGTCCCAGACCAGCCAGTGCGATCAGGACCAGCCCAATCACGTTTGCGGTGTAAGGAAACGGCTGTGACTTGGTCGTCTTGCGGCGAGTTTTACGCTTGGTTGGACGCCGGCGAGTTGTTTTTCGTTTGGTAGCCAACCGATGGCCTCCTTTCGCTTACTTTAATTTATCGTGCGGATACTTGTGCACCCGTTCCAGACTTGGAAATTGTTGCTGGCGCAGGACTTCGTAAATGACGATGGCCGCACTGTTGGACAGGTTGAGTGCCCGGATGTGGGTGTCGTCTTGCGGAATGCGAATGCATTTTTCCGCGTGCTTACGCATGAAGGGCTCTGGCAAGCCCGTGGTTTCCTTGCCGAACAAGAAATAGTGGTCATGCTCGTTGACCTGGTAATCCGGTTCCGTGTAGTCTTGGTCAGCGAACTTGGAAACCAAGTACAACTGGGTGGGATCACTCACTGTTTCCAAAAAGGCGGGCAAATTGTCGTGGTAGCGGACATCCACCTTGTCCCAGTAGTCCAAGCCGGCCCGTTTTAAGTGGGCATCATCAACGGAAAATCCGAGGGGCTTGATCAGGTCCAAGATGGTGTCGGTGCCGGCACAGGTCCGGGCAATGTTCCCGGTATTGGCCGGAAACAGCGGTTCAAATAAAACGATGTGATTGCTCATAAATTCTCTTCTCCGTTCTGTTATCAAACATTCGTTCTGTCTCATTATTATAGCCATTTCGGGGTTGCTTTGACAAGGGTGTCCGCCAATTTCATGCACTCAGCCGAACCCCCGTCAATTGGGCACTGCCTTATGATTTCGCCTAAAAAATGGTACAAAAAAAGCAGCTCCTCGGTGTGGGCACGGCGAGGGGCTACTTTAGTGAAGTGCTACTTGTCAGCCACCAACAGTTATTCGCTGATGTCGACCGCCAAACGATTTCTCATCGATAAATATAACACTGTCCTGTCAGGTTCACAAGCATTTTTTATCAGTTTCTTTAAACGTTTTACTTCACGCCCTCAGCGGTTAACAGCGTGACGTCGACCGTAATCTCAGGGAACGGATTGGCCTGGACCTCAGCGAGCCGTTCGTCGTTGGCACCCCAGTGCATCGGCGTCATCAGCATCAGGTCCGCGAATAAGTCTGTGGGAACCGGAACCTGGTAACGAATCCGTTCGGCCGTTGCCGTTGGGTAATGCTGGCGGAACAGGTCCAAGACGTTACTGTTGTCATAGCTGGCATGCGCGCTGTCCGCAGGGAAGATGGCGTGACGCAGTTCAATCAAATAATCCGGGTTGGGAATGACCTTCAGTAACTGACCACCCGGCGCCAAGACTCGGTTGAACTCATTGTAAGCTGACGGTGAGAACAGGTCGAGAATCGCCGTGAATTGGTGATCGGCAAACGGCATTTGCGCCAGGTCGGCGACACAGAAGAACGCGTCGTTCTCCAGTTGCGTCGCCAGGTTGATGCCGGGCTTGGACAAATCAAACCCCACCGCCGTATCCTGACCATCGCGTTGCTTCAAGACATCATCTAACGGTGTCCCTTCCCCACAGCCAACATCTAAAATTGTCTGGGGAGCGGCGGGCAACTTAGCCGCAAAGGCATCGGTAATCCCTGCAAACAAGCCCGCCTGCAACATGCGCCGCCGAGCAGCTAACATGGCGTTGTCATATTCACTGGCCACGGCGCGCTGCATAAAGTACAGCGTCCCCTTCTTGGACAGGTCAACGTTGTGGCCATTGGGGCAGACCAGACTGTGGCCGACGACCGTTTCATAAGGTGCTAAGCACACCGGGCAGCGAAAGAGCTGGGTGTGCGCCGCCAAAAAGCTAGCGGCTTGATCAATCTTCTTCATGTGTCTCTTCTCCCGTTTCTACACTGGCAGGCTGCGTAACCTCGTAGCCGCCAACAAACTTTTGGTACCAGTGGAATATTTCTGTGGCAACGACCCGAATGACGGCATAACCCGGAATTCCCAGGACCACGCCCAACACACCAAAGGCCTTACCCGCAATCAGTAAAATAAAAATAATCGTTAACGGATGAATCTTCAAGGAGCTGCCCAATACCAGCGGCGAGATGATGCGTCCTTCTAAGGCCTGTTCAATAATAAAGACGATGAGGACCTTCACCAGCATCCATGGAGAAATGATGGCCGCGACCACAACCGCGGGAATCATCGCGAGAAACGACCCCAAGTAGGGAATCAGGTTTAAAACGCCGGCCACGATGCCCAAGAGCAGTGCGAATTTCAGCCCCACAAGCAAGAACCCAATGTAGAACAAAATCGCCACGATAAAGGCGACCACTAATTGTCCCCGCACATAGTTACTGACTTGACGGTTCATTTCTCGTAAAAGCTTGACCACGGAGCTGCGTCGGTTGATTGGGAGAAGCCGCGCCAGGTAATCTGGCAACTGATGGCCGTCGCGCAGGAGGTAGAAGAGGATGAATGGCGCTGTGACCACCGCTACCACGATCGACACGACCCGGCTGACAATGCCACCAACGGAACTCACGGTCGTTTTCGCAAAGCTTGAGACGACCGACGACGAGCTATCCGACAATTGTTGGTTAAACTGATCGAGCTGTTGCCGGACACCATCCAGCCGTTCATCCTGGACCCACTGCATGCTGGCTTGCGTAATCTGATGCCAGTAATTGGGCCACTCCGTGATCAACGCTGTCAATTGCCGTTGGGCCATGGGAATCACCCGAATAATGCCCCAAGCAATCAGTAGCGCCACAATGACAAACAGTCCCACGATGGTCCAAGTTCGCCGAACGCCGCGTTTTTCCAGGAAATCGACGACGGGATTCATCAAGTAATACCCAATCCCCGCCAGAATAATCGGGAGGCCTAGGATCTGCCCAACCAGAATAAACGGTGTGGCGAGCCATGGGACTTTACTTAGGACCAGTAAAATGAGTAAAATAAGGAGCGTGATTGTCAAAATGGAAACTAGGCGGTTGTTCACGACCCAGTTCCAAAACCACGAATGGTGGCGCTGCTTAGATGCCGATTTCACATACATCACTCCTCTTAAATAATCCCTGGGGTGATCGTCAAACACACCGATCTGTTGATGGTTACCCTTTTGTGACAGGCATCATTTAACCCGATCACCCTTGTCATCAATCAGGGGCCATCCCCACCAGAGTGGATATATTGTACCATACTGTTAGCCGCTTTGCGCCAAGCAAGCGAAGAAAGGATGACGATTTTGCTCTTAGTTGAACCGTTACTGGAAAATTATACTGAACTCCCCGCGGCCATTCGTGCCGGTGCCAAACGGATCGCCTTAGCCGATAACCTGGCTGTGGGTGGCACCACCGTTAGCAAGGGCGTCATGGCTGAAGCCGTGCGTTACGCCCATGAACACCAAGTGACCCTAGACTTGATCATCGCCCCTCGCGGCGGCCAAGCCCCGTACAACGGCGTGGAAATCAAGATGATGGAAGCCGACCTGCTGGAAGCCCAGCAATTAGGGGTCGATGGCGCGATTATCAGCGCCCTCACCGACCAGCAACAACTGGACGTCGAGGTGTTGAGCACGCTCATCGCCGCTGCTGGCGGCATGACGCTCACCTTTGGCCAGGCCTTCGACCGCATTCGGCCCCAAGACCGAGGCACCGCTTTAGACTGGCTAGCTAGCCAAGGCGTCGACCACGTTCTCAGTGCTGGCACCGCCGCCAAGGACCGCCTCACGGACTGGACTGCCAGCAAGCGCCTGGCTGACGCAGACGGGTTAACGCTGATTCCAGCCGACATCACCGCCGCCGAAGCTACCCAAGTGGCCGCTGACTTAAAGGTCAATCTGGTCTACGGTCCACAAGTCTTAGACTTCTAACGGTAGGATTGGTGATTTGTGGTTACATGGTCTGAGCTGGCCGCCTTACCGTTCGCCAAATTTGGACCGTGACGCTGTGGGAAGGACCGGTCGAAGCCAAAAGGCGGTCTTCAACCTCGCTTCGAGCCGAAAATCACGTCTCGAAGACGCCAGTTTCCAAGTAGTGCACTTGAAAACTCCCACGGCTGAGTCCAAATTTAGCTCACTCTCGGCTACGTGGCAGACTACCCACTAATGTAGCTGAACGTTACCCACTACAGCAATGTTCCTGTCAACTTTGTGGGTAATCACCGACGCAACCGGAAGCAGTCAGTGACGTAGGTCGCTGTGATAACGGTGGAAGCCGCACGTTTTATCTCAGCCTACACCGTGGGACAACTTGAAAGACTGGCAAGTTTCATCAGGCTTTCCAGTAAGCTGGAAGACCGCTTCTCAGGCCACCATGGTCTCACTAATTTTAGGGGACAGAACACTGTCGTTCTAGGAATCAACACCTTAAATTCGACTTTCAACTTGTTCATCACACCCCAAAAAGGCGATTGCCCGGCTCAATGCCGCTAGCAATCGCCTTTTTCTGTGTCGCGAACCCCCTTCAGTCACCGAGTTGTCGCTCAGACACTGTTCAGGGACCGTATTCCCTGCTATGCCTGCTTTTCATGACTGACAGCCACCTACTTTGTTCGCTTGCCCAATCACATTGATACTACTTAACCGTCGACCAGATCCGTCCGTTATGGTAGGTGACGACCGGTGTCTGCGTGGTATAGACCCACGTGGCCAGTCGTTGTGGCCGCTGCCAACTCAGTCCGGCTAGTGCCAGTGCGGCCCCGTCCATCGCGGTACTCTTCACGCCCTGCTGATTGACAGCGGGCGCGTCATGGCCGACCGACCAATACCCCATGACCTCCGAACCCAATTTACCAGCCGTCCACGCATTGGTACCCTGCGCGCCACCGCCTAAACTGGGGATGCCCAGCGCATGGCCAATCTCCCGAATCAAAACAGCTTCGTGCCAATCCTGTTTCTCAGCTGCGGTCAGCCCGATGGATCGCCAGTTCGCGGGATAGAACACCATCCCCTGTCGGTCGTAGGTTTGCCCGCCCAACGACTTCGTCTTATCTTGCTTATCATGAATCACTTCATCACTTTGCTTGGCCTGATCAACCACGGTGACGACCGTCTGCCCGGCCAAGGTATTCCAGAACGTCGCAGCATCTCGTACCATTGGCTTGGTCATCAGTTTAGATGTCGTATACAGGTGTAACGTCTGTGACTTGCCGACAAAATTACTGATATTGTTCTTGCCCACGCGATAACGATACGTCACCGCCGCTTGGTCCAGGCTAGTATTGCCGGTATACCGTGTCCCGTGCGTCAACGCCGTCAAGGCTTTTAAGTGCTTTGCCGAGACCAACTTCGCATTGATCAAGCCATCCTGTGTCGTCTGCGCCCGCGTTCGTTGGTAATAGTGGTTATTACCGAACATGGCCGCATACATCTTGGTCATCCCCCACATTGCGCCACCGACCACGGCAACGATAATGATGAAGAACACCAGCTTCTTGACTGCTTTCATACGCATTCCCCCAAAACTGGCCTCACCTAAAACGGCACGACCAAGGCATTGATGCCGTCTTCTAATTGAATAGCTTTGAACTTAGGCCCGTTGAATTCGCGGACCGTGGCAAAATCCGCATCCGAAACGAAATCCGGTTGCCAGAACGTTTCCAAATTGTCCGCATAGATGGGACACCAGTAGACTTCTTGCTTTTCTAAATTGATCCGGACAATCGCTGCGTATGGCGGCACGTCGCGCTTCTTAAACTCACCGTTGTTATTAAACACGCCATTACCAATACTGTAGAAAACGGGCGCATCCCCCAAGTAAGTGATGGGTTGCAAGCGATGCGGGCCGTGGCCAATAATCAGGTCCGCACCAGCATCGACTAATCGCCGGGCTGTGGCTCGCTGGGCATCCTTGACCTCGCCATAATCGGTCCCCCAGTGTGCACTGACGATGACCTTGGCTTGCGGATGATCTTGCTTGTAGCGCTGCACATCCGTTATCATCAGGGTGTCCAAGCAGTTGACCCCCGCATGGTCGGCCTTCGCATAAAAATCAAATAGATTATAGGCGGGATTCCGATACCAGTAACCGTTGAACAAGGCAACTTGCTGATCACGATACGTAAACGTCATGAACTTCCGACTTGCCAATCGATTTTCACCCGCACCAATGGTCGCCATTCCTGCCGCATCAAACGCGGCCAAGGTCTGTGTCAACGCCTGCGGGCCATAATCATTGGCGTGGTTATTGCCTAGCATTGCCAGATTAAAGTTGTGTTGCCCAAATTCTGCCAGGGTTGGCGCCGCTCGTGCATCCAAAACAAACGGTTTGACGTTATCCAGGGGACTAGTGCCCGCTGCAAAAACAGCCTCAAAATTTAGGATATTGTACGCGTCCGGCGTAAAGAACTTGCCGATTTTGTCAAACGAATGCCCGTACCCATACTTCTGGAGCGCATCTTGTTGTCCATGCCGTTGGCGCCGGCGACTGTAGTCTTCACCAAAATAGGTATCCGCTAACAGATTGATCACCGGCGTTTGCAGACGAACCGCTGTGGTTGCTGGCTGCTGGCTGAGGCTGGTCTCATGCGTATCCACCCAATCCTCGACCACCGCATCGGCGTATCCCTGATGGGGACTATTAACAACTGCAATAGCCTGCTTCTCCTGGCCATTTTGGGTGAAGTAAAGGCCAGCGTGTTCCCGCCAATCACAGAAAATCGCGCCGACGACTTTTCCCGTCTTAACCAGTTGCGTGCGCTTATGATAAAATTTACCGTTAAACATCACCTGTTGTTCATGCAACAAACTAAACACGCCATTCGGCAGCTGCGTGTAGGCTGCCCCAATGCGCTGCAGATCACTCAGATAAGTCCGTTGGGCCACTTTTCCTGGTCGGCCCGTAATATTGGTCACCGTCATCTCAGAGAGACCCAGTTCCTTTGCCTGTTGTCGTAAATGCTGAACGATCTCTCGCGAATGACGGCCGTACAAATATTCCGCCAAATTCGTCACAACGTCTGGCGCAGACGTGACGATGGCCAAGTTCAAGAGCTCAAGGACCGATATTTTTTGTCCCTTCGTTAGACCAATCTTGCGTTGGCTATGGTCCTTAGGCATCTCATTGGTTATCGCGATTTTGTCCGTCAGTCGTAAGTTTCCGGCCGCAATTTGTTCTAACATCTTAAGAACAATGAGCAAGCGTCCGACGCCATAACGACTATAGGCCTGTGCGTTCGGCTGCCCTGTACTTACCGCAAAGGCACTATCCGCCGCGGCATAATAGGCCAAGTTATCAGTCAGGTTCTGGGCAATCCGGTCAATCGAGCTATTTCGACTATCCCCCTTGATGAAGATCACCAGGTCGCTATCAGCTTCTTTGGCAATCGCTCTGGTCACCTCGTCTGGCGTTGTAAAGTAGCCCGCAAAGCTGGCAAAATCAGCTGCCGGCGTGACCCAGTCCATTTCTGGACCGTACAAATAGTAATCGTCAAACTGCGCTTGATTTAGGAGGTGGACCACTTCGGTATGGGTCTTCACCGAAATGTTTCGGAGATTAATTACCCGGCCCTCAATAAAGACCTTCTTCGTGGACGGATTGGTCTGATAATGCTTGGCATACTTAATAAAGTTCTTAATCGACAGCAATTCTGCGTTATGGGTATCGTCAACGATCGTCACCTGATGGCCATTGGCTTGAAAGCGACTGATGACCCGGGTACTGGTTTGGGCACACTGCTCACTGAACGCTTTCAAAACTGCCGGTGTCATTTTGCCACCCAATAAATGATAAGCCGCCAAGGCCCCAATCATATCGGCGACCATCCCCTCATCCAGACCGGCCGCATCCACCTGGGCTAAGGGCGCACCATGGTAGGTCAAGTGAAGCTGCCCATCGTCTGTCACCGTCCCTTGATAGTCGCTGCCGTCACTAACGCCGTAGGTAACGAGGTTGTCTGTATAGCGATGCACAAATTCAACTGTTTCTGCCAAATTTTTAATCGCCGAATTCACCAAAAATGGTGCGCCAGCACGGAGGCCAGCTCCCATGCGCGTCTTGACTTCCGCAGTCCGGCGGGGATCCCAGCCCTTTTGGCCCGCATCCACCTGGGTCAATACGGCCAGGTCAAAGGGAATCACGGAAGCCACGCCAATTCTCGGCGCATCTGGCTCATTGTACTCAAACGCCATCGCGGCTAATTCCAAAACATTATAGTCGCCCTCCTCGTGATTGAGCGCCTGAATCTTGGCGCTCGTTCGCGAGTTGTTATTGCCGACAGAGCTTGCCGTTGGCCCTAAGTGCGCTAACAGATCAGCAATCAACGTTTTCGTGGTACTTTTACCCACAGAACCCGTTACCCCAACGATTTTCCCCTGATAAGCTGGCACACGCGCACGCAAAATCTTTTCCATGGCCTGATAAGCATCTGTGACCTGAAGCTGGGGCACGTCGCTATCAGTGACGGGGTGCTCCACGATGGCCATTGCCAAATAGGGCGCTAACTTTTTCACTCTAAAATGATTGTCCTGAAACGTATTCCGATAGACCCCGCTATTCTTCGTGCCCTTGCGCCAATTCTCTAAAGACATTGCAAAGAATAAATTATTTTGACCGATATCGCGTTTAATCTCGGACGCATAAAGGCCATAGTGTTGAATTAAGGCCGTGGGTGTCTGAGGTGCCACCACCCATTTACCCCCAACGATTTTCTGAATTTCCTGCATGCTAAGCTCTGCCACAACTGTCCCTCCCAAAAAAACATTTACGTTAAATCAACTGCCACTTAACCCCATATCGATAGGCATATTCGTAGCCGGCGAACCGACCATTGAATAAGGGCTCGAGCAATTGCCAATACTTCTCTTCATGCGTCACTTCCAAAGCCATTTCGATGACCCGCTGTCGTGGGTGCCCCTTTCGGCTGGCAATGGCTTCATCAAAAAACGCGATCATTTTTTCTTGCGGTTGTTTTAGCAAGGACTTGAACGTATCAAATTCTCCTGGCAAGAAGCGCTTAAAGGCATACCCTGTCTGTTCCTCGGCCATCGCGGGAATGGGCAGCTCATTTTCACTTAAATACAAGTAACGTGCCAACGTGTAACAGGCAATCTCGGCATTCATCCGACCGTGACGCACATGAAAGCTGCCAAAGAAATTGTTGATCCGTAAGATCTCAGCCTTCGTGTTCTCATCCACCAGTCCCTGCCGCAGCAGTCGGGTCACCGTTAAGATACTAAAGCGATTGTCCGTTCGCGCGGTACTCATTAAATAGGCCGGTGCGTCCTTGGGGCGGATATCGTGGGCCATCCAGTAGTCATAGAGCACTTGATTAGCACTCGTGCTTTCCTCACATTGGTGCCACAGATCTGCCTGCTCCGCCTCACTGATTCCCGGCAACGCGTATCGTAAGGAGGCCACATAGGGCACGGCCTGTTCGGCCAAAATCGGCCGTTGCACGCGGAGCCAATGATGTGGTGAGAATGCCTGATCACCAGCAAACTGTTTCAGCTCTGAGAGCTCCTCGTTGGTCACCCGATCCAGCACCACCGGCGACAAGTGGCGGAGCGTCGTTAACACCTGCTTAGTTGCTGCCTGCTGCACCACGGGTGGCACTGGTTCGCTGGCCTTTTTCTTCTGCCACCAGTGCTGGGTCGCGCTCGGTTGCTCTACTGGGGCAGTCGGCTGCTGCATGAATTGATCCACGATGGCTTGCGAATTAAACGTGACGCCTAAGGCATCGTGAACCAAGTGTTTCCCCTGACCCGAGTGAAAGAGATCCGCAAACTCAATGGGTGGCGTGATCTTGCCCAATTGGTCGGCATTGCGCAAGCTCCCAATTCGAAAATGACTGGCTAGTACCGCAAAGTAGACGGCATAAAATCGCGTAAAGAACTTCGGAAAAGCCGTTCCCCCATTTTCTGTATAGGTGGCCAGATCCTTTAACAACGGGTAAAAATTGATTACCCGATAGTAATCACGAATGATTGGGTAGTCCCTGATAAACGGGTAAATGAAGAACTGAATGTTGGCCACGATTCCCCGCGTAAACGTCAGGTCAGCAATGTCGAAGTTAATTAATTTCCGAATATCTGGGCTGTATCCCATAAATGCAAAATCAGTAAACTGCAGAATACGGCCCGTCCTGGCTTTAAAGATCGCAATTTGATGGGTAAACACCTGCGGAATTGCCGGTAACTTTTTCGTCGCGACGACCTCGGCCACCAGTGGTAACGGGTCCGCCTCATCCAGCATCTTGACCAATCGCTTCGTTGCGGGCAACGCACGGTCCGTCCGCGTCTTAATCACGATTGCATCAGTCGGAATCAGGTCTAAGGCTGCTTGCATTTGCTTGGCCTGTCGCCAGTAGTTGACTGAATTGGCCTGCATGTTCGCCACCATCTTATCGTTGGTTGGCGACATCACAATGGCTACGTCATTTTGGACCAGCCTGGCCTGTAAATCACCTAGCTGGTCAAATTCATGTTCCCAGGTACTCACAACAATGCCTTGGATACCGCCCCGTTCCCGACA
This sequence comes from Levilactobacillus yiduensis, assembly GCF_024718525.1. Lineage (NCBI taxonomy): Bacteria > Bacillati > Bacillota > Bacilli > Lactobacillales > Lactobacillaceae > Levilactobacillus > Levilactobacillus yiduensis. The sequence continues at coordinate 112,945 of NZ_JAMXAZ010000002.1, forward strand.
ACGCAACAAATAATCCATCATCAAACTAAAATCAACTTGATCCCGAATGGTCCCACAAACCATTGCCCATACAGACCGCATGACAGTCACTCCCTCAAATAATCTTACTCTCGAATTAAAAGCCCATTCGCCACCGCGTAGGTGTAAACGCCTTGCACCAACGTGTCTTTGTCAGTGAACAACGGCTGTAGCAGTTCCCAATACTTTCGCTGACCCGTCAACTCCAGTGCTAGCTCAATTAACCGCCGATGTACGACTGGCTTCTTGATCGCAATCGCGTGGGCAATTTGCCGATCAAATAGCTTTGCTAACTGTTCTGGGCGCTGATAGAGTGCCTTTTTTATTTCGTCACTGACTTGCCCCGTCATATAACGGCGGAAATAATAGTCAACCTGCTTATCTAGTTCCCGGGGAATTTTTTCTCCCTTGGCTTGTAAATACAAGACCCGGTTTAAGACGTAACACGTCACCTGAATGTTTCCCCCGCGATGTTGCCGCTTTAACTTTGCCTGCGTATTATTGACCCGCAAGATTTCAGCCGCATCATTTTCATCCAGATATCCTTGCCGGAGTAACCGCATCATCGTTAAGATGCTCAACGACTCGCCATCCTTGGCACCACTGGCCAGGTAGGCGGCTGAATCTGACGGCAAAATCTGATGAGTGACCCAGAAGTCTAGCAAAACGCGATTCGTTGAACTGGCTTCAGCACACGCCTGCCACAAAGCCACCTGTTCCTGTTGAGAGATTCCCGGGAACTGATAAGCCATCGTCTGCACGTAGCTGCCAGCTTGTACAACCTGGTTGACTTGACCATCTAGAAGCCAAGGTTGGCGCGAGAAATCGGCATTTTTCTGATACGCCGTTAATTCCGCGACCTCAGTCGGCGTTGCTCGCTCAAAAGTTGCTGCGTCTGCATGATGCAGGGTAGCCAACACCGTTTGGGTCGTCTGGTCTAGCTGCCGATAGGATTGCGTTATGAAGGCATCCACAATTTCAGCACTGTTGATCAAGGTCCCCAGATTGGAGCCCCGCAAATGATGATGGTGACTGTCGTGAAAAAAATCCGCAAACGCAATAGGTAAGTCAACTTTGCCCAAGCCCTGAGGCCACAAGCTTCCTAATCGGAAGTGGGTAGCCAATATGCCCAGATAAACGGCGTAAAATCGCTGTAGGAAAGCCGGAAATTGCTTGCCACCAGCAGCTGTGTACCGTTCCAGCTCAGGAATCAGCGCCTCATACTTGATACGGCGCTCATAGTCCGTGATAATTGGGTAATCACGGACAAAGGCAACGATGAAGAACAGCATGTTCGCATTCAAGTACCGAGAAAAATAAAACTCAGCGACTTCGAAATTCAACATCTTCCTGAGGTCTTGGCTGTAGCCCATGAAGGCAAAATCTGTGAATTGGAATACACGATTCGTCCGGGGCCGAAACGCCGCGACCTGGTGCCGAAAGACCGCTGGGAAAGCTGGCAAATCCAACTGCTGCTTGACGGTTTCCACCAAGGGCAATGGATCTTCCGTGGCTAACATCGCCACCAACCGACGCGTCGCGGGCATGGCCCGATCCGTTCGCGTTTTAAGAACGATCGCATCCGCCGGAATAACGTCTAGCGCGCGCTGAAGCTGCGTTGCCTGCCGCCAATAGTTGACCGCGTTGGTTTTAATATTGCCGACGACCCCATCAATGGGCGGCGTTCTAACAACCGTGACATTATTCGTTTTTAACAGTGCCGCAATGGCTGGCACCTTCTCTAATTCACCTTCCCAAGTCGAAAACACAATCCCCTGAATCGTGCCGGCCGCGCGGCAACGTAGCAAGTAGTCCAGCATTAACCGGACATCGAGTTCATCACGAACCGCCCCACAGACTGCAGCCCAAACCTCTGCTTTCATTCAGCCGCCTCCTTAAATACCGCCAACTCTTCCGGTGTTCCCAGAACATGGACGGTGTCAGCGGGAATATCCGTGTACGTGATCTTGGCTTGTTGTTGTAAAAGATAATGGTACATGGGGGCCACATAGATTTCGCCGTAGGCCGCTTGGATTGCCTGGCCATAGTGCTTGTAGATCTCAGCGAAATCACCGAACGTATTGAAATAGTAAAACCCCACGGAGGCATGCGGCGACACCCGCCGCTTCTCCACCACATCGACCACGTCACCGGCCGCATTCAACTGCACGAATGACCAGTGATCACCCGCAGCCGTGAAGGTGGTCAGGCTCCCATCACAGTTAGTGAGATCCGCCTGTCGAATCATGCCTGGTTCAACGAAGGTATCAATGTTGTAGACGGCTAGACTATCCTTCGTATCCAACCGCGGCGCAACCGCCATCACCGTTGACGCCTGGCCCGACGTCACCGTATCCACCTCGACCAATTGATAATGGCGAATACCCGCCTGCGCAATCAACTGGCGCAGCTTATCCTCCTGATACTGGCCATGGCGAACCACAAAGAAAAACTGTTCATTCACAAAATCGCTTAGGGAGCGCATGGCCCATTCGAACAAGGTCTTCCCCCGCACGGTAATCTCGTGTTTCGGGACGGTGACCCCCACTTTTTTGAACCGCGACCCTTGCCCCGCCATCGTAATGACAATTTGCAAGCTTATCCCTCCATTACCTTAGCCATAAATGGCGCAAACTTCGTGACACCAACCGCCAGCATGGCCTTTTGCCGTTCTGGTTTATCCTTATGCAGTGGAATCATGCTCAAGAACAGCAGTGACTCGATCAGTTGAATCTGGTGATATGCCCGCGGATCATCAAGATGTTCTTGCAATTTTTGCTCAAACAACTGACCGATCTCCGCTTCGTTTCCCGTGACGTTCAGGTGGTAATCCAACCGCCCCGTCTGGTCCGCATCCACCGTGAACATGTCTGAAATGATGCAGTCATACTTGCCAGAAAAACTGTGCATCAATTTTGCGTAGTCGTACTTGGCATCCCCGTAAATATCGAATTTGCCAAACTTACCGCGCGGATCAATCAACCGCATGACGTGCTTGGTGTTGTCATACAAAATGTTGGTCATGCAGAAGTCCCCGTGAATCACCGCAAAGGACGCGCCCGTCAGCACGCCACTCTTCGCCAATACATCTGGCAGCGCGGCAATGATCTCGTTGATGCTGGGATAGGTCTCCCCGTTGATGACCAACGGCTTGTCCGCAATCTGAGCGTAAAACGGTGTTTCCTTGATGAGGCGGTGCAGGCGATCGACCGTCTTGTCCAAATACATGTCCGCGACGGTTGCCTGGTATTCCTCCGGCTTTACTTGGACCTGATACTGATTCATCTCAGCCCGTAGGAAGAAGAGCTCATCAATGATTTCACGCCAGAATCCCAGTTCAAAGTTTCCGTATAAAAATAAGTTGTGGAGACTTTCATAAGAGAAATATTCCATTTCAACGAACGGCGCATTGTAGTTCAGGGAATAGTCAAAGATTCGGGGAGCGATGTAGGCCAGCCGCTTGGGCAGTTTCAGATACCACTTAACCTCGCCTAAAAACTTATCGACGTCCGTACTTTCCTTGCGGATGATGCCCCGTTTAAAATCAATCTTGGTCTTGTTAAAGAACCGCGCCTCAACTTGCTTAGCCTCGGCATACTTGTCGCTATGACCGAAGTCGAGCCACTGGTCGATATCCGCCGTGGTCAATGGGTGCTGCTGGTCATAAACACTAAGGTTCTCGTAGAATGACTTGGCCCCTTGCCAGGCTTCGGCCAACGCGTCACCAGCACTGAAATTGAATACCCCCACGGCTGCCAAATACTGGCCTTGGTTTTCGGGAATCGTCTTATCCGTGAAAGTGACGTGGTGCCGCACGTCCAGATTGACGGTCGTCCACCGGCCCGCATCGACTACGGGATGGGTGAACACGGTATCTGGCTGTGACAGCTTGTTGGTCTGAATCAGTGTATCCCCAAAGACGATCGTCAGCTCGGCCAAGTCGGTCTGGTCCTGCAGGCTCGTTAACGCCTGCGCAACGGCCTCGCTTAAGTTCAACCCGCTGGCAACGCGGATTGGGGTAATCGCCAACTTCTTTTGGGCAATATAAGCCGGAATGGAATCGTCACTGGCACTCACGGCCACAAACATTTGATAGCCCAACTTGCCATACTGTTCAACGGTGCGATCAATGATTCGTTGGCCATCCGTCACCGGAATCATGGCTGGATAGATGGTCCCAAAGGTTGCTTGCATGTCGTCTGCCAATTTGGCGGCAGAGAGCATTAAGAGTGTCTTAGTCAATGGACGTCACGCTCCTTTGCCACCAATTCAGCCAGCTCATCCGGCGAGTACTTTAACAGCTCACTCGGCCGAAATGCCCGGTCATCGATGTAGTAGCCGCCATGTCCCGCCCAGGGCTTGCCAAAAATAATTTGGTCATACGGCACCTCGTATTTTGCCAGCCACTCTTTCGTGATGGGCGCCGTGTACTTATTGATCTTGCCGATGTTGCCCTCGTAGGTCCGCATTTGCCGTGACGTGAATAAAATGATTTGATACCCTGCTTGTTGGTACGCCCGCATCTGAGCAATCATGCTGGGTTTGGGGGCAACGTCCAGGTAGGTCTGGTCCGCCGTCTTCAAATCACACAGAGTGCCATCAATGTCGACCACTAAGCTTGTTGTCTTATCCATTGTGAATCCCCCCAAAATTAACCTTCACCTAAACGACGGCTTGGTCCTTCATCAAACTGCCAAAGTAGTCCAATAACGCCTGCCACTTCTCAAAGACCGCATGCTCTGAGTAGCGCTTCGCATTTTCATAGGACGCTGCACTGTAGTCCGCCAGCCGCTGCTGATCACCCAGCAGATCAATCATTGCGTCCGCTAACCCTTGCACATCGCCATCCGTGGTGAGCCGACCACTCACGCCGTCATCGATGATATCGCTGGGCCCATACTTCACATCGTTGGCAACCATGGGCAACCCGTGAGACTGGGCTTCTAGGAGCATCAGTGAGAAGCCTTCCGCACGACTTGGGAGTAGTCCCAATTGGGCTTTGTCGTATACGGCCCCAATATCATGCGTATACCCCTTAAAGCTCACCACGTCGGTCAGTCCAAGATCTGCCACCTGTTGCTTAAATTTGGCACCGATATCACCGTTAGCATAGCCCCACAGCTCTAGGCGGGCGTCCGGGAACTTCTGGTGAACTTGCGCAAACGCCTCGATGGAATGGTTCTGCTGCTTTTCTGGTGCTAACCGGGCCACGTGAACGATCAGGTCCTTTTGCCGCCGCTCGAACGCTTGATGCGGGGCAGCCATCTGGGCATCCGTCACGTACCCCACCGGAATCGTGAACGCCGGAATGTCTTTGCCAAAGCGGTCCTCAATGTCTTGTGACTGTTCTGGCGTGGAGGAAATCACGGCGTCCCACTGGTCCCAATTGGTTAACGCATTTTGATAATTATTGTTCAGCTGTGAATGTAACATGTCCGTGGGATCCGCCACGTGATCGTTGTGGAGGTGAAGTACCCGAAACGCCGCCGTCTTCATGTTGAACAGCGCCCAATCACATTCGACCGTCCGATCACAGATGAAGACGTTTTGCTCATCATTTTGGTTCAGCTCATCATAGAAGAACCGGGTCAGCGCATTCATGCCATTGAAGACCCAGTCTCTCCCCCGGTAGTTCAAGACCCGCCAGCTCACATGTTCCTGGTTAGCGCGGTTCAAGAGATGGCATTTTTCCAGGTGAACCAACCCGTCCGGCCCGTAATACTGTTCTTGAACGATCTTGCCGTCCCAATCAAAGAGCTGCTCCAAACACTTGAAGCCCCGCACATCCCACCAGACCATCTTCAAAGTCCGGCCAGTTACGTCAAAGTATTGAATATTGCTGATTTCTTCTGAATTCGGCCGCAAATAGATAATCATCTGCATCTTACCCTGGGCAAAAATTTGAATTTGATTATCTTTACGTGTCTGGGTCGTATTACTGGGCAGAGAAAATTCGTTTAAGGAAAACCGTTTAGTTGGCACGGTCATGCTGCCACAGAAAAACTGGAATAAGTTGACGAACCCATCGGCTGGAATACCTGCCTGGTCAACGATTTTCGATAATTCCATTGAAAATACTCGCGTCACGATCTTCGCTGGAACGTGATTTTTTTCAAAGAGGTGGAGACGGGCAATTTCCGCATGCTCGATCCCTGACTTTGAATACTGCATATTATCGTTTAAAAAGTAATACATAGCTGCTCCCCCTTCTAGGCCTCCAATAGCCGTTGCCACCGGTTCCAAACTTTCCGCCGGGTCCAACTCTGATGGGCCTCTTCGTAAGCCGCCTGACTCATCTTGGCCAGCTGATCATCATCTGTAAATAACGTTCTGACGCGGTCCGCCATGGCTAACGCGTTGCCGCGGTCGACCAAGTACCCCGTCACCCCATCTTGCACAAATTGTTTCGCACCGTAATTAAACGGATAACTGACCACCGGTAGCCCATGGGCCATGGCCTCTTGCATTGCCAACGGCGCGCCATCGGCAAAGGACATGTTCACGAGCACTTGATAATGGTCGTACTGTTGTAAGACCTGTGGATCATAATCCTTGAAGGTCACGCTGGTCGCGAGATTGAGCTCTGATACCACGTCTGCCATCGCTTTCATGTACGCTGGACTGCCGTAACCAAACAGATCAAACGTCGCATCTGGCACTTGATCCTTGACCAACGCAAACATCCGCAAGAGCTGCTCAATCTGCTTATCCGCCGCAAGCCGACCAACGTACAGGAGACTGTGTGGCCGCCGAGTCGCTTGGTTGGGACTCACAGCATCCTCCTTGGCTTTCGGCAGCGTCGCAACTGCGGAAATCGCCGTAAACTTGGCCTGCGCGTATCGTTGCCGAAGATGTTCCGCTTGTTGTTCAGTGGCGGTAATGAACCCATCGAAATGATTAAAGTGCGCAAATGCTGGCTCGAGGAAACCATCCACCTTGCCATGGATAGGATCATTCGGATCCACGGCGTGATTGATGGGAATGTACACATATTTCCGTGAATTATCGTTTAGCGCCAGTAACGGTTTGACCCCAGTTCCTGGACGATCAGCAATAAAGGTCGTCACTGCCGTATCCTGATTGCTGAGCTCGGTCAAGAAGAAGATAAATAAGTCGTCAGTATTTTGAAAGAACCGGTCGCCCTTCCCCTGATAGTCCTTCAGGATAATCCGTGAGGCCAACGGGTTGCCGTTCGTATCCGGAACGAAAAATTCTTCCAACGCCGTTTTTCCCGTCGGTGTGTAGAACCGCTGGAGAATCAGCTTGCCGTTTTGGCCAAAGTACTGGGTTGCGGACTTGAATCCCCGCCAATCCCACAGGTTCGTTTCAATCAGGTTCTCCTGCGCATCGACAAATTCTTGATAAAAGACGCGGCCAATCGTCCCGGGAATAAACCCGACCTTGCTGGTACGCACGTCCCCATCAAAGACCTGGCTGTAGTTGGCCCCGACCGTTACTTCCGATTCTAGTGGCAGATGCAAATCATCCGTGTGCATCACGCGCGTCGGTTGAACCGCCTCTGCTTCTTGAAAGAAATCAAACATGTTAACGATTTCATTATCGGTCAATTCAAATTTACCAATCGTCTGGTGAAGCAAGCGGTCATAGGTCTTGGTCACGATCTTTGCCGGTCGCTTGTAATGATTAAACAGCTTGACCCGGTTCATAGCCGTGTGCTCCACGCTGGAATTCTTTTGTAAGATATATTCGTTAATAAAATAAAACATATTGCCACTCCTATCTTGAACGGCTGGAAGTTATTCCTCCCAAGGATACTTACCATCTTTATTTTTTTTAGTTCGTTTCATCATTTCTTTTGTCCGGTCATCCATGCGCTTGCGGGTCTTCTTGCGATTACGCCAACGAACAAATAAGGCCAACCCACCCACGACAACGTAAATCGACATCCGAATGAAAAACTGGACTTTCTTATAAGCAAAAATCGTGGTCAACGCTATCACACTATTTGCCCCCTTTAGTACGCGTAATTGTAGTAATTGATCAGGCCGGATAAGAAGTGCTCACAGTCATCAATTCGTGTTCGAAAATGATCATGCCGTGCAAAGAAGCCACCGACAAATTTAGATGGTGCGTAAAAGTACATGGCCAACTCCGGTTGAAATGCCCCGGTAGCTAGCTCGTGTTCCGCACGTTGCCGCCAAACGCGGCGCAAGCGAATCACATCATCGTCGTTCATCAGGTCATCATTGCCGGTCTCCCTGATGATATCCGTCATCTTCACGGCGGCGTCCAGTAACTCTAAGAGCGTTGGGTAAGCCGTATCACGCTGTTCAATAAAGTCTAGATGGCTGAACACATTCTTTAAGCCCAACCGCATCAATTCGCGATTATCTGGTGTAAACTGGAGCGCTTCATTCACGGCGTATGAGATCCAGTGATCATGGTATTTGCCATAGTCGTTGGCAATCATGAAGTCCAATGATGTTTGTACCATGGCTAACACGGCTTGCTCGTGTGTCATTTCGTACAGCCGCGCCAACGCAAAGGTAATCTCGCCTTCATAGTAGATGATGCGAAAGGCATCTTTGACGGTCAAATCTGGGTTGAGCACGTGATTGAAACGACCCGACGCCTGTTGAAACGCCACGACGCCCCGAAAGGCTTGCATGGCCGCTGCCGCAAAGGTCTCGTCATGCGTGACTTCTTGGTACTTGCACAGTGCCAAAATCAGCATGGCCTGGGCCCCCAGCTTCAATTCGGGAGTGCCCTTCTTGGGCCGTTCAACGACGAACAAGGCATCAGCCACCGTCTGCGTCCGTTCCTCGAGTCCCCATTGAATCGCCTGCTTCACCTGAGCCAAATCTTCCTTGCGCCCGGTAAAGTCGATGGCCTCCAGTAAAGCATAGATTGATGAGAAGTGGCGCACACTGTTATAGTTGCTCAACACACGCTGACGGGCCGGATAGTACCCGTAAACAAATTGCCCGTTGGCCTTGATCTGACGCGCCAGAAATTGTTCGCCGAGTCCCAAGTAATTCTGGAACTCCGATTTAAAATTAACCAGTTGGCGAATGCCCTTTTCCGGTGACTCGGTATCATTCAGCCGCCAGATTTGATCACCATCGGTAAAAATCCCGGTGGTCGTGAACACCCAGACATCTTTAGCGGCAGCCAGGTCAAGCGAATCCTGTCCTTCCCGATGCCGCAAGTAGGTTGTGATGTGGTCAAAATCAAGCCAAGAAGCCGACTTATTTTTCCCGATGCGGTGGCCCTCTCCAGGTTTAATGAATGCATGACCATTGAGTTCCATCTCTAATAGAGCTGTTTTAAATTTAGGGTCAAAACTAATCCCTCGACGCCAATAATTCATGCGATCCATATTACGCAATTCCGCTTCAACGCTGGCCAGAGTCCTTTTCTGAATCGACTGAACCACTTCGATTCGCACCCAAGCATCCCCTGCCACGCTAGCTAACTCGTCCGCAACTTGATCCCAAGCCTGGCGAAACGTCATGGCCTGGATAAAGTTCACGGTCGCACGTTTGGTATGGTTGGAAATAGAGACGGCTAAAGTTGTTGCCCCCGTAACCCAATCTTCAGTACGACCCAAGTCCAGGATACCCGTTTTCAATTGTTTAATGACTGATTTTTTCATTCTCGATGACAGCCCCCATTCACGGCATTTTTCACTTAAAAAGTATTACGTCGTCGACTCATACTTTCGGTTAAAATGCAAGACATCTTGCGTCATTCTTTTTAATTTGGTTTAATCTTTGCACATGTTTATAATAGCATAAATTCACCGTACGTACTATCGTTTTTAGACCTTTTTTCTGAAAACTTTCCAGAAGTGGGTTTGTTTGCTTTTTGGTTATCGACGCGTTGACTATAACGCCGACAATACACGACTTTTCACCGATATTGCGGACGAATTAGCGACGTAAGATTATGAACTTTGCTAACTAACCTCCACTGAGATCACGCAATTTAATCATACCGGTATTTCCCTTCATTTTTCCTTAAAATACCACACTTTTTATTTTATGTGAGGATTAGTCCAAGCAAAAAAGCCTACCGACTTTTTCAGTCAGTAGACTTTTCTGATTTGCTAACTTCTATTCTTACTTGAACACTTTATTTGTACTCATCGTCATTCTTCCGTCGCTTACCGAAGAACCACCATGAGCCGCCACTAACTGCGGCAATCGCAGCAACGATTGCTCCCCAGAGAGTCGCATGAGAACTGTCTTGTGACTTGTCATTAGCTGTATTCGAGATGCCATCATTTCCTGAATCGGCCGCCGATCCATTGTGAGGAGTCTCTTTGCTAGAAGACTTGTCACTAGCGTTCTTGTCGCTAGTATTCTTATCGCCGTTCCCGGATACATCACTCTCAGTTGGTGTCCCAGAATCAGCTGCTAAGTCAACAGTTGGTTCGCCAGTAGTCGCATTTGGCGTGTATGCCAACGTGCTTGCTGTTGCAGGCGCTGTACGCGTACCAGTTGCCGCTGCCGTGCCAGTTGTGATACCAGAATTAACATTTGAGCCGGTACCTGTACCTGAGCCAGTGTTCGCCCCGGAACCAGAACCCGAGCCAGTGTTTGATCCTGAACCGGAACCGGAACCGGAACCGGAACCAGTACCGGAACCAGATCCTGAACCAGTGCCTGATCCATTGCCAGTGTTGCCAGTGTCACCATTATCTCCAGTTTCAGAATCTCCGTCAGAACCTGAACCATTATCTGAGTCGGAGCCACTGTCGGTGTCTGAGTCGCTGTCGGAATCGGTGTCACTGTCGGTGTCCGAATCGCTGTCGGAATCGGTGTCACTGTCGGTGTCCGAATCGCTATCGGAATCGGAGTCACTATCTGAGTCTGAATCACTATCAGAATCGGAATCACTGTCGGCGTCCGAATCGCTATCGGAATCGGAGTCACTATCTGAATCCGAATCACTATCGGAATCCGAATCACTGTCAGAATCGGAGTCGCTGTCGGCGTCTGAGTCGCTATCTGAATCCGAATCACTGTCGGAATCAGAGTCGCTATCGGAATCGGAGTCACTGTCGGCGTCTGAGTCACTATCTGAATCGGAATCACTGTCCGAATCTGAATCACTATCCGAGTCTGAGTCACTATCGGAATCCGAGTCGCTGTCAGAATCGGAGTCGCTGTCGGAGTCGGAATCACTGTCGGAGTCTGAGTCACTATCTGAATCCGAATCACTGTCGGAGTCTGAGTCGCTATCGGAATCCGAATCACTGTCAGAATCAGAGTCGCTATCGCTGTCCGAGTCGCTATCTGAATCCGAATCACTGTCGGAATCAGAGTCGCTATCTGAATCGGAGTCACTGTCGGCGTCTGAGTCACTATCTGAATCGGAATCACTGTCCGAATCTGAGTCACTGTCGCTGTCTGAATCGCTATCTGAGTCTGAGTCACTGTCCGTGTCTGAATCGCTATCTGAGTCTGAGTCACTGTCCGTGTCTGAATCACTATCTGAGTCCGAGTCGCTGTCCGAGTCTGAATCACTATCGGAATCGGAATCGCTATCTGAGTCGGAGTCGCTGTCCGAATCGGAATCACTGTCGGAGTCGGAGTCACTATCGGAATCCGAGTCGCTATCTGAATCGGAATCACTGTCTGAATCGGAGTCACTATCCGAATCCGAATCGCTATCGGAATCGCTATCAGAATCGGAGTCGCTGTCGGAGTCGGAGTCACTATCCGAATCTGAGTCGCTGTCCGAGTCCGAATCGCTATCGGAGTCCGAATCGCTGTCTGAATCGCTGTCGCTATCGGAATCAGAATCACTATCGGAATCGCTATCCGAGTCGCTGTCAGAATCAGAGTCACTGTCGGAGTCGGTGTCGCTATCCGAGTCCGAATCGCTGTCGGAATCGGAGTCACTATCTGAATCTGAGTCGTTATCCGAATCCGAATCACTGTCTGAATCCGAATCGCTGTCAGAGTCAGAGTCGCTATCCGAATCAGAGTCACTGTCCGAGTCTGAATCGCTGTCAGAATCTGAGTCACTGTCCGAGTCTGAATCGCTGTCAGAATCAGAGTCGCTGTCGGAGTCGGAATCACTATCTGAGTCGGAATCACTGTCTGAATCCGAATCGCTGTCAGAGTCAGCGTCGCTGTCAGAATCAGAGTCACTGTCGGAGTCGGAATCACTATCTGAGTCGGAGTCACTGTCCGAGTCAGAATCACTGTCGGAATCAGAATCACTGTCCGAGTCGGAGTCGCTGTCAGAATCAGAGTCGCTATCCGAATCAGAATCACTATCGGAATCGCTATCAGAATCGGAGTCGCTGTCTGAGTCGGAGTCGGAGTCGCTATCCGAATCGGAATCACTGTCGGAGTCGCTGTCAGAATCAGAGTCGCTATCCGAATCGGAGTCACTGTCGGAGTCGGAATCACTGTCGGTGTCTGAATCTGAGTCACTGTCTGAATCTGAGTCGCTGTCTGAGTCTGAGTCGCTATCCGAATCAGAGTCCGAATCACTGTCTGAATCTGAGTCGCTGTCTGAGTCTGAATCACTATCGGAATCTGAATCGCTGTCCGAATCGGAATCGCTATCCGAATCAGAGTCACTATCTGAGTCCGAATCACTGTCCGAGTCGGAATCACTATCGGAATCGGAATCACTGTCGGAGTCTGAGTCGCTATCAGAATCTGAATCGCTATCTGAATCTGAGTCACTGTCGGAGTCCGAATCACTGTCGGAATCTGAGTCGCTATCTGAGTCCGAATCACTATCTGAGTCTGAATCACTGTCGGAGTCTGAGTCGCTATCTGAGTCCGAATCACTGTCAGAATCGGAGTCACTGTCCGAGTCGGAATCGCTGTCAGAATCCGAGTCGCTGTCGGAGTCCGAATCACTATCAGAATCGGAATCGCTATCGGAATCTGAGTCACTGTCAGAATCGGAATCGCTATCTGAGTCGCTGTCTGAGTCCGAGTCGCTATCGGTGTCCGAATCACTGTCTGAGTCTGAATCACTGTCGGAATCGGAATCGCTATCAGAATCTGAGTCACTGTCAGAATCGGAATCGCTATCTGAGTCGCTGTCTGAGTCCGAGTCGCTATCGGTGTCCGAATCACTGTCTGAGTCTGAATCGCTGTCAGAATCGGAATCGCTATCTGAGTCGCTGTCTGAGTCCGAGTCGCTATCAGTGTCCGAATCACTGTCTGAGTCTGAATCGCTGTCAGAATCGGAATCGCTATCTGAATCGGAATCGCTATCAGAATCTGAGTCACTGTCAGAATCGGAATCGCTATCTGAGTCCGAGTCGCTATCGGTGTCCGAATCACTGTCTGAGTCTGAATCGCTATCTGAATCGGAATCACTATCTGAATCTGAGTCGCTGTCGGAATCGGAGTCGCTGTCGGAGTCAGAATCGCTATCTGAGTCCGAATCACTGTCCGAGTCCGAATCACTGTCGGAATCAGAATCACTATCCGAGTCTGAGTCACTGTCAGAATCAGAGTCGCTGTCGGAGTCTGAATCACTATCTGAGTCGGAGTCACTGTCCGAGTCTGAATCACTGTCGGAATCTGAATCACTGTCCGAGTCGGAGTCGGAGTCGCTATCCGAGTCGGAATCACTGTCGGAATCTGAATCACTGTCCGAGTCGGAGTCGCTGTCAGAATCAGAGTCGCTATCCGAATCGGAGTCACTGTCTGAGTCGGAATCACTGTCGGTGTCTGAATCTGAGTCACTGTCTGAATCTGAGTCGCTGTCGGAGTCTGAGTCGCTATCCGAATCAGAGTCCGAATCACTGTCTGAATCTGAGTCGCTGTCTGAGTCTGAATCACTATCGGAATCTGAATCGCTGTCCGAATCGGAATCGCTATCCGAATCAGAGTCACTATCTGAGTCCGAATCACTGTCCGAGTCGGAATCACTATCGGAATCGGAATCACTGTCGGAGTCTGAGTCGCTGTCCGAGTCAGAGTCGCTATCAGAATCAGAGTCACTGTCGGTGTCCGAATCACTATCGGAATCAGAATCACTATCTGAGTCACTGTCGGTGTCCGAATCACTATCGGAATCAGAATCACTATCTGAGTCCGAATCACTGTCGGAATCGGAGTCGCTATCAGAATCTGAATCACTGTCGGAATCTGAGTCACTATCCGAGTCGGAGTCGCTATCAGAATCGCTATCTGAGTCGGAGTCACTGTCTGAGTCCGAGTCACTGTCGGTGTCGGAATCGCTATCTGAATCTGAGTCACTGTCGGAGTCCGAATCACTGTCGGAGTCCGAATCACTATCAGAATCGGAATCACTGTCGGAATCTGAGTCGCTGTCAGAATCTGAGTCACTATCGGAATCGGAATCGCTGTCAGAATCTGAGTCACTGTCGGAATCGGAATCACTATCCGTGTCTGAATCGCTATCCGAGTCTGAGTCACTATCGGAATCTGAATCACTATCGGAATCGGAATCGCTATCACTGTCGGAATCTGAATCACTATCTGAGTCCGAATCACTATCTGAGTCCGAATCACTGTCGGAATCGGAATCGCTATCTGAGTCGGAGTCACTATCGGAATCCGAGTCGCTGTCTGAGTCTGAATCGCTATCGGTGTCCGAATCACTATCTGAGTCCGAGTCGCTGTCGGAATCGGAGTCACTATCCGAGTCTGAGTCACTATCGGAATCCGAGTCGCTGTCCGAGTCTGAGTCACTATCGGAATCTGAGTCACTGTCGGAATCGGAGTCGCTGTCTGAGTCAGAATCGCTATCAGTGTCCGAATCACTGTCTGAGTCGGAGTCGCTATCTGAATCAGAGTCACTATCGGAATCAGAATCACTATCTGAGTCCGAGTCGCTATCTGAATCGGAATCGCTATCTGAATCGGAATCACTGTCTGAGTCGGAGTCGCTATCTGAATCAGAGTCACTATCGGAATCCGAATCACTATCTGAGTCCGAGTCGCTGTCCGAGTCCGAATCACTATCTGAGTCCGAATCACTGTCCGAGTCTGAGTCGCTGTCCGAGTCCGAATCACTGTCGGAATCAGAATCACTGTCCGAGTCGGAGTCACTGTCGGAGTCCGAATCACTATCTGAGTCCGAATCACTGTCCGAGTCTGAGTCACTATCGGAATCTGAGTCGCTATCTGAATCGGAGTCACTATCGGAATCGGAATCGCTGTCAGAATCTGAGTCGCTGTCAGAATCTGAGTCGCTGTCAGAATCTGAGTCGCTATCCGAATCTGAGTCACTATCGGAGTCGGAATCACTGTCCGAGTCGGAATCGCTATCTGAGTCGGAATCACTGTCCGAGTCTGAGTCACTATCCGAATCACTGTCACTGTCCGAGTCGGAGTCGCTATCTGAATCCGAGTCGCTGTCAGAATCTGAATCGCTATCTGAATCCGAGTCGCTATCTGAGTCAGAATCACTGTCCGAATCGGAATCACTATCGGTGTCCGAATCACTGTCGGAATCAGAATCACTATCGGAGTCGGAATCACTGTCTGAATCAGAATCACTATCTGAATCGGAATCACTGTCGGAATCTGAGTCGCTGTCCGAGTCTGAGTCGCTATCCGAATCTGAATCACTGTCGGAGTCCGAATCACTGTCTGAATCAGACTCACTATCACTGTCGCTATCAGAATCAGTATCAGCTAAAATCGCCATGTTAGCATATGACTTTGCGTCGGCAGCGGCACTGGAAGCCTGATCCTTCGCCTCTTGTGCTGCAGAAGCTGCTTGTGATGCCTGGCTTGCATAGCTTTGCGCCGCTGAGTTATCTGCTCCCGCTTCAGCCGAAGAAGCTGCAGCATATGCTGAGTTAGCGGCATCGGCAGCCGATTGTGCAGCGGAGGCTGCTGAAGTAGCTGTTGATGCTGCAGTCGATGCCTGTCCAGCATACGAACTTGCATCTGATCCCTTACTTGCATATTGCGAAGCCACATCGCTATAGTCGTTTGCGACGCTAGCGTAATCTGACGCCGTGCTAGCAGCATCTGTTGCCAGACTAGCTGATGACGATGCTCCGGCTGTTTGCGTGGCATTAACCGTTAAATAGCCTTGACCAAGAGATACTGAAGCCGTCCCACTCTTGACAACTAACGTATAATAACCCGCTTGTGCTGCCGTAACATTATCTAACTGCAAGTTTGCACTTGTTTGTCCATCAATAGCAGTCCCCTGAGTACCGGCAACTGATGAATAATACCACTGATAGGACACACTAGTTGAACCCGAACCTGTTGAGTTTGTTGCTGGTATCCAGGTTAGAGAGTCCCCTGCACTAACTGTTTGATCAACTAACCCACTTCCGATGGTCACCGTCTTAGAAGCAGAATAGGTCGTTCCATCAGAGTTGGTGATAGTTGCCGTAACAACAACCGTTCCGGTCGAACTGGAATTTACTGGCGTCACGGTCCCATCTTGATCAATTGTTGCGATGCTGGAATCACTGATTGACCAAACGATGTTACCCGTAGCATTTCCTGGATTTGTCGTCGCTTTATAAGAGCCACTATTTGCCGTTGAGGAATTATTCAAAATGTAATCATCGCCAGTAATCGAGATCCCAGTTGCTGGAATTTCATTACTATAAACGTCAACTTCGGCCAAGTTACTGGAATATGCGAACACGTTGGTCCCAATAAATTGGTTCCGGGATTGAAAGACAATTGTCCCTGTAAAATCAGAACTGGTCGTGAATTGCAACGTGCTTGATGAAGTTGCTGCTCCACTCAGCCAATTCGTATTATTGACAATTTTGTAAGTCCCAATTGTTGTGCCATCAGTGTCTGTCAACGTTCCTGAAGAGGCAGCCGTACCAACCTTCATCCAAGAGCCATTGACTTGCGCATACCATGTTGCCGAATTGGAAACGTTTATCGCTACTAGCCCTGTCTTAGCTGTTGCGGTGAGCGTGACCGTATCACCTGACATTGTTGAAGTCAAAGCCGTTGGCTGTTGCGTGAAGCCATTCGTCATTGTAATGCCCCACAATACCCAAGCATCACCGGTTGGAGAAGAATATCCGGTACTAATATCATTTGAGTATTGAATTGCATAACTAGCTGCCTCACTAGCAGCCGTTGCTGCTGTCGTGGCGTTCACCGCCATCTCAGCAGCGGTTGCAAGCTCATCATCAGCTGCCGTTGAATATTCACTCGCCGTGGCAAAGTTTCCAGCGGCCACAGCAGCAGATGCCAATGCCATATAGCTATTGGCGTCAGACGTCGCAGCATCAGCTGTCGCAGCAGCGTACTGTGCATCCTGAGCGTAACTCGCTGCTGCAGCAGTATATGAACTACCCAAACTAGTGTTGGTCTTTATTGCTGAAACCAATGAATTTGCAACCGAACTTGCTGCCTGTGCAGTGGAAGCAGCAGCTGAATCAATCGCTGCTGTCGAAGCGGCAGTCACACTCACGGCAGATGACTGACCATCAACAATAATTTTTGTTGCCAAGCTAGCGGAACTTGCCGCGGAACTTGCTGCTTCAGTTGCCCAGCTAAGATAAGTTGCCGCATCGGCTGCCGCCTGCGAAGCATTGTTTAAATCGCCATCGTCTGCATATGAAGCAGCTAAATCAGCCGTTGAAACTGCTAAACTGGCATTCTCTGATGCCGCTGAGTTAGCCGTAATCGCAGCCGCATTAGCCGCCGAAGCAGCGTCTTGGTAGGTTGGATCTGAAGCAAACGCATTCGCTGCATCCGCCGCATTTGAATTCGCAATCTCAGCTTGAACGACAGCTGTACTAGCGGCTGAAGAAGCGGCCGCAGCGTAACTTGATGCCAAGTAAGCCGCTGCTGAGGATTGGGTTTGCGCCGCATTGTAGGTCAGCGCAACGTATGATGAAGCCAACGTCGCTGCTGAACTCGCTTGCAACGCGTACGAATTAGCCTCTTTCTGGGCAACGATTGCTGCTGACGCATTTGCAGAAGCCGCTTCATAGTCATGACCCGCTTCATTTGAGGCCGCTAACGTGCTGGCAGCATTTGCCGCACTGGCTGCTTGTGAAGCTAAGGCAGCGTATGACGACGTATCTGCTGTTTGTTTGGCTGCTGATGAAGCGTACGACTTAATCGTCACGGAAGCGTTCAAGTCAGTCGTCGCGCCCAATTCGGTATAAGCCGAGGTTGCGCTACTTGCCATGGATGATGCTAGCGCTGCCGCCGAATTTGCTGCATTGGCGGCATCAGCGGCTTGGTTCGTGTAGTTACCCTTTTCATCTGAAACAACGACAGTGATGACATTAGAGTTTGTCGAGAAGGTCGCTGAATGACTAGATGTGATTCCCCAGCTGGCCTTCTTGGTACCACTTACGTTCAAGTAGTAATAGTAAGTCCCTGCTGCACTGTACGTTGGTAAATACGTTCCAGTCTGCGAAGTAGACGAGGCTGATGACGCTACAGTCCACGTTTTGGCATCAGTTGAGACGTACCACGTATAGGTTCCTTCAGTAAGCGAGTTGTACGAATGATAACTCGTTCCTAGGATTGAACTTGTTGCATATGACCCTAAGTCCATGGTATTCGTCAATGTCACACCACCATCAACCGTCACAGCAGTTGTTGATGATGTAATGGTTGTGGTCGTTGCCGCCATCTCACCTGTATCTTCATCAGTGTTTGCTGGCACATTCTCCGCATCCGTGTCATAAGCAGCGGCTAGCGAAGCGGCACTTGAGGCCCCTTGCAAGGAGATTGCTGCTTCAGACGCTGCTGAACTGGCAACACGCGCTAGTGAAGCGGCATCGGCGGCGCTAGTTGCTGCAGTAGCTGCTGCCGCTGCAGAACTAGCTAAGGTTGCCGATGAATTCACTTGATTGGCAAATGACGATGCGTTGGTTGCGTAGGCAGAGGCCTGATCCCCTTTGTAGGTTCCCGCTTCAACGGCCATTGAGCTCGCCGCACTGGCATACCCCGCAGCAACCAGTGCACTTGAAGACGCCTTAGTGGCAGAATCTTCTACTGCAATCGCCGTCGCTTTCGTCGCTGCTGATTCTGCGGTAGATTGTGCGGTGCTAGCGGCGTCATAGGCATCCGCACTTTGACTCGCTAATTTCGTCGCCGCTACCAGAGCCGTGCTGGCTGTTTCGTAATCATAGTTTGTGGCAGCCGTGCTAGCCAACACGTACTGTGCTTGCGCAGCGCTCGCTAACGTGTTAGCCAACGTCGAAGCATCTGCCGCGTCGCCAGCCGCACTGTTCGCCGTTGAGTAAGCAGCAACCGCTTCGGTATTGTTCGTGTCATACTGCGTTGCGTTATAAGCGCTACTTGCGGCCGCAGAGGCGGATGACGCTGCGTTGCTGGCTGAAGTTGCGGCCGAGAACGTGGCGCTATTCACGCTACTTACTAGGTCTGCCAATCCAGCAGCCGCAGCCGATCTCGCAGCAGTTGCGGCACTCGACGTTTGATCAGCATACTTAGAGGTTGCGGCAACATATGACATCGCTGCCGTGGAAGCTTCCCCGTATTTTTGTGCCAGAGACGTTACTCCGCTACCACTTGTGGTATCCATTGCGTCTAAGTACATGTTAGCCAGGCTATTGTAGTGGACCGCTAAATCTGCAGCAGTCACAGCGGCTGAATAGGTACTT
Organism: Levilactobacillus yiduensis; assembly: GCF_024718525.1. NCBI lineage: Bacteria > Bacillati > Bacillota > Bacilli > Lactobacillales > Lactobacillaceae > Levilactobacillus > Levilactobacillus yiduensis. The sequence goes on from NZ_JAMXAZ010000002.1 coordinate 132,512, forward strand.
TGCGCCGCACTGTTTGCCGTCTGCGTATCCAGTGTATCCACTAGACTTGCATAGCTCGATGCAGCGGTTGCGTAAGATGATGCCGCAGTCGCAGAACTCGTGGCCGCGCTGGCAGCTGAACTATCAATGACGGACGCCGTTGAAGACGCTGCGCTGTTGGAAGACGTCGTTAACGATGCGCTCGTAGCGGCTGGCGTCACGATTGTCTTCTTGGTGGTCGCCACCTTGGTAACTGTCTTCGTTACATTAGAAGTCAGCGTTGTATCAGTTGAAATGGTTGCGGCCGCACTGGCAGCCACACGCGCTGCATCAGTCGTCGACGTAACATTGCTGGCACTCGTCGCTGCTGCACTGGTTACCGTGGCACTGGTGCTGCTGGTACTAGTTGATGATGAGGCAGCTGAACTGCTAGTGCCCGAAACTGAAGTAGATTCAGCGACTACCTTATTAGTAGTGGTTGCGGTACTCGCCGAACTACTAGCACTGGAGCTGGCCGCCGATGAACTGGCGACACTCGCACTAGACGAGCCGACACTTGAAGCACTACTGGTTGAACTTTCTAAAACCTGTGAGTCTGCGCTAGATCCGATTGCACTAGCCGCAGACGACGTTGTGGTGGTACTGCTGGTTGTCGTATCTACTTGATTAGTCGTATCCGCATGAGCAGATAACGTGCCAGCACCTAAAAGCGAGAAGGATGCCAATGCAGCGAAAACCCAAGTCTTCCCTACCTTGTACATTTTGTATCGCAATTTAGGGTCACCATTAAAAGCTTTATTCCGCATGAATTTCACTTTTAATCGTCCTCCTTAAGTAATATCTGTGATAGTTGATTAACAATCACGACTCCCAAACCGATTAAATTGACTAAACAATTAGTAATTTTACTTAGAGCGGCCTATACATATTTTCTTAGTAAAAGAGCATCCCCTATAAACCAGTTCTCTAACAATGGTTATTCTATCACAGATTAAACATGCGCACTGTTTTAAAGATAAATTTATGACCGGTATGGACAGAAACTAAATTTATTCGGCTCTAATGTTAACTGATTCACATATGATTGTCATTTTAATTTCACTGACAACCCCCATTCACTAAAAATGATGGCAATCACTATTTGCCTGCTTGCATCAGTTTAGGAACGCTTTTATATCAGGACTTGTTGGCCATGAGATTTTAATATTTTATTTTCAATTCGTCCATCTGGACAGGCATACTATTATGTGTCGCAATTATCTCGTCTTGTTACCATCACCAAATCATTACAATTTGATTAAAATTTCTGTCTAGTTCTGCCAACTTCACGCGTTGTTTTCTGGCCATATATAGGTCAAAAAATCAAGAAAGTAGTTTAGCTAATTTTAAGATTCACCGATGTTTACTCACATAACTTACGAAGTGTAACATCACTTATTTCGTCAATTTAACTACTTAACCCGCTATTTATTTTTAAGGTTCGGCCTGTTTCCGACCGGGTAGACGCACGCGTATCAGTTTTCAATAAGCACTTTCACGACTCCCATCCCTCACCATCAACATCTGAGCGACGTATAAACCTGAAAGTGTTGGTTCGCTCAGACTAGCAAAAAGGCCCGCCAACTTGGAAGTTAGCGGGCCTAAGCATTGATTATTTAGTTAATTATCTCATGTTCAATCACAGCGGCCATATCTTGCGGCAGTGGCGCGTAGCAAGTCACCCATTCATCCAAGAATGGCTGAAAGAAGCGCAACCGCGCGCAGTGCAAGGCCTGGCGATGAATCCACGGATTAGTTTGTTTGCCATACAACCAATCACCAATCAAGGGATGGCCGATCCACCGGCAATGTACCCGGATCTGATGCGTTCGGCCAGTATGCAATTTTATGGCTAATAGCGTTGCGGCGTGCGTTTGCCCCCGCACCCACAGTTCTGTCTGAGCGGCGCGACCATCGTCTCTAACCGTGCGTTTGATGAACGACCCTGGTTCACGCCCAATCGGGGCATCGATCAGCTGATGGGTTGGGGTCACCTGACCTTCTGCCAGCGCAATGTAGCGTTTATCCAGTTGGCCATCCTTCAGTTGCTTATCCAAAATGGAGTGAGCAAAGTGGTGTTTGGCAAACAGGACGGCCCCACTGGTCTCGCGGTCTAATCGTGTGACAATGTGGGTCACCGTGCTGGGCGCTTGAATCGTGATCAAGTGCCCCTTGACCCGATTCGCCAGTGTATCATCTGGATAGAGGTGTGACGGCACCGACGCCATCCCCGCGGGCTTATTGACCACCAGGAAATGGGGATCTTCGTAAAGAATCTCCAGGGGCTTAAATGAGGCGACCACGTTGGGATTCGTCGGCTCTGGTGGCAATTGTAGCCCCACGACCTGACCGGGTTGAGCCATCGCAATCACCCGGACTTCTTGGCCGTCCAGGGTGATGACCCCACCGTGAAATTTCACTTGTTTTAAAAAGGTGCGGGTGACCCCATGGGCCATCAGCACCGTTCGCACGTGTATGGGACTATCTCCCGTCACACGCCAGGCAAAGTGCGTCATCATTTCTCCCGCCCAATAAAGGACGCCTCGACCCGCTGCCAGAAGTGGGTGTGACGGTATTCTGCAAAGGCGATCCGTTGCCGAGCAATTCGGTAAGAGATGGCCTTGATAGGCCGCCCTTCGATGCCCAGCTGATCACACATCAAGACATTGTCCGTGGGATCAGTGGGTTCAATGCGAATCCACTCGTCAGCCGGAATAATCAGCGGCGAACCCAGCGTCCGAAAGACCAGGTTGTTGATCGACGCGATTTCTGCCATTTGGACCGCGTTGAACCGTGGATTCAAGACCGCCCCACCCACGGACTTGTTGTAAGCCGTTGAGCCGGTCGGCGTTGAAATACACAGGCCATCCCCCCGAAAACTTTCAAAGAGTTCGCCCTTGATGTAGACGTCGGCCACCATGGTCCCGGAGACCTTCTTGATGGTGGATTCGTTCAAAGCCAATGCCTGATCCGGGTGGGTACCATCCGCGTAGTCGACCTGAATCGACAGCAACGGGTAGCTGACGCTTTGACCATTATCTTTTGCCAAACTGTCCACGAGTTCTTGGACCTCAAAGTCTCGCCAGTCGGTATAAAAGCCGAGATGGCCCGTATGGATCCCGACGAAACGGACCTTGTCCAGCCGGTCATTGTAGTGGTGAAACGCCGAGAGCAGCGTCCCGTCACCGCCCACCGTGACGACCACGTCTGGATTCAGACTGTCGAGCGTCACCCCGGCAGTCAGCAGGCCCTGATGTAGCGCCGTAGCCACCTTCTGTGACGCCGGTCCATTATTACTAAAAATGGCAACCTTCATGTTATTCTTCCTTATTTTGATGAGGTGTCGCGTGCGTATCACCATCACTCTTTGGCGAATACTGCTGAGCCTCTTGAATTTCTTCACGAATCTCGGACATTTCCGTGTCCAGTTTAAAAGCCGCCTCTGCCGCCCGCTGCAGCCGATCGCTCAGTGCTTCGGGGAAGGCGCCCTGGTATTTGTAATTTAATGAATGTTCAATGGTGGCCCAGAAATTCATGGCCAGTGTCCGCACCTGAATCTCCGCTAAAATTTTCTTTTCGCCGGAGACTAGCTGAACGGGATACTCGATAACAATATGATAAGATCGATAACCACTCGGCTTTTCATTGTGAATGTAATCCCGTTCTTCCAGAATCGTCAGGTCGGTGCGTTGCCGCAGAAGGTCGACGACTTGGTAAATGTCCTCAACGAATTGACACATGATCCGTAACCCGGCAATGTCTTGCATGTCTTGTTCCAGCCGGTCTTCGGCCACGTGGCGCCGCGTCATCTTTTCCTTGATACTGGGTACCGGCTTGACCCGCCCGGTGACGAATTCAATGGGTGGACGTTCATTTTGATTTTCAAATTGCTTTCTGATGCCGCGCAGCTTCACCTTTAGCTCACTAACGGCTTGCTGATAGGGCAATAAAAATTGATCCCAGTTCGTTACCATAATGACTATCCCCCAACCTTGATTACAGTGCTCATCTTTCGATTTTACCATATTTTTCTGGCAACTGAGAGTAATTACCTCATTAACTTGTTAATTTCTTCACTATCAGACCGTTGGGGCGCTCCCGAACTTTTGCGAGGCGTTTAGCTTTACCTCAGCGGAAAAATGTTGCATGATAAGGTTGCGTTTTAAATGAACGGTCTTCACCTCAAACAAACGTTCCAATTGCTATTTTTTGAAAATTTGGTAATGTAGTGGTATTGTTACTTTTTGTTCGGCGACCCTTGCTGATTGCCAACTAAGACAGATATAGGAGGAAGCAATGTGTTAGAAGTCTATTTGTTCGTCAACCCTCTCGGCGCGCGCTGTATGCGCTCTGAGCAAAATATCATGCGGTTGGCCGATCATCTGAATAGCAAGGTGTCATTTCAATTTGTGCCGTTGCTGAACCAACAAATTATCGCGCAATCCCTGGCGCCCCGGCCGACCTTGGCGGAGCGCAATGCCCGGTTCAACGTCACCTACCAGGCCATCTTGGCCTACAAGGCGGCCCTGTTCCAAGGTAAGCGCAAGGGGCGGAAATTCCTGCTCAACATGCAGGACGCCGTCGTCAGCCAGCACCAGAGCTTCTCAGAGAAACTGACGCTAGAAATGGCGCAAAAGTGCCGTCTAGACCTCGACATGTTCACGGAAGACTGCCAATCAGACTTGGCGAAACAAGCCTTCCAAACGGACCAAAAGTTGGCCGCGGAAATGAAGATCGAACAATCCTCTTCCGCCGTCATCTTCAACTGTGACGTCTCCGATTGCGGCTTACTCTTAAACGACGTGACCTACGAATCCCTGTGTGACGTCTGTGAGAGCCAAGGTGTGGCCACGAAAGAAATGTTAATGGCTGAACCTAATTATCAAACTAATGAACAGGCGACCTCATTAATGCTGGCGAACAATCAGTCTAATCTTCATGTACTATAAGCCCTGCTGAATCGTTTTACGTCACGTTAATTCAGTCACCAAATTACCGAGATCATGTCACGAGAGTGGGACAAAAGGTGATTAGCTGGCGAGCATTAAGGCTGATAAGCGAATAATCCTGGGTTTGGATTGTTTGCTTATCAGTTTTAAGCGGAACCAGCTGCCTTTTGGCCCAGGTTTCAGCAATATATGTTCAGAGATACCAACGAGCTTGGACATTTTGTCCCAAACTCGTTTTTTTATTGGGCATGAATTCCCCACCTTTTGGGAACCCAAAGTTTTACCCTTTCGTTCTTGAAATATCAGGACTTTCACTACCAGATTTGCGGCTGATATGGTATGATGAACCCAACTATTTTGTTGAACTGAAGGGAAAATTTATGCGAACAGCTATTGTTACGGACACCGCCTCTTATCTCACCCCTGAACAGATCAAGCAATTTCACATCGTGGTTCTGCCCATCACCGTGATTCTGGGCGACCAGCAGTATGCTGAGTCCAACTTAAGCCTAAAAACATTTTACGACTACCTCAAAACCGACCAGGAGCTGCCGACTACGGCTCAGGTCTCTTTGGGCCAGATTGAGGAAGCGTACGACCGTCTGGCTGGCGAAGGTTATGATGAGATCATTTCGATTCACCTGTCCAGCGGCATCACCTCGTTCATGAGCAACCTGAAGATGTTCTGCCGCACCTACACTAAGGCTAAGATCTACCCGGTCGACTCATTAGTCGCCAGTGCGGGCGAGGCCAACCTGTGCTTGCTGGCCGGCCAATTGGTCGCCAACGGCAATTCCGCGGCCGACATCGTCCCCCAACTGGAGGACCTGCGCGATACCATGGAAGTTTACTTTGCCGTGGACAACCTTAGTCACCTGGCCCGGACCGGTCGCTTGAGTAATCGGTCAGCCATCATTGGCAACCTACTGAACATCAAACCGCTGCTTACCTTCAATGACGAAGGCAAGATCATCGCCATTGGCAAAGAACGGACCATGAAGAAGGCTTTCCACTACATGACCGACAAGCTCCAAGCCACGTTGGCCCAGGTCGACTATCCCCTGCTGGTCACCGTCATCAACGCCAACAACGCCGAACTCGCCGACGACTGGGCAGCAGATTTGACGGACCAATTTCCCGAAATCCGCGTGGTCCAGAGTCAACTTGGCCCCGCTATCAGCGTCCACACCGGTGAGAAGACCATGGGCCTGCTGTGGCAACGTGATTGGCAATCTTACTAAGTTAGAACCTAAAAAAGGCTGTGTGTCATTTCCCGTTACGGAGATGACGCACAGTCTTTTCATTATTTCGGTTTCAATGATTGGCTATCAGCCGTCCATCATGGAGCGTATATACTCGATCGAATAATGGCAATACTTCGGGCGGAATATGGTGATCAACTTCTACAATTGTTTTCTGTAAACGCAGGATTGTTTTATGAATCGCAATAGAAGTCTGCTCATCCAGTGAAGCCGTCCCCTCATCAATGAGGATCAGTCCACGGTCAAATAGAATAGCCCGTGCAATCTCTAGTCGCTTGATCTGCCCACCAGATAGGTTCTCACCCTCATCACCAATCTGATAGTCTAAACCATCTCGATTGATTACTGACGCCAGTCCTGCTTCCTGACAGGCTTGACGAATGACATCATCCGGGAAGGACATCCCCAGAGTCAAATTAAACCGTAGCGTATCGTTGAAGACAATTGGCGTCTGGTTAACGGTACTCATACCGCCAAAATGACTAACTCGCTGGTCATTGATGACAATTTGACCACTGGTCGGTGTCAACGCCCCATCAATCAGGCGAAGTAGTGTCGTCTTTCCACTTCCTGACTCACCTTGAATCAAAATATTTTCCCCTCGAGAAACCTGTAAATTAATCGCCATCAATACTGGCGTCTCTCCTCGACTAAAACTCACATCACGTAATACTAACTTGTCAAACGAACTTTCTGCCGGGGTAACTGCATCCATTGGTTTTAAAGTTTCGTGGATTCGTTGTCGAATCTGTACTGTGCTGTTAAGCGTATTAAAACTATTGACTACCTGGTTGGCACTATTAATAATCCAATTTGATGAATACTGAATCGCTACAAATTCGGACAAACTAACATGACCCAAAATCGTTAGATATATTCCAATACCAATTGGAATCAATGTACAGACGTAAAAAATTGCATCCACCACCGCATTGGACAGAGCTATCTCATTTTTCATTTCCGCGTTGGCGTGCTCAACTTGATTAATGGCCGTCGTTGTTTTGTGCGCCATGCCCTTACCCGCACGGTACTGGCGAATCGCCAATGCGCCTTTCAAGGCATCCTTCAAAATACTAGACCAACGTCCGTTTTGCTGGGACCAGTTGGCCGTACGCTGCGTGATGCGCTGACGAAAGAGTCTGGGAATCACCGTTGGAAATGCCATGAAGATAACGAAGATCAGTGTTAATGACACACTATTGGCCAGAGAATAGGCTAATGTCACGACACAAGTTACCGCAACACTGATTAAAGAAAATAACTGACGGATATAATTGTCTTCAAGTAGTTTCAAGTCATTCATGAAAAATGAGAGATTCTGAGTGACAAAATTTTTATCATTTACTGTACGACGTAGTAACAGTCCTTGTAATAAGCATGCCTTGAGACGTTGATTAATAACCACCACATTTTTATTGATGACTACTGTATTGAAATATGTGGCGATACTAAACACAACAAATCCCAAGATAATCACAACGACAAACGGAACGATCCAATTCAGATGTTTAGTTTCAATAATCTTGAAGATAAATGAATACATCGCTGCATTAAACGGCGTTGCTAGTCCAGCCAATACTGCTGTAAAAATAGCTAGTATGACTAACTTCTTATTGGCTAGTTTCATTAGCGAGCCCCCTTCGCTACACTACCCTATCATAATGTCTTTAATTATCAGCAATTCCCCATTTTTTCCAATAGAAAGGCGTTAGTTATCAGCCTTTCGGTAAGATAACTAACGCTTTTTATGAAGCAAATATTTAGCCAGTCGCGGTCTTTTTCGTAAGAAATCCTTAAGCTTCCTCACAGCGGGTCACAAAACGGTCCGCAATTTCGTTAGTACTTAGTGACACCTATTTTTTCAGCTCGTGGGCCAACTGACTAAATTCGGCCAGCCGTTCATCAAACGTCTTGAACGCCGTCTGGAGGTAATCTGGTTGGGTCATGTCCACGCCCGCGCGCTTCATGACGTCCAGTGGCAAGGCTGAGCTTCCTGACTTCAGGTAGTTCAGGTACGCATCACGCTTGGCGGCGTCACCGCTCAAGATGCGTTGCGACAGCGTGGTGGCCGCCGCAAACCCGGTGGCGTACTGATAGACGTAGTAGTTGTAATAGAAATGCGGGATTCGCGTCCATTCATCCGCAATCTGTGGATCCGAGATGACCCCATCGCCATAGTAGCGGTGGTTCAGGTTACCGTAGAACTTGCTCATGAAGTCTGCGGTCAACGTTTGCCCACCCGCTGCTTGTTGGTGAATGTAGTCTTCGAATTCAGCGAATTGTGTTTGCCGGTAGACCGTGCCCTTGAAGCCGTCCAGATAATGGTTCAAGACATATGCCCGTACCTGTGGATCAGTCTGCGTCTTCAACAGATAATCCGTCAAGAGGTTTTCGTTCGTCGTCGAGGCAATTTCCGCCACGAAAATGGAGTAATCGCCGTACTGGTACGGTTGATTCGTCCGGGTATAGTGGCTGTGCATGCTGTGACCCATTTCGTGGACCAGCGTGAACAGGCCTTCCAAACTGTCTTGCCAGTTCAACAGGATGTATGGCTTGGTATCATACATCCCCCCAGAATAGGCACCGGTTCGCTTCCCTTCATTTTCCACCACGTCGATGGCGCGACCGTCAAACATCTTCTGGACGTTGGCCACGTAATCGGGGCCTAACACGTTCAAGGCCTTTAATGCCTCTTGTTGGGCTTCCTCATAGGTGTAGCGCAGGCTAGGCTCCCCGGTGATCGGCGTGTACAGGTCGTACATGTGCAATTCGGGTAGCCCCAGAATTTCCTTACGCAAGTTGACGTATTGGTGCAACGAGTCCAGGTGGTCATTGACCGTTTGAACCAGGGTGTCATACACCACTGCTGGCACGTTATTGGCACTCATCGCCGCATCTCTGGCACTGGCATAGTGTCGCACCTGAGCGTTGAAATTGTGCGTCTTGACCTCGCTAGCCAGCGTTGAAGCAAAGGTATGCCGGAACTGCTGATAAACGCTATAAAGCGCCTTAAACGCCTGTTCACGTACGGCTGGGGTCGTGGACTCCAACAAGACGCCGTAAAGGCCCTCTGACAAGCGGACATCGTTACCCGCTTCGTCTTGGACGACCGGGAACTTCAAGTCGGCATCGCTGAGCACGCTATAGGTCTTGGAAGAGGCCGCAAAAATGTCGCTGGCTCCCGCCAAGAGCTTTTCTTCAGTCGCCGACAACGTGTGTGCCCGTTGCTTGCCCAAGACATCAAAGAGATGTTGATAGGCCGCCAATTTTGGCTCCGAATCGATCAGCTTTTGCAGGGCGTCCGCGTCTAATGCCAGGACTTCAGGTTCAAACCAGGAGACCGCGGCACTGACCGTCGCCACCAGATTTTCGGCCTGGCCCATCAAGGCCTGCGCGTCGGCGTCGCCCGTATCCTGATCATTCTTCAGGGAGGCATACACGTACAGCCGTTCGAGCTGCCGGTTCAAGTCTAGGTAAGCCGTCGTCACTTGGTAAAGGTCCGCGCCACTCTTGGCTAACTGCCCCTTCATCTGTGCCACTTGGTCGGCTTGCGCCTTAACAGTCGTCAGTGCCGTGGCAAAAGCCGCGTCATCGGGGAAAATTGGGGTTAGGTCCCAGGTCAAAGCCGTCGGTACGGCTGAGCGTTTTGGAATTTGTTTCAAATTTCTCATCCTCCTTTAACATTGCATAGCAATATTTTACCACTTTAACCTGGCAAGATGGCAAATCAGCCCAACTTTTTCTCATCATTTTCTAACCAAGCGGTATAATCCGCCGCCCACTGCGGTTGGGCCATTACCCGCCAGCCATTGGTCTCTCGTTTTAAAAACCGGGCTGTCACCAGATCGGTCAACAGCGTCTCCAGTGCGTGAGTCACCACCAGGGGCACCTGAAACCGCACAGCCGCGGTCGCCCCACCGACTAGCCGGAACGCTTCCTCGCCCAAGCGTTGGGCCGTGGCAAACGAAAAAAGCACGTGTTCAAATAGCCAAGCCGCCACCACGATGCGCCACAGGAGCACGCCCCGCCCAAATAGTGGCGGCGTCACCTGTGTGGTCACCAGGCTTTCCGGAAAGCCCGCTAGATGGTGGCCGGTCAAATAAACCGCCGTCTGCAAGGGTTTCAACGTGTCTGAGGAACGCCGCAAATCCCGGTCCAGTTCCCAGCGAAACCGGGCCAAGTTCGGTTCGGGCCACCACTGCCGCCGGTGAGGTCCTTGCACCAACGCCGCCAGGGACCCTACCCAGGTCTGTTGGCACTGATACTCGCCTGTCGCGGCTTGGCAAATGTGGTGGTCAACGCGCACCTGTTGCCGGTCCACATCCCAGAAGAGTAGGCACAATCCCCATCCCTTCAACCATCCCGCAAAGCGGTCGATCAGACGCCAGCCTAGCCGCTGCTGCGCATAGCGTTTGCCCAATAACCAAAACGGATACGCCCCCACGTCCCGATACCCCTGCGTGCGAGCCGCCACATCCTCACGACTGATGGGACTGCACTGAAATTCCAGGGCAATCGCGCGGGGCTGATGCGCGATCCAACAGTCGGCCCGTTGCTGAATCGTTGGTAAGACGCGCTCCAAGGTCACGGTCCCCCAGTCCGCAAAGAAGGCGGCCAGTTGGCGTTTGCCCATCACATGCTGGGCCGTCTCGCCCTCCCCTGGAAAGGTACAGGGTGCCGCGGGGCGATGGGCAAAGTACGGCTGGACCCGGGTCCCGCGATGCAACACGACACGGTGCCCACACGCCGGACACACGTAACTCCCACTCCGTTGCGCATTCTTGGCATCCACCAACGCCGATTCAAGCTTGGCAATCAACATCGTCACTCCCCCTTTACAGAACAACTCCGTAACCGAGGCGAGATTATTTTAAATTGCGGGCAAAAATTTTACTAGCTGCGTTGACCCTGGCAGGCTAGTTGGTTGGTAAATATGGATCCAGCGATGGCCGCCATGACCGCAAAAGATTGTAAAAAAAGAGCCTGGCAGATCCGCCAGACTCGAATTTTTATCAATTTTGAACAGCGACCAGCATCGGTCAGTCACACCAAGAAACTACCCCAACCTTACTTTTCAGTCGGGAAGTGTGCGATCACCTGGTAAATCGGTCCCTTGGCGGAGAACTTTTGCTCATACTCCGTCTGGATATCCTCGACGCCATCCGTTGCGGCGTGCAGGTCCAACCAGACACCATCGAAGACCATGCCGAAGTTGTTCAGGCTCCCCAGGGAGTATTCGAACAAGCCTCGGTTATCGGTCTTGAATTGCAGGGACCCTTCTGGCTGTAAGACGTCGGCGTAATGGGCTAAGAACACGGGTGACGTCAAGCGGCGTTTGGTATGGCGCTTCTTCGGCCACGGATCAGAGAAGTTCAGGTACAGGCCCGCCACTTCGCCGGCCGCAAAGAACGTATTGATGGCCTCGCCATCCGTGTGGACCAGTTGAATGTTGGTCAATTCACTGGTCACGACCTTTTTCAACGCCGCCGCAATTACGGAAAATTGGATCTCAATCCCGATAAAGTTACGGTCAGGATGTTGCCGAGCCATTTCCACGATGAACTGACCCTTCCCCGTCCCGATTTCCACAAACAGTGGCTGTTCGCTCGGAAAGCGGCTTTGCCAGTTGCCCATCAAGGCCTCCGGTTGCTCGACCATTTTGTCGGGATGTTCGGCCACGTAGTCCTTGGCCCACGGTTTATTACGCACACGCATGGTAAAATTCCTCCTCTAATCACAACGGCGGGCGCAAGGTTCACCCCCGCTCCCGCCGACGTTGTTCTAATCAGTGACTGACTCTCGCGTCAGTTTCTCTAGTAAAATTAAGTGTTGGTTCATTAATTGAAAACGCTGTTGGTGAAAACTTTCCGCAATCACACTGAGACAGTGGACCCGGGCATACCAATTCACCCGCGCGGTCAAATCAGCCGTCGTCGTCTCACCATAGTCCTGTAACCAACGCTGCCATTCTTCCAATGGCACGTATTCGCACAGCAAGGCCCCCAGATCAAAGGCAGGGTCCGCAAAGGTCGCGGCATCCCAATCGACCAGGTACAGCCGTTGGCGGTCGGATAACAACCAATTCTTATGGTTTAAATCACCATGACAAACTTCATAGTGCGTCTTGGGCAGTTGTGGTTGCTCGCTTTGTAACGTCGCAAACGCCGATTGGATCAGCGGATGCTGGCGTAAGTCAGCGGCTAGGGCTGGCTGTAAGCGGGTTAACAACTGGGCGGGCGTGGTAAATCGTCCGCCGACTTTTAATAACATATCATGCAGCAAGTGGGAATGATGGACCCGGTGAATCAACCGGGCGACCCGCTGCTCGCGCATTTCACTACGCTGCAGTGTGCGGCCGTTTAGCCATTCCTGCGCCGTCATCACGTCGCCGGTCGCCAACCGTTTGGTCCAGACGAGCCGCGGTGTGATGCCCTCCATGGAGAGCGCTGCTAGAAACGGTGACGCGTTTTGTTTTAAGAACACTTTTTCTGACGCCTTGGTGCCCATATAAGCCGTGCCCGTATTACCGCCCAGCGGATACAAGCTCCAACCGTCACTAAAATCCAGTGCCATGCGTGCCACCCCTCCTCGATTTGTCAGCTAATATTAATTCTATGGGGAAATGGCGGCCACGTCAAGCCTTATTTTTATCCGCCCGCGCTAACCGGTGCGGCGTGTAGATTCTGGCCAGGTACCAAACTTCGATGACCTCGACGACCAGCGTGATGCCGGCAGTCATGATCTGCGGATTGGCAATCACGACGACCACCCATAGCAGGAGCGCCGTGGTACTCAAAATCAGCGTGACCAGCTTGACGAAACTCTTGAGCCGTAATGCCGGCAAGACCGGATAGACGTGCGTGAAGACCACGTCGTCGTATTGCTGGAAGAACGGCAACAGTTGAAAGCCAATCAGGTAGATGAACAATGCCGCTAAGATCACGGGCAACCATTGGCCACGCACGAAGTACAGGAGTAACATCCCAATCACGGTCAGACGCACCACCAACCCGCTAAAGTCGGTGCCCCGCACCATGCCGCGACTGAATAGGTACAGATACGTCTGGCTGTGCGTGCGTTTGATGCCCTTGAATAACCAGTCCAGATACCGCCGCCGTTTGATTGTCCCAGAGACCATCGGCACTTCGGTAAACATGTTGAAGAAGCGATAGATGCCCAGCATCCGGTTATCTTCGATCTTGATCTGTTCTCGCCACCGAATCTGCTGAATCTGCCAGTGTTGGCGTTCCCACACGGCCACGGCAACATCGGCGACTAGCGCTAGAATCAGCGCCACGTAAGGACTCAGCCAAACCCCACTGGCAACCACCACGATGGCCAGCAACCATTTGAATGGCCACTGGTTCATCCGTCGTTGCCCGGTAATCTGATAGACGCTGGCGAGGTCCAGTCGTAACAGGCTATCCTTCAAGACGACCTGGGATACGGCCAAGACCAGCACCTGCGGCAACGTCCAGCCCAGCGCGACGCTGAGAAACGGTGCCAAGATGAACAAGGCAATCAGCTGCGTACATTGGGCTAAGAACTGGCTATAACGCCGAGCTGCCACCAAATAGGCGTGCATCGCCCGTTCGCGTGGCAACAAGAAGACCCGATCGGCATCCTCAATCAACGTGGCGAACCGACCGATCTGCGCAACGATGACTAAGACCAGCAGCGCCACGAACGGCGCCCACCAGAGGCCACTTTTCAGTGATTTCAACACATTGGAGTAGCCCCAACCCAGGCCCCCCAAGAAGAACAGCAACGCGAAGACGAAAAAATCATTGAACACCAACCGCAAATACTTGGCCATTTCCCGGAGATGGCGCTGCAGTCGGGTCTTAAATAGGTCCGTCATGCGCGGTCGACCTTCGTCATTGAAAGGTAAATATCATTCAGCGATTCCCCCGCTTCCGGAAGAGCGGCTTGCAACTCGCTGAGGGTCCCTTCAGTCTTGACCTGACCGTCGTGCAACAGCACGAAGCGGTCACAGTACCGTTGGGCCGTATCCAAGACGTGCGTCGACATCAAGATGCTGGCCCCCGTCTGCTTGCGTTGCTCGATCAAGTTCAACAGGTCGTTGACGGCCAATGGGTCCAGACCCAAGAACGGCTCATCAATGATAAATAACTTGGCGTTGGTCAAAAAGGCACAGACGATCATGACCTTTTGCTTCATCCCCTTGGAGAAGTTGGCGGGGAACCAATCCAATTTGTTGGCCAACCGGAACGTCTTTAGAAGATCGTGGGCTTTGTCCCAGGCCACCTTTTGGTCCAGGTCATAGGCCATCATGGTCATTTCCAAATGCTCACGCAGCGTGAGTTCCTGGTAAAGCACTGGCGTTTCAGGGATATAGGCAATCTGTTGCTTGTACGCCTGACTATCCTGGTCGATCGTAACGCCGTTGATACTGATTTTGCCTTTATGTGGTGTGAGCAGGCCGATGACGTGGTTGATGGTCGTCGATTTCCCGGCCCCGTTCAACCCGATCAGACCCACGAGTTCACCGTCTTTAACGTCAAAACTGATATCTTTTAAGACGGGAATTTGGGAGTACCCTCCCACAACATGGCTGACTTCTAAAGCCATTAAACATCCCTTCATTTCCTTTAAATTAACCGCTCCATTATACCATAGGTGGCAGTGGGTTCGCTGTTATCTTGTGGGTGCTGGTTCAGGCGGTACCATTACTTGGATTATTCCTCCTTGCCGCCTTACCGTTACGTGAAAGTCTAGGCTGCGGTAGCAATTTTCTCGCAGCTAGTGGTATCAGCCAAACGACTTTAGAAACTGGCGGGACTACAATGATTC
The DNA here is from genome assembly GCF_024718525.1 of Levilactobacillus yiduensis. Lineage (NCBI taxonomy): Bacteria > Bacillati > Bacillota > Bacilli > Lactobacillales > Lactobacillaceae > Levilactobacillus > Levilactobacillus yiduensis. The sequence continues at coordinate 147,555 of NZ_JAMXAZ010000002.1, forward strand.
AAATCGAGGAGAATCCCGCCGCTCAGACTGGGCCTGTTTTCCTCTGGTTGACGCAACCATTGTTCTTTACCGTTCTAGTGGTCAACGTGCATCATCAATTAACAGTGACAGATGAACTGGTCGCTGTGGTGGTGTATAATAGATGAAATTGAACCGAAAGAAGGAGTTTTCATGGATCAAATGACCCTCGAACCACACTACGCTGACGACTGTGTTTTCTGCAAAATTTTGACTGGCGAAATTCCCAGCTACACGGTTTACGAAGACAACATCGTCAAGGCCTTTTTGGACATCTCGCAAGGGACGCCCGGCCACACGCTGGTGATTCCCAAGACCCACGTCAAGGACATCTTCGCTTACGACGCCGATTTGGCCGCCGCTGTGTTCTCTCGGATTCCCAAAATTGCTCGAGCAGTGAAAGATTCTGACCCGGCAATCAAAGGCATGAACATTTTAAACAACAACGGGCAAGTGGCCTACCAATCCGTTTTCCACTCTCACATTCACCTGGTACCGCGCTACACGGACCACGATGACTTCAAGATGATTTTCAAGGACAATTCTGACAACTACACGCCGGAAGCCTACTCAGCCATTCAGGCTAAGATCAAGGCACAATTGGAGGGGTAAATGATGGGACTTGGTCGTTTTCTCGCCGGCACTGCCCTCGGGGTAGGCGTTGGTTTGGTGGCTTACCTAACACTGACTGAACAGGACCCCGTCACCTGGGGCAACCGCGTCAAGCAGCAGGTCACCCACACCACCAAGCAACTGACCGACGTGCGTGACGCTAAAAATAACGTGACGCAAAAAGCCGCTAAACTGTCTACCGCGCTCACCGCGGCCCAACCCGTTTTGGATGATATTCAAACGGAAGTGGACAAGTTTGCGTTTAAAACTGCTCCCCGTCTGTCAGCCATTCAAGAAGTGCTCGATCGGCAAAATACCGATTAATTTTGAACTTTTTGTAAAGCTTTGCTGACCTTTTTGGGTTTGCCACTATTTGTGTTATGATATGCAAGTATGGTGCTTGCACCAATTTTGATGAATGGATGTGTTGAGGAATATGAAGAAATGGTTTATCGCCTTTGCTGGCTTGTTACTGACCGTAACGCTTGCCGGTTGTGGCAGCCAAACCGTTGCCACTACTAATGGTGGTAAGATTACCGAAAGTGCGTACTACAGCAGTTTAAAGGGTACCTCTTCTGGTAAGCAAGTCTTGCAACAAATGATCTTGAACAAGGTCTTGGAAAAGCAATACGGCAGCAAGGTAAGTAAGTCCGCTGTCAACAAGCAATTCAACACCTACAAATCACAATACGGTTCATCATTCAAGAGCGTTCTTTCCCAAAGTGGGATGACGGAATCCAGCTTAAAGACTGAAATTCGTTCGAACTTACTGTTGAAGGAAGCTGTTAAGGACAACGTCACGGTTACTGACGCGCAACTCAAGAAGCAATTCAAGAGCTACGAACCTAAGGTCACTGTGGCTCACATCTTAGTTTCTAAGAAAGCCACTGCCCAAAAGGTCATCAGTGATTTGAAGGATACCAAGAAGAGCGACTTGACTAGCGAATTCACGAAGTTGGCTAAGAAGTACTCGACTGATACGGCGACTAAGAACAAGGGTGGTAAGTTGAGTGCCTTTGATAGCACGGACACCTCCCTGGACTCAACCTTTAAGAAGGCTGCCTTCAAGTTGTCAACTGACGAATACACCGCTACGCCTGTTAAGACGCAATACGGTTACCACGTCATCTTGATGTTGAAGAACCCTGGTAAGGGCACGATCAAGGAACACAAGGCTGAATTGACGAAGCAGATCATCGACAACGACATGAACGATAGTACCGTTCTGCACAACGTGGTTGCCAAGGTCTTGAAGAAGGGTAACGTTTCTATCAAGGATAACGACTTGAAGAACATCCTTTCCGACTACCTGTCAACTAGCTCAAGTTCTAAGAGCTCGTCTTCATCTAAGTAATAAATACGTTTCTGAAAGCACCGGCCTGTTGGGGTCGGTGCTTTTTTGGCTCTAGTAAAAGCCTGCCAACGTAAATCGTCAGCAGGCTTTCGTTATGTCCCCTATTTTCGCTAATCCGTTGTTGGTGGCTGGGGTGTGGTCGTCGTTGGTCGGTAGAAACGCCGGCCGTCCAAGGCAAAGACCCGCTCGGAGAATTCGCCCGGCGCCGTGTGTTCCACGACCGTGTCCAACATCATGATGGAGGCGTCCAATTCGTCTAATTGATGTAAGACGTCGGCCTCCCGCAATGCCGGCCGGACGGGTGAGCCGTATTCCAGCAACCCGTGATGGCTCAAAATCATGTGCCGCAGTAACAACACGTCTTCAGCCTGCGGATCTAATTTCAACGCGTCACAGGCCCGGACCAGTTCCCCATCGATCAAGACGATGTGGCCGATCAGATTACCCGCCAGCGTGTAGACCGTGGACTTAGGCCCCGACAGCTCAATCGTCTTGCCCAAGTCGTGCAGGATGGCACCGGCGAACAATAATGGTGCGTTCAGGTCCGGATACTGTTTGACCACTGAATGGGCTAATTTCAAAATTGAAATCGTGTGGTACGCTAACCCACCCTGAAAGGCATGGTGATTGCTTTTAGCCGCGGGATAAGTGTAGAACTTGTCCGCGTATTCTTGAAGCAATTTGCGGACCAACCGGTTCCAGGTCGGCTGCGTGATCTCAAAAACCGTTTGGGTGATGTACTCTTCCATCGCCGCCCGCGACATGGGGGCTTGTTCGATGAAGCTGTTGGGATCATTGGGCTCCCCCGGATGGGTCAAACGCAGATGGAAAATTTTGATTTGCGGATGCGTCTGGTAATTTTCCCGTTTCCCTTGCAAATGCACGACGCGTCCAGCCACGTAGTTGTCAATATCATCCGGTGAGGCGTCCCAGTATTTGCCGGAGATCTCCCCCGACTGGTCCTCAAAGACCAGGGCAATGTATTGCTTGCCATTCTTCGCCGTGCGGACATCCGCCGACTTTAACAACACGAAGAGGTCAACCGCCTCATCGACACCGTAATCTAATAATTGTTTTGCTGCCGCCATGTTAGCCCTCCTATTCATGCAATCGAATCAAATTCCCCGTCGTCAACTGTTCAACGGTCGAATCTGCTGTTAAGAAAATAACCTGTAACGTTTGACTAATTTCTGCTAACAACGCATAAGCCGCCTGCCGCCGCTGGGCATCGAAGTTGACGAAGCCGTCGTCGATCACCAGGGGCATCTTGACCTGCTGGTTCATAACCACCGCAAAGGCCAGCTTGACTGCCAAGTCCAATTGTTCGGCGGTCCCCCGCGAAAGTTGGCCCACGTCGCGCCAGTCGCCATCGTGCCGTCGAACGCGTAACGTGGTCGCTGTCAGTTCAATTTCAGTATACCGGTTTTCCGTCAATTTGCCATAATAATTGCTGGCCTGGGCGACGATTTGGGGCAACCGGTCCCCCGAAGCCGCCGCCAAGGTCGCCGCGATCCACTGACTGGTCAGGCGTTTGACCAACCAATCCTGCGTCGTGGCCACCATTTGCGTCTCCAAGTTCGCCAGTTTTTGCCGTAACGTCGCCTGGGTTCCACTGGCCGTCAAATGGTCGAGTTGCCCCGCTAGCGTCGCCAGTTGCGTCGTCGTGTGGTCCAGCTGCTGTTGCGTAGCCGCTTGTTGCGCCTGTGCTTGGGTCAGCTGATCCGTCAGTGTCGCGTGATCGGCGACCTGCCGTAAGGCCGTTAAATTCGTGCCCAACTGTTCCGCCAAGGCCGTCCGTTGTTGCTGGCGGTTGGTCTGCTCTCGCTGCGTCTGGTAGCGCTGATAAAACGCCTCAACGCTGCGCAGATTGCGAGTACTAAGAAAGGTGGTGAGCTGCTGGCGCGCTTGATCGACGGCTGTTTGATCCGCCTGAAGACGCGCCGTGGTGCTCGCCAGGTCGCCCTCTTGGTGCCGCAGCGATTGCTTGAGCGTCTGTAGTTGTGCCAGTTGCGGCTGAATCGTCGCCAGGTCATCCCCGGCCACTGCCGGCAACGCCTGCGTCACGGCGGCCAGGTAGGTGGCGACGGTCTGTTGGGCCTTGGTCAACTGCTGTCCCGTAGTCTCTAACTGCTGGATCAGCCGCTCCCATTCGCCGATTGCCGCCTGGGCTGCCGACCACTGGGCCACCGGCAAATCACCCAAGCCACGGGCGGACGCGATGGCGTCTAACTGGTTGTTCAACTCATCGACCAGCTGGCCACCCTCTCGTAGCTGCGCCTGACTGTCGCGGATGTCTGCCGTCAACGTTTCCAATTCGCGGCTGGCGGGCGTACTGCTGTCCACCAGAAACACGCCATAATACCCAACGGCCACGCCGAACAGGGCCCCGACTAACTTGAACAGAGTACCGGGCAGAAACATCGACCCCACCAAGACGACCAGCCCAATTGCCAGCCAAACGATCTGCTTGTCGGCCAACGGATTCTTTTGCTGGCGACGCGTCGGCTGTTCACGCTGGAACCGCTCGTTCAGTTGATTCAATTGTTGTTGGAGGCGCCGGCGTTTCAGATTGGCCGCCGTCAAGCGTTCCTGTAAGGCGCTGACCTGTTGAGTCGTGGCCAACGAAAATGGTCGCGGCATTTGGCCCTGGGTGGCGTATTGGTGCTCCAACGCCGCCGCACGTGATTCTAGGTCACGCTGACTGGCCGCCAAACGCTGTTGGTCCTGGTCCGCCTGCGTAATGGCGGGCAGTTGGGCCAACAGAGGGTCGACCTGACTCGCCACTGGCAAGTAATCTTGGAATAACGGTGGTAGCTGAGATTCCTGTTGGAGCTGTTGGAGGTGTTGTTGATCCTGGGCCAACGTTTGGCCGCTCGCCGTGACCTGCCCACGTAGCTGTTCCAAGCGTGTCGCATCATCGGGAGTAAACCCACTGGCGGTGACCTGATCATCGGCTCCTAGCCGTTGCCACTCGGTATAGGTCGCCCACAACGCGGCTTGTTGCGTCAATTGTGCCGTGACGGCCCGCTGATGTGCCAGTGCCTGCTGCGTGGCTGCCTGGGTGTGGCGTAGCGTTTGCTGTTGCTGTAAGAGTTGCCAGTAGGTTTCGTAGGCAGCGTCCGCCTTAGCCAATTTGGCCGTGAGCTCGCGGTGTTCGCGCAGCTGCTGATTTAATTGTGGATTGCGCCCCTGCGGCTTGTATTGCGACTCGGCCGCTTGTTCCAGGTGATGAGCCTGTTGGAGCCAAAAGTCGCTCCCCACTGCGCCCACGTGACGTAGGCGGTCGATCAATTCTTGCTTGGAAGCCGAAAACACGGTCCCCAGCCGCGGTTCATTGATGGCGTAAACGCTCGCGAAGAGTTGGCCATCCACCGGCGCCAGGAGTCGTGCCAGATTGGCGGCCGGCAAGTCCAAGTCGTGACTGGTATCCCGCAACGTGACCTTGCCGCCGTGTGGCCCATCGGTGCGGCTGACCAAGTAATCGATTCCGGCTTGGGTAAACGCAATCTCCCCGCCAAACCGGCTGCCATCCAGTGGTTCATACCGCAAGGCGGGGTGCTTCTTGGTCGGGAAGCCAAAGAAGATGGCCGTGATGAATTGGGTCAGAGTCGATTTGCCCGCCTCATTGGCCCCCAATAAAAAGTTGAGACCAGCGGAGAGGTCAAACGTCCGATCGTGAAAATGGCCAAATCCATAGATCGTTAATCGGTTAAGATGCATCGTGGTCCTCCTCTCCCATGAGTTCGGCTAGCATTTGTTCGGCCTGTTGCTGTAGTTCTGCTGGTCTATTTTGATTGGCGAACCACGCCGCGAGGGCTGGTTCCTGTGCCAATTTGCCAAAGGTCGTCTGTAGATTTTCCGGTGTGAAAACCGTGTCGGCCCCCTGGTCCCAGTACTGTTGATCCAACTGCGGGGCGGCTAGTGGCTGGGCCGGGATTGCCGGTGTCAGTGCCACGAGGTAGCGTTGGGCCGCCTTCAACTGGCGGGCGTGGGTCCGCAGGTACAGCTGTAGCCACTCCCCTTGCCGTAAGCTGGCCAGGTCGCCAGGTGCTAACGCCAAATGAGTCACCGTCAACGCCGTGAGTGTTGGGGTTTCGGCCGGTTGGGCCGCCAACCAGGCTGTCAATTGCGTGCCCAATGCCGTGAGTGACGTAGTACCCTGGACATCCAACGTCGCCGTGGCCCACAGGATGGCCGCCGTGTCAAAGAACTGTGGGTGCAATTGCCCGTGATCACTGGTCACCAGGTAAGCGCCCTTCTCGCCGGTCTCGTTGATGGCACGTCCCTGCGTGTTGCCCGCGTACAGGATCGGTGGCTGCTGGTTGAGGACTTGCCGGTGATGAATGTGGCCGAGTGCCCAGTAGTCGTAGCGCTTGCTTAACAGGTCCGCCACGGTAAAGGGGGCATAGTGATCATCACTGCCTGTGGCCACGGCGCCGTGAAGCATGCCAATGTGCCAATCCGTGGCCGCGTGCACCGGAAAGTCCGGGAGCGGATCAGTCGGTACCCACCGTTGCGGGTAACTGAACCCGCTGATGGCCACGGTCTCACCGTCGCGCAAGGTCAGGGTCTTCGTCGTCACCGTGCTGCCCAGTACCGTCACGTTAGCTGGGTAAGCGACCGTTTGGTGCTGGTCAGCCAGGTAATCGTGATTGCCAAAGCTAACAATGACCGGAATCTGGGCCTGGTTCAGGCGGTCGAACTGCTGAAACAAGTAGGCCTGGGCCGTAACGCTTTGTTCCGCACGGTCAAAGAGGTCGCCAGCCAAGACTACGAAGTCCACCTGCTGGGCCAGTGCCTGGTCAAAGACCTGGGTCGCCGCCGTAAAGGTCGATTGGCGCACGCTGGCCAATAGATTGCTGGGTAGACCCGTCAGTCCCAGAAAAGGACTATCTAAATGCAAGTCTGCCGCGTGAATAAATTTCATGATAATCCCCCTCATCTTTTTAATAAAAAAAACGCCGGCGCACCGACCTCACCAAAATGAGTGGTTGCGCCGACGATCAACAAATCCTTAACCCGCGTAAATATCTTGAATGGGTTGCGTAATCGTTTTGTTTAATTGGTTTAACATAGAGTTGACCCCACGTTCTGCTTCCATCAAGTTCTTGATAGAATCGATCTTCCCGACTTGGTCGGCCACTTCACGGGCGTGCTTCATTTCGTCGTCCGTTAATTGTTGGCCAGACATCTGCTTTTGTTGCAGGTCCAATTGAATCTTTTGGAAGTCCTTAAACAACTTGTAGGTGTCGGTGTCAGCCTTCATTTCGTTGAATGCTGATTGCAGTGCTTGAAATTGTTCTGAATCTTTGAGTGCTTGGGTTACTTGTTCGCCCAATTCTGCCATTTTGTCGGCCATGTCATTTCCTCCTCAGTGGGTTTTGACGCCCATTTACAATACAAAGTCTATTGTACCATGTTAGGCGCTTTCATCCCACCCACATTTGGCTAATTCATGATGGAATTCCACCAGGACTTGACCGTGTTGGCCGCGTTGTTAAACGATTTGCCAGCATTGTCGATGCCTTTTTGTACGGAATCCCAGATATCGGTAGCGTCGGTGCCGCTATTGTTGTTGGCCGCCTTGGCAATGGTCGAGGCATCCTTGGTGTTGAACGCGGTACCCTTGGTATTGGGCAGGATGCCTTGCATTTCAGCTTGATACAGGGGACCTTCGCCAGTGCCACTGACGTTTTCCAAATGGTGCTTGCTGCTGGTGTTGTCAAAGCCTTCCCAGGTCGCCACCACCACGTCTGGCGTGTAACCGACGATCCATTTATCCCGGGTCGCATCGGAATCACCATCGGCTTCGGTACTCCCGGTCTTACCGGCAATCGTGTAGCCATACGGCTTGGCGCTGACCCCAGTTCCGTAGTTGAAGACGCCCATCATCATGCTGGTCATCTGCTTAGCGGTCTTGCTGGACATGACCTTGGTCGTCTTGGCCTTACTATCTGAGGTGTCAACGACCACGTTGCCCGACGCATCCACGATCTTACGAATGTAATGGGCTGAGGACATGGTCCCGTTGTTGGCAAACGCCGTGTAGGCCTGGGCCAGTTGTTGCGGCGAGACCCCAGTCTTCAATCCACCCAAAGCCAGAGCCAGGTTCTTATCCGACTTGGTCACGGGTAGGCCGAACTTCTTCACCGACTCGTACCCTTTGTCGACACCAATCTTGTTCAATAACCACACGGCCGGTGCGTTCTTACTTTGTGCCAACGCCTGGTACATCGGCACCTTGCCGCTGTACTGGTTGCCATAGTTGTTCGGTGAATAGTGATTGGTCCCGTAGGATTTCTTCTTATCCGTCAATTCGGAGTCATAGTAATAGCCATTTTCCAGTGCCGGCGTGTATACCGACAGTGGCTTGATGGTCGACCCCGGTTGTCGCTGCATCTGCGTTGCCCGGTTGTAGCCCCGGAAAACGTGCTTGCCCCGTCCACCGACGACGGCTTCTACGCCACCCGTGTCCGGATCGATCGCGATTGAGGCTGCCTGAACCTTGGTCCCGTCAGCCGCATTGGCCGGGAAGTAACTTGGGTTCTTAAACAGCGTCTGCATTTGCGTCTGGTTGGCCTGATCCAGGGTCGTGTAGATCTTGTACCCCTTGTTCATGATTTCGGATTCGGTCAACCCATACTTGCTGACGGCCTCGTTGATGACGGCATCAAAGAAGTACGGGTACTTATACGTGTTCTTGTAATTGTAGGCGTCGTTGGTCGTCATCGCGGTCGCCTGATACTGCTTGGCCTGACCACTGGAAATGGCGCCAGTCTCAGCCATCAAGTCCAAGACCACGTTACGGCGTGACCGCGACGCTTGGGGATGATCCACCGGATTGTAAGCACTCGGTGAGGTCAACATCCCCGCCAAGGTCGCCGATTCCGGAACGGTCAAATCAGCGGCGTCCTTGCCAAAGTACCGCTCGGCCGCATCCTGCACCCCCCAAACCCCGTTGCCGAAGTAGGCGTTGTTCAGGTACATGGACAAAATATCCTTCTTGCTGTAGACATTTTCGACTTCAATTGATAGGAACAACTCTTTAAATTTCCGCGTGAACGTTTGCTCTTGCGTCAGATACGCGTTCTTCACCAGTTGCTGGGTCAACGTACTGCCCCCACCACTGATGTAGTTTTTCCGCAACAGTTTATTCTTCGCGTACAGGAAAAACGCCCGCCCAAAACCTTTTACCGAGAAACCATATTCGTGGTAAAAATTCCGGTCTTCCGTGGAGATCACGGCACTTTGGACGTTGGGCGAAATCTTTCGTAACGCCACGTAGGTCCCTTTTTGCGAATACAGGGTCCCCGCCTTTTTATTACTACGGTCATAAATTTGCGTTGGGTTCTCCAGCGCGGCCTTCAAATCCCCCACGTTGGCGGTCTTCGCCATAAACGTCAGGTAACCACTCCCCACTAAGACGATGGTCAAGACAACCACGATCAACCAACGGGTCAGTTGGTATCGCCGCCAGAAGCGTTTGAAGTGGGCTTTGAAGCCTGACCAAAAATTCTGATTAGGTTCTTGGTTATTCATAGAAATAGCCTCTTCTTATCTCAATTGTATTAGACCTATTTTAGCATAGTCCAGCCGTCACACCACATTTCCACTGAATCTTTAATAACCCTTAACCGCGCGGCTACCCGAAAAAGCGGACCCAGTCGTTGATTACCGACCGCGTCCGCCACGTTCACGCTACCTATTAATGTACGATTTCCGGATTCATCTCACCGGCAATCTCATCGTGCAACTTTTCTGCCACCTCGGCACTGGGACTGATGATAAAGATCGTATCGTGTCCCGCTAAGGTCCCAGCAATCTCCGGCAAGTTCAAATCATCAAAGATGGCGGCCAGCAGATTGCCGTTACTCGGCAGCGTTTTCAAAATATTCACAAACTCGACCCGCGTTAATCCCGTCACGACTTCGTTAATGGTTTCTCGCAAGTGTTCTTCTTCACTGCGGTTGCCCGCCTTAAAGATGGTGTAGCGCAAGTGGCCGTGGCCATCCTGCGCCTTAACGATCTGCATTTCGCGAATATCACGGGAGATGGTGGCCTGAGTCGCTTGAATACCCACTTCTTCCAAATGTTCCATCAATTCTTCTTGCGTTCCAATCGGGTACTGATTAATGAGTTGCTCAATGCGCGCTTGGCGAATACTTTTTTTCATGGCGACGGCCCTCCCGCATAAAATTGCATTAAGTATAGCAAAGGATCCGGATTTAAGCCACATGCCTCTGCATATTTATAAAGCAAGTGTACCAAATATTCGTTTTGAACGCAAAGACCCTTGCCTCATTTTACCGAGATCAGGTAAGTCACCTAACGCAGCGGCTTACGCCTCACTGGCTGGGCCATCCGCGGGCGACATTTTTGGCGGCATCGCTTGTAGGCCTTGCCAGCCGATGTCGTGCCGGAATTGGAGTTGGCCCGTGGCCAGCTGTCCCAATTGCGCATAGGCCTGTTGTTGAGCCGCCACCAGGGTCGCGCCGTGGGCGATAACCATCATCACCCGCCCACCAGCGCTGACCAAGTGCTGCGGCGTGCCACTGACACTGGCGTAATCGGCCGTGGGTAACGTGGGAACCGCAACCCCTATTTGCGCGTGTTCGGGATAGCCCGGCGCCGCTAAGACCACTCCTAAGTAGGTGGCCGTCGTCTGCCAGGTCAACGTGGGTTGTTGGTGATGCAATAAGTCGACAATAACCTGGTAAAAATCCCCGCGCAATTGTGGCAACAGAATCTGTGTCTCCGGGTCGCCTAACCGCAAGTTGTACTCGATCACTTGAATTCCCTTGGACGTGAGAATACCGCCCACGTAGATGACGCCATTTAGCGTCAACCCATCTGCTTTAAGACCATTAATCGTGGGTAAGATAACCTGGTCAATCATCTGTTGGCGAATGACGGGCGTGATTTGTGGAACCGGCGAATAGGCCCCCATCCCCCCAGTATTCGGCCCCTTTTCGGCGTCGCGCAATCGCTTATGGTCTTGCGCGGTCGGCAACAGACAAAATTTATCGCCACCGACCAACACCATTTGGGAGAATTCAAAACCGCCCATGAAATCTTCAATCAGGACGGTATCCGTGATCGCAAATGCCGCGGTAATTGCCGTAGTAGCGGCCGTTTGCGTTTGTGCCACGGTGACCCCTTTGCCGGCCGCCAAGCCATCGACCTTGATCACCTGAGGGAGCGGGGCCTGTTGGCTATGGGTCAGCGCGGTTGTGGCGTCATGAAAAACGGCGTACCCCGCCGTGGGAATCTGGTGACGGTGCATGAACGCCTTCGCAAAGACCTTGGAGCTCTCCAACTGGGCCACTGCTTGATTGGCGCCAAATACGGGCAGGTCTTCGGCTTCGAAGTAGTCAACGATTCCCGCCGCTAACGGTGCTTCGGGGCCCACAAAGGTCAAGGCAATCGCCGCCTGGTGTACAAAGGCGACCAGCCCTGCGAAGTCCGTTTCCGCAATCGCCACGGTTTGGATACCTGACAAGGTCATTCCCGGGTTACCAGGGGCACAATAAACTGCCGTCACCTGTGGACTGGCCAGCATGGCCCGCCCAATGGCGTGTTCGCGTCCGCCACTACCTACAATCAAGACTTTTGCCATCATATCCCTACTTTCTTGTCATCGACTGGCGCTTAAATGCGCTGCTGTGCTAACAATTGCTGTAATGTGTCCGCGTAAAATTGATGTTCAACCGCGTGAATGCGCGGCGCTAACGTGTCATACGTATCCGTAGGTAAGATGGCGACCGTCCGCTGATCAATGACCTGCCCCGTATCAATCCCGGCATCCACAAAATGAATCGTGACGCCAGTGGTTGTTGCCCCAGCAGCCAAGGCATCCACAATGCTGTGCCGCCCAGGAAAATGGGGCAACAGTGCCGGATGCAAATTGACAATGTGGTGCGGGTAGGCAGCCAACAGCGTCGGGCCAATCAGGCGCATGTATCCCGCCAATAAGATGGCCGTGACTTGAGCCGCGCGGAGCTGCGTTAAGATGGCAGTCTCGGCACTAGCCTTATCGGGATACGCCTTAAAATCAACACAAAACACCGGCACCTGAACGGCCGCGGCACGTTGCAACACGGGTGCATCGGCGTGATCACAGACCAGTAAGACGATGCTGGCTGGTAACTGTCGGTCTTGGATGGCCTGCCACAACGCGGTGAAATTGGTCCCGTTACCCGACGCAAAGACGGCCAAGCGTTTAACCATGCGCGACCTCCTTGAAGACCACCGGCGTCGTCCCAGTCACTACCTGACCAACCTGATAGGCGGGCTGATCAACCGCAGCTAGTTGGTGCAACGTCGCGGCTAAATGTTCGGGATGCACCACTAGTACCATACCGAGGCCCAAGTTAAAGGTCTCCCGCAAGTCTTGTGGGGTTAGCTGCCCCAGCTGTCCGAGTAACGACATAATGGCTGGAACGGGCCAACTCCCGACCGTTAATTCCGCGCACAATCCTTTCGGTAGCGCACGGGCGACATTTTCAATCAGACCGCCGCCCGTAATGTGGGCGATGCTGGCCACGTGTTGTTGAGCCAATAGCGGTAGGACACTGTTGACGTAAATGCGCGTTGGCCGCAATAGTTCCTCTTGGAGTGAATGTCCCAGTTCAGGTAAGACGTCGGTCAGAGAAAAATCGTGCTGTTTAAACAGGATGTCTCGCACCAAGCTGAAACCGTTGGCGTGCAAGCCGTTCGACGGTAGGCCAATCAACACGTCGCCGGGACGAACATTGGCTGGCGTCAACAGGTCTCGCCGATTGGCAATGCCGACCGCAAATCCCGCCAAGTCATAATGGTCTTGCGCATACATGTCGGGCATTTCCGCAGTCTCGCCGCCAATCAATTGCGCACCCGCTTGGCGGCACCCACTGACCACGCCGGTCAAGATGGCTTGGACCCGGGCAGACTCAGTCTTACCAAGGCCCAAATAATCTAAGAAAAATAGCGGTTGCGCGCCCTGGGCCAGGACATCATTGACGCACATCGCCACTAAATCGACGCCAATCGTCGCGTGTTGGTGCGCCGCAATGGCCACCAACAACTTGGTCCCCACGCCATCGCTGCCCGCCACTAACACGGGGTCCGCTGTGAGATCCTGATTGGCTAGGGGAAACAGGCCGCCAAACGCGCCTAGCTGGTCATTACCACTTAATTGTTTTACGGTCTTTAAGGCGTCGTACCCGGCAGTCAGATCGACACCGGCTTTCTTATACGCGTCACTCATTACCCCACCTCTTTTCTTTCATGACTGTTGATTAGCTTGTGCCTCAGCATCATATTCTGCTTGATAATCGTAGAGCGGCGTTGGGTAATCGCCGTTAAAGTAAGCCATACACAACCCGCCATACGGCGCCGTTGTGGACAAGCCCACGGCATCAATGACCCCACGTTCGCTTAAAAAGGCCAAGGAGTCAGCCCCCAGCGTCCGCTGCATTTCACCAATGGTCTGCTGGGCCGCAATCAGTTCCTTAGTTGACTGGATATCAATTCCGTAGAAACAAGGATACCGCAATGGCGGCGAGGCAATCCGCAAATGTACCGCAGCGGCACCCGCGTCCTTCAAGAGCTTCACGATACGGCGACTAGTCGTTCCACGTACGATGGAATCATCGATCAAGACTACCCGTTTCCCCGCCACGACACCTTTCACCGCTGACAACTTCATGCGAACCCCCTGCTCACGCAAGGCTTGAGTCGGTTGGATAAACGTCCGCGCGGAATATTGGTTCTTGATTAACCCCATTTCGTAGGGTAATCCGCTGGCTTCCGCATATCCGGAAGCCGCCGAGAGTGAGGAATTGGGCACGCCGACGACAATATCGGCGTCTGCTGGCTGTTCGCTAGCCAATTGCCGGCCCATTTGCTTCCTGGCCGAATGGATATTGACCCCGTAAATATTCGAGTCTGGTCGGGCAAAATAAATGAATTCCATCGCACAGATGGCCAACTGCGTCTCGGTCGTATACCGGTCGATGTGCAAGCCTTGGTCGTTGATAGTGACCAGTTCACCCGGATGAACGTCCCGTAAGAACTCGGCTCCCACCGTATCCAGTGCACACGTTTCGCTACAGACGACGTAGCCACCAGTAGGTAGCTGACCGATCACTAGTGGTCGTAAACCATTGGGATCTAACGCCGCGTACAAGCTGTCATTCGTCAACAAGAGGTACGCAAAACCGCCGTGGACCTGGCGTAAGGCAACTTTTAGCTGTTCGTCCAGCGTCGATGCGGTACTCCGACGAATCAGGTGCATTAAGATCTCGCTATCCGAACTGGCGTGAAAGATGGCCCCGGTTGCTTCTAATTCTCGTCGTAGCGTCTGTGCATTGGTCAGATTGCCATTGTGTGCTAATGCAAACTGGGCATCACTGAAATTAAAGGCTAGTGGTTGAATATTTTCCAAGCCGTGATTACCGGCCGTGGCGTAACGCACGTGACCCACCGCGGCCGTCCCCGTCAGTCGTGCCAATCGGCGTGGATCCCGAAAGACATCAGCCAATAAGCCTAGACCCCGTTCTGATTGCAGGCTCCCGTAATCATTGGCCGTGATTCCGGCCCCCTCTTGACCGCGGTGTTGTAGCGCATGCAACCCAAAATATGTCAGGGTTGCCGCATTGGCCGCACCCCAAACACCAAAGACGCCACATTCTTCATTTAGTCCTTTGATTTCAGTAGGCACGGTATCGCCTCCTCCCATAGTTGCTTGGCTTCACTGACCCTAACTTGGACCAGCTGGTCGGTCGCTTGTACGTGCAAGTGATCATCCGCCGTCACCTGGCCCCAATACGTTGCGGCGGTACCCATGAGCGTCTCGAAAGCCGCCTGATTGGCTGGTGTAACGGAAACTACGAAGCGTGATTGTGTTTCCGCAAACAAGTGGGCAGTCGGCAAGTCGGCCGTTAACGTCACGCCGAGGGTATGGCCAAAGCACGACTCCGCAATGGCCGTGAGCAGGCCACCCTCGGATACATCGTGCGCACTGGCCACGAGTCCAGCTTGGATTGCCGCCAACAGAAGTTCCTGATGTTGTTTTTCGATAGTCAGTGAAAAATCAAACAGCGCACCACTGATTTCCCCCGTCAAAAGCTTCTGGAGTTCACTCCCATTAAAGTCGCCTTGCGTTGCCCCAATCACGTAGACCAGGTCCCCCGCTTGCTTAAAGTCTTGTGTTGTGATGTCTTGATGCCGGCGAATCAGGCCGACCATGCCAATCATTGGCGTGGGATAAATGGCCTGACCATTCGACTCATTGTTCAAGGACACATTGCCTGACACCACCGGCGTGTTCAACTTACGACAGGCCCGACTGATACCTTGTGCAGCTTCGTCCAGTTCATAAAATTGTTCGGGCTTTTCCGGATTGCCAAAATTCAAGCAGTCGGTGATTCCCAGTGGTTGCGCGCCCGACGCCACAATGTTTCGCGCCGCCTCGGCCACCGCCATTTCACCACCCACGCGGGGATTCAAGTAGAGGTAACGTCCATTCACGTCCGTCGTCAAAGCCAAGGCCTTATCCGTCTGACGAAGCCGAATCACGGCCGCATCCGAACCCGGTTGAACGACCGTATTGGTCTGCACCTGGGAATCATACGTCTGGTAGAGGGCGCGTTTAGACGCAATGGTCGGCTGTTGCAACAAGCGTTTCAGCGTCGCCTCCGCATCCGTTATCTGTGGTCGGAATTGCTCGCCGTCCTGGTCCGCTAACCGAGCAGGCTGGCGACTTTCCCGCTGATAAACGGGTGCATCCGTTGCCAACGCGTCGACGGGCACGTCCGCCACCAGTTCATGATGATGCCATAACCGATATTGATGACCAGTCGTCACGGTTCCGATGGCAACCGCGTCCAAGCCGTAACGGGCAAAAACAGCCGTGATTTCAGCTTCCGCGCCCGCCTTGACGCACAGGAGCATGCGTTCTTGCGACTCCGATAACATTAACTCAAAGGCTGACATCCCTGCTTCACGCTGGGGAACCAAATCCAAGTCTAATTCCAAGCCACTCCCGGCCTTAGAAGCCATTTCGGCTGAAGCGGACACCAGACCGGCGGCTCCCATATCCTGAATGCCGACTAGGACCTCGCGATGTTGGTGAATGACTTCCAAACACGCGTCCATCAGTAACTTTTCCATAAACGGATCGCCTACTTGGACTGCCGAACGCTGGCTTTCCCGGTCATCGCGGAACTCGACCGAGGCAAACGAGGCACCACTAATGCCGTCCCGACCAGTCTTAGCACCCACGTAAATGATGCGGTTCCCAACGCCGGTGGCTTGGCCCTTTTGCATATCGGCCTGATCCAAAATACCGACACACATGGCGTTGACCAGCGGATTATGCTGGTAACAAGCGTCAAAGCCGGTATCACCACCAACCGTGGGAATCCCGATACAGTTGCCGTAGCCGCCAATTCCTGCCACCACTTGTGAGACCAGATACTTGGTATGTGGTTCCGTCAGCTCGCCAAATCGCAGGCTATCTAAAATGGCGACGGGCTTGGCTCCCATGGAAAAGATATCCCGGATAATACCGCCCACACCGGTTGCGGCGCCCTCATAAGGCTCGATGGCTGAGGGATGGTTATGACTCTCCGCCTTAAAGACCACGGCTTGGCCATCCCCAATATCGATAATGCCAGCACCTTCGCCAGGACCCGCAATCACCTGGTCCCCTTGCGTCCAAAACTTTTTCAAGACAGGCTTGGAGTTCTTATACGAACAGTGTTCACTCCACATCCCCGAGAATAACCCGGCCTCGGTCTGCGTGGGCAAACGTTTGAGGACTTGATCACATAACCGCTGATATTCCGCGTCCGTCAGTCCCCATTCCCGGTACACACGACGCGATTGGACTTCTTCTGGTGTTAATGCGCTGGTCTTAAGCATGCGTTTCCTCCCGGTAATTTGCAATGAGTGAGTCAAATATCCCTAGTCCGTCGACGGACCCGAGTAGCTGTTCCACCGCCCGCTCAGGGTGCGGCATCATTCCCAACACGTTTCCTTGGCGATTCATAATTCCCGCAATATTCGCCATGCTACCGTTGGGATTGTCCTCGTATTCAAACACGATTTGGTGGTGGGCTCGTAGATCTGCCAAGGTCGCCTCATCACAATAATAGTTGCCCTCACCATGCGCGATGGGTAGCTGAATAGCTGGTTGGGCCGCATAAGCCGTGGTGAACTGCGTATGTGGATTGCGCACGACCAACCGACTGGATCGACAAATAAACTGTGATGACCGGTTGGCGCGCAACGCCCCGGGCAAAAGCCCCGCCTCCGTGAGAATCTGAAAGCCATTGCAAATTCCCAAAACCGGGTGGCCCGCGGTGGCAAAGGCCTTGACCGCCGTCATCACGGGCGCAAAGCGTGCAATGGCACCACTACGCAGGTAGTCGCCATACGAAAACCCACCTGGTAAGACCACCGCATCGTAGCCCGCCAAACTCGTGGCCGTCGCGGGAACCAGATCAGCGGGACAGTGACACACGTCGCGTAAAGCGTTGGTCATATCCTCGTCGCAATTGGACCCCGGGAAAACGATCACGGCAAATTTCATGCTGGTGTCCCCATTTCTGTGATTTCGTAATGGTACGTTTCCATATTGACGTTGGCCAGTAATCGGTCACACATTTCCGCTACCTGCTCTGCGATGGGCCGGTCGCTTTTGGTTACCCGCAACTCAAAATACTTCCCTAATTCAACGGATTCGACATTGCCGTACCCCAGACGTTGTAAGGCATCATTGATAGCCTCTCCCTTGGGATCTAAGATGGATTGCTTGTACGTGACGGTTACCTTAACGAGATACATGCGTGGCACTCCCTTCAATTGTTGCCAGGCGGTTCAAGACTTCTTGATATACCGGTGTCAATTCTCCCAAATCATGCCGAAAGACGTCCTTATCCAGTGAGCGGTGGGTCGCTTGATCGACCAGCCGACAACTATCTGGTGAAATCTCATCGGCCAACAGGACTTCCCCCGCCGCCGTTAAGCCAAATTCAAGCTTGAAATCAACCAGCTGAATGCCCATTTCTGCAAAAATCTCGCTTAGCCGCTGATTGACGCGTAAGGCCTGCCGCCGAACTTCCGCTAAGGTTGCCGGTGTGGCTAGTTTTAACGCGTGGATCTGTGAGTCATTGATGGCGGGATCGTCCAACTGGTCGCTCTTGTAAAAGAACTCCAAGACGGGCGGCGTCAACCGGGTCAAATGGGCCACGCCAAACTTGCGCTCAAAACTACCAGACGCGGCATTACGCACCACGACCTCCAACGGCAACATGGTCACTCGTCGGACCAATTGGACGTAATCGCTGGTTTGCGAGATAAAGTGGTTGGGAATCCCGTGCGCGGCGAGGTCCTGAAAGATCAGACTGGAAATACGATTGTTCAAGAGTCCCTTTTGGGCGATGGCCACTTTTCGTTTGCCATTCAGCGCTGTCGCCTGGTCCAAGTATTCGACCCACAACACATCGGGATCGTTGGTTGCATACATGGCCTTAGCCTTACCGGTGTAACATAACTCCCCTTTTTCAATCACGTTCAGTGGTCCCCTTTCAAATTAGCGAATGCAACGAGTGTCGCTGAAAAATCATCGGTTAAACAGGTCACATGGCCCATCTTTCGCTGTGGCTTGATCTGCGTCTTACCGTAATCATGGAAGTGCCAGTCCGGTTGCGTCGTGAGCGCTTGTCGGGCCAAGGTGAGGTCTTCACCCAAGAGGTTGCGCATCACCGCCGGACGCAATTGTTCGATTTCGGGCAACGGCAACCCACAGATGCTGCGGATGTGGGCCTCAAATTGCGAAATGTTGCACGCCTCAATGCTGTAATGCCCGGAGTTATGCGGCCGTGGTGCCAGTTCATTGACCAGCAATTCACCGTTTGGTAACACGAAGAATTCAATGCCCAACACGCCACGCAATTCCAGGGCTGTGGCAATCTTTGTCGCCATGGCTTTGGCCTGCTGATGAACTGCGGGGGCAACTCGAGCCGGCGCCAGTGTCGTGTGTAAAATGTGATGGCGGTGCTGATTTTCTACCAGCGGAAAGGTCACCACATCCCCCTTGGCACTGCGAGCGACCATCATGGCGACCTCACAAGTGAAGACCTGCCGTGCTTCTAAGATACAAGAATGTGTCGTCAGTGACGTGACGTCAAATGGCAAGGTCGCCTCATCAAGGTCCATCTGGCCGTGCCCATCATAACCGCCCGCCGCCGTCTTTAAAATGGCCGGGGTCCCCACCTGAGCCAAGGCTGCGGGTAACGCCGCTTGGTCGGGCACCGGTGCAAAGGGTGTCACTGCGATACCCAGCGCTGCTAGAAACTGTTTCTCCCGTAGCCGATTCCCCGTGATGTGTAGTAACTGCACGCCTTGTGGTAAGCTGGTCAGCGTTTGGACCGCTAGCAACGCCTGTTCATCAACGTTTTCAAATTCATACGTTAAGACTGCACACTTGCGGGCCAGTGTTTGTAAGGCCGCTTGATCACGGTAATCAGCAATGATTTGAAAGTCAGCAACCTGACCCGCCGGGGAGTCGGTCGTGGGGTCTAAAATGCCCACACGATACCCCATTTGTTTGGCACTGATCGTGAGCATGCGCCCCAACTGGCCACCACCCACAATCCCAATCGTTGCTGGCGGTAAAATGACCTCAGAGTTCTTGTTCACTTTGCTGGGCCTCCCGTTGTTGCGCCTGACGAAAGTCTTGTAGCGCTTGTTGGATTTGTGGCTCTTGTAAGCCGACGATTTGCGCGGCCATCAATGCCGCGTTCTTAGCCCCGGCACGCCCAATGGCCATGGTGGCTACCGGAACGCCAGCCGGCATTTGGACGATTGATAACAACGAATCTAGTCCGTTGAGCGCCTGTGATTGCATTGGCACCCCGATCACCGGCACAACGGTGTTAGCTGCGAGCATCCCCGGTAAATGGGCCGCCCCACCAGCCCCAGCGATAATGACCTGAATTCCCCGTTCGCGGGCCTGTTCCCCGTAGCTTTGCAACGTCGCTGGCATCCGGTGCGCGGAAATAATTCGTCGTTCACAGGTCACTCCTAAATCAGCTAATTGCTGGACGGCCAACTGCATGACCGGCCAATCCGAAATCGACCCCATGACTACCGCAATCTTCGTCATCATCATCCCTCTTCCCGTAATTTAGGCCAATTTTAGCAAGAATCTTAACCTGTGTCAATTAAAACCAGAACTTTATCGGTTATAAAAATATTAATATACGGTTTATGGGTAAGCTATTTACGAACGAATTGGCTAACAGTCGCGATTACCACGGCTCACGAGTCTTGTTCCTAGCGACACATTATTTCATTTTTTTCAAACTAGGAATTGAATCAATACCCGAACAACAAAAAAGGACTCCCCATGACAGAGAGTCCTCATTGATTTCAGTTTTAGGCTTACATTTCGTCTGGTGCTTGTACACCCAATAACCGCAAGCTTTCTTTCAAGACCGTGGAGACCGCCTTGACCAGAGCCAAACGAGCTGGCAAGTCAGCGTCTTCCGTTAAGATCTTGGAATGCGCGTAGTATTTGTTGAAGGTCTTTGCTAGGCGAATCGCGTACTTGGCAACCACGGATGGTTCCAGTTCGTCGCAAGCCATTTTAACGATAGCTGGGAAATCAGCCAACGTCTTGATGGTGTCCCAAGCTTCGGGATCAGCCACTTGGTTCCCGGCAGCCTGTACGTCAACGTTGCCGGCCTTGCGCAAGATGCTTTCGGCCCGGGCGTGGGAGTATTGGACATAAGGACCCGTTTCACCTTCGAACTTCAGCTGATCGGCTAAGACGAAGTCGATGTTGTTGGTCCGTTCGTTCTTCAGATCACCGAAGACGATGGCCCCGACACCAACCTGCTTGGCAACTTCTTCCTTGTTTACCAGATCAGGGTTCTTTTCGTTGATTTCTTCGCCAGCCAACTTGATGGATTCTTCCAAGACCTTGGCCAACAAGATGATGCGGCCAGAACGGGTGGACAGCTTCTTGCCATCAACCGTGATCAAGCCAAATGGCACGTGGTGGAGGTCATCCGCGGATGGCACACCCATTTCCTTCAAGACGGCCTTCAATTGCTTGAAGTAATACGTCTGTTCAGACCCGACCACGTACAGGTTCTTGGCTGGGTGGTAAGTCCGGTCCCGGTACAGTGCCGTGGCGATATCCCGCGTAATGTACAGCGAAGCGCCATCACTCTTCAAGATCAAGGCTGGGTTCAGGTCGTACTTGCTCAGATCAACCACTTGGGCACCTTGTGATTCCACCAGCAAATGCTTGTCCTTCAAGATCTGCACGACTTCAGCCAGCTTATCGTTGTAGAAGGCTTCCCCGTTGTAGGTATCAAATTTCACGCCTAATTCATCGTAAACGTCATTGAATTCTTGCAGGGACGCCTTCCGGAACC
This sequence comes from Levilactobacillus yiduensis, assembly GCF_024718525.1. NCBI lineage: Bacteria > Bacillati > Bacillota > Bacilli > Lactobacillales > Lactobacillaceae > Levilactobacillus > Levilactobacillus yiduensis. The sequence continues at coordinate 168,969 of NZ_JAMXAZ010000002.1, forward strand.
ATTCCCACAGGTGGTGGGCTTCTGGATCGCCGTCTTCAAGCTTCTTGAACCACTCGCGCGCAACGTCGTCCAATTCTGGCTTGTCGACATCTTCCTTATGGAAACGCACGTAGTATTCGACCAGCTTGTTGATAGGATCCTTCTTAACGTCTTCTTCGTTTCCCCACAGCTTGTAAGCCGTGATCAGCTTCCCAAATTGCGTCCCCCAGTCACCCAAGTGATTGTCCTTGATGGGGTGGTACCCGTTCTTCGTCAAGATCTCCGCAATGGAGTTCCCAATTACCGTTGAACGCAAGTGGCCCATGGACATTGGCTTGGCGATGTTAGGTGAAGACATATCAATGGGCACGTTGCCGCCATTGCCGTCTTCGTTAGTCCCGTAGTTGGCACCAGCCGTCAAGACCGTATGCAAGGTTGCTTCACTATAAGCGCCCTTGTCAAAGAAGAAGTTCAGGTAAGGACCCACGACTTCCACCTTTTCAAAGCCAGTCGTATCTAGCTTCTCGGCCAGGTCTTGCGCAATCTGTTGGGGTGCGCGGTGCAGGGTCTTCGCTAACGTGAAGGTGGGAAACGCCATGTCCCCTTTGTCCGACGTCTTGGGCCGTTCGAGTTTGGCTGCAATCTCATCTGCCGTCAATTGGCCGTCTAAAGCCGTGGCTAACGCTGCGGTCACCGTTTGTTTGTAATCCATCCTGTATTCCTCCTACTTTCTTGAATGACGTTGATAGTCCTAGTCTACACCATTTGGTTCACGGGATTAAAAAACGTCCCCTACAAAATTATTTGTAAGAGACGAGATGACCCGCGGTACCACTCTGATTGACTTAAAAGTCCACTTTAAAAGTTCATTTAAATGTCGCCTTTGCCCCGTTCCACCAATATTCTTGATCCGGCTCACAGCCTCCCGGACTCGCTGACAAGAAGTGATTCGTGTACTTTTGCATTGACGGTTAACACTTTCGAATAATAAGAAAGACGACCTAGAAGGCCGCCCCATTCGAAAGCGGGTGACGGGAATCGGACCCGCGACGCAAGCTTGGGAAGCTTGAATTTTACCACTAAACTACACCCGCACAACACAAATGAGTATAGCATACCATTTGTGAGTTGTCATTATCTTTTTGCAAATAAATTCAAAAAAGTTTGAAAAAACTAGTTTTTATCCGCACTGTTTCCCGTAATCTTAGCAGCGGACTTCCGCACAACGGCACGGTTATTCATGTCACCGACGGCCGTTTTATCGGCAGGATCGTAGTCACGAATCTCTACCAAAACTGAATTATCATACACTTTGGTAACTTCCCCCGTGAAATCGTGTTCCAAGGGACCAAATTTCTTTGCCGCAACGTAATCGCCAATCTTAATTTCTTTAGTCTCAGCCATTGTTCGTCGCTCCTTTCGTATGCAAAATATCATTATAGTCAAGTTTACCCCCTGAGGCAAGTAAAGTCACCCCCATTCGGCTGGTAACGGCTTTCCATGGATTTGCAATCGAATTGTAAGATGATTGAAACAAAATGAGAAAGCCGAACTTTTACAGGCGTTTCAGGAATAATCGGACTACAACACGACCATTGGCCTGATAAATGCGAAGAAAATGTGATTTTTTGATGAATTTCCGAACAACCCCACGTTTTGCCAAGTAGAACACGCGTACGCATCTCTGCCGAAAATAAGTTATAATCGAGTCGTTGAATCAGTTCTGTTTTAAGTCATACTTAATTTCTATAGGAGGAGCAGACAATATGAAAAAATGGCAACGTTGGGCGGTTCGGGGAATCGCTCTTACCGCAGGATGCTTGGGCCTCTTTTGGGGCAGCAACGCTGTGACGGCCAGCGCCAATTCGATCAATTCGTACATTGCGAACCAACATTACGCAACGCCGACGATCACTAAGAAGATTTGGTCTGGTTTTCCAAAGTATAGCTACCGTAACGGCAAACCAGAAGGCGTCGTGGTCCACGAAACGGCTAATCCCAATTCCACGATCTATAATGAAATCACTTATATGAAGAACAACTACCAAAATGCGTTCGTCCACACCTTCGTGGATGCCAGCAACATCATCAACATCGCCAACACGAACTACTTGTGCTGGGGAGCTGGCCCCATTGCCAACGCGCGCTACGTGCAATTCGAACAAGTCGAGGTTCACAGTAAAGCGGCCTTTGCTTCAGAATTGAACAACGCCGCCTATTATACGGCGTACATTTTGAAGCAATACGGGTTGACACCTAAGCGGGACACGACCATCCTGTCTCACCACGATGTGTCGCTGCTCTTGGGCGGAACCAACCATACCGACCCGGATGGCTACTGGAAGGCTAACGCCAGCGCTTACTTTGGGACTACGTACACCATGACGGACTTCGTCAACCTGGTGAAGACACAATACGCTGAACTGGGCGGCACGACGGCACCAGAAACGGATACGGATACGACCACTGACTCCAGTGATTCCAACGATCACACACCGGCTAAGCCAAAGAAGACCGTTAAGTACAACCACGGTGGAAACAATGAAACGGCCACGCTGGCCAATAATTACACCAAGTGGACGGTCTACAACCACGTTAAGGGGACCAGTGGTGCCTACAAGATCGGTTGGGGTCGCTTAAGTGCAGATCACCGTGGCGCCAAGGTTTACGTCGATTCTCGTGGCGTGAAAAAAGGCGGTTGGAGTGGCACTTGGTACCGGATTCGTTTCGGCAAGAATTCAACGGCCAAGTACTGGGTCTACAACAAGGTGCTGAAGTTCCCTAAGGTCACCTACAGTGATGCCAGTGGGACTTACACCCTGAACACGAACACCAACTACAAGCTGTACAACCACGTGCTGAACTCAAATTACCTGTCCAAGACGACCGGCAACACGACTGCATTTCCAGCCGGCACGAAGGTCACCGTCAACAAAGCGGGTTACAAGGCTAGCGACGGTTCGAACTGGTACCGCATCATTTTAAACGACAAGCCTTACTGGATCCAAGCAGCTGGCTTGAACGGTAACGCTTAATCACTAGGCTCGAAGTTACGCAACTTCGGGCCTTTTGTTTACCTAGATTAAGGAGGATTCACTCATGGGAAAAGTCATTTTCTACGGCGCCACCTCACTTGATGGCTACCTGGCCACTGCCGACGACAACTTAGATTGGCTCACACACCTCTCCGGCATCCCCGCCGACGCCGGTACCGACGTGCTCTCACACATGACTAACGCCATTATGGGTCGCGTGACCTACGACTATGTCGCTCAGCAAGCGCCTGACGCGCCATTTAACCCCGCCAATCCACAGATGCACAATTACGTCCTAACGCACCAGAACCGGCCGAATTTGCCGCTCACGACCTTCACCCAACGAGACGTCGTCGACCTGGCGCAAGCCCTTCGCACACAGCCTGGTGACACCTGGATCGTTGGTGGCCAAGCTATCCTTACGCCCTTGCTCGCCGCCAATCTGGTCGACACCCTCTACTTGCAGCTCGCCCCACTTCTATTGGGTCAGGGCAAGCGCCTCTTTGGCGACCTAACGAACCCAGCGCAGTTCACCCTGCTGAGCGCCCATCGTTTAGGACCGCTCGCAGAATTGGTCTATCAGCGGAGAAATTAGTACCCCTTTCCCAAGGGAGTATGGTACGCTTAATGTATATTCGTACGCGAAGGAGCGGTTGGTATGTGGTTAGCGCTACATTTTTGGACCTGGATCATTTTAACCATTTTAGTCATCGTTGGTCTGACGAGACACTCGGAGAAACGAGCGACGCAGTTTCTAATCCTGGCGCGACTCGCGTATCTGGTCATGATTATCAGTGGCGTCGTCCTCAGCATCCGTACCTTTGGCCACGCACCCGTGCTGATCAGCTTGAAATTTATTCTCGGCATTGGGACGATTGCCCTGATTGAAATCAGCTTTGGCCGTAAAATGGAACGTGACACCCCGCACCTGGTTTACTGGATTTTAGGCGTCATCGCCTTACTGACGGTCGGCCTGGGATTGACCTTGGCCTTTCATTAGGCGCCGACCAGATTAGCGATTTGCGAGGCCAGATTGCCTCCGTCAGCCAGCAGTTCCGCCTGCTCTGGGGAACACCTCCAGACTGAGAAACGGTCTTCCGGTTCGCTTGAAAGCCTGTCAAAAACCGCCAGTCTCTCAAGTCGTCCCGCCTAGTAACCTGGCCAGAAACGCCAGCTAACTAGGCCGACACAGCTGGCTCCACTGCTGGCTGACTCCGGCGGGCTGGTGCTTATCAGTTACCGTGGTGTAAATCAGAGATTACCGTAATTGTTCTAGTCGATTTCCACATTTCGACTTCCACTTAAAGACTTGTTAATATGAGAGATTCGCGCCCTTGGTTGCGAATCTCTTTTTTACATTCAAATTCAGGCGACAAGTTGCCGTGATAAAACTAGTTGCATACAGCCACACAGTAGGGCTGGCCGCCTACCGTCCGCCAAATATGGGTCGGAACGCTGTGGGCGGACGGGTCGAGCCAAAGATCGGTCTCGACGCCTCGCCTTCGAGCCGAAAGACCGCGTCTCAAAGACGCCAGTTACCTAAACGGCATGAAAAGTCATGCCGTTTAGGTAACTCCCACGGCTGAACCCATATTTGGCGGACTCCGGCTACAAAAGTGATTGCCAATCAACAACTGGTTTGGCCCTCAGTACCACCTAACTCACTGCAATCTGTGGATTATTGCACCATCATTGATAGCCAGAGTCAGCCAATAGCGAGACATCCCTCTACTGGCTGAATTAACGCAAGTAGCATTAATGCCATTAGCAAGCACGCTAGCCAACCGACGCTTAACTAGACTTTCAACCTGCAATCAATTATCCTAAAGATAAGAATATGTGAAGGAGTGAACGTAATGAAAGGCGTTATTTACCATGGTATTCATGACATTTCAGTAGAAGAGCTCCCAGTCCCCCAGCCAACCGCTGATGACCTGGTACTCAAGGTCATGCGCAACGGTATCTGTGGCTCTGACCTCCATGCTTACAATCTCGGTGGCGATGAGATTGGTATTCGCAAGGGAGGCGCACTCGGCCACGAATTTGTGGGTGAAGTCGCCGAGGTCGGGGCTAACGTGCAAGGCATTCAGGCCGGCGACCACGTCTTCGTCAACCCCAGTCGTGCCAAGGGATCAACCAGTCAGTTGGCAATGGCTGGGGGCCTATCTCAGTTAAATCTCGTTAAGAATGCCGTGTTGAACGACAACGTCTTTCTTTTGCCAAAAGATCTAGCCTTTGACCGGGCCGTTGTCATCGAACCTTACGCTGTCGGCATTCACGGTAAGAACATCGTTCACCCCACACCCAATCAAAGCTTCTGTATCTTTGGGGCTGGGCCAGTTGGTCTGGCCAGTGCTTCAGGGCTGTTGGAGCAAGGGATCACCCAAGTTGCCGTTGTGGATATCGACGACCAACGACTGGCTTTTGCTAAGCGTTTAGGGGCCCACGTGATCAATTCGGCTAAGACCGATCTGCCGACTGCCTTGAAAGCCCTATTCGGTACCGGTAGCGGCCTCATGGGTGACGAACGTATCGGCGTTGACACCTATATCGACTGTGTCGGCCTTCCTAGCTTCATGACCGATTTCATCGCCCAGGCTAAGTTCGACGCTAAATTTGTGGTCGTTGCCTTGGGGGCCGAACCCGTCACGTTCAAGCCGCAATTTCTGGCCATGAACGAAATCAGTCTGATTGGTTCAGCCATCTACACCGCCACGGATATTCAAGAAGCCATTGCGAACGTTGTCAAGCCAGCTAACCTCTTTCCTGACATCGTTTCTGCCCACTATCCACTAGCCGAGAGCGAGCAGGCCTTTCACCGGGCCAACACCGACAAAACAGCCCTTAAAGTCGTCATTGATGTCAACGATTAAGTGTCCCATCAAAAAAGCGCGACGCCGCAACCTCCCATTCGGAAAGTTGCGGCGTCGCGTTTTTAGTTAGGCTTCTCGCATCTTCAAGGCCAATTCCAAGGTCCGGTCGACCAGGATAGATTGGCTATCCACTATCGGCAACTCAGTTTCGGGTTCTCGTTCCTGGGCCAATGACAGTTCGGTGCAGCCGAGAATGACAATGTCGGCGCCCTGCTCGTCAATCATTTGCTTTAAAATGCGGTGATAGAGCACGGGGTCCACGTGGTCCTTTTCCTTGATGTTATCGTAGATCAAGTCCATGGTCTCCGCTTCGATCTCATCGGTCGGCAACACCGGCGTCAAGCCCGCGGCCAGCACCTCATGTTCGTAGACCTTATCCGTGATGGTCCCTTGCGTCCCGGTGATCCCAATGCGCTTGGCGTTCGGATACTTGCGTAAGATCTCCTTCACCGTTTCGCGGGGCATGTGCAGCAGTGGCACGTCGGTCGCCGCCTGCAGGTCATCATAAAAGTAGTGCGCTGTGTTGCATGGCAACGTGAAAAACGCTGGGCCCAGCTGGCTCTGCTGGTGGATATCCTCCAGCAGGCTTGGCAACGGATTGGGCTGACTGTGATCCAAAATGTAGGCCGTCCGGTCCGGTACCGTGGCGTGGTTGACCAAAATATAATTCAAGTACTCCTGATCGGCATGGGCGGGCGTCCGCTGATTTAACAGGTGTAGATAGCTTTCGGTCGCCATGGTGCCCATTCCACCAATAATCGTAAAGAATTTTTGCATGGTAGTTACCCCTTATTTTCTGCGAAATACTTCTTAAAATTAACCGTGTAATTGTGTTGCATCCATTGGATCAAGGCCCACCGCTTCAGGTTCATGTCTTGGTCGTAACGATACGTCGTGCCATACTTGCCCGCCGCAATCAGCTTGAGGGCGCGTTCCTTGTCGGCATTTTCTCGCGTATAACGCTTGAAGACCTTGACCGGTACCCCCAGCCACAAGGCGTGCTTACTTTCATCCTGGTTGCCGTAGACCGTTGGCGCGTCCTTAAGGCTGTCCTTGACGTAGTCTTTCACGACCCAATCGGCGAGGTTGTAGCCGTTGAGCGTCACGAAGAAACTACTCCGCCCTTGCCGCAGGTTGATTTCAAACAGCTTGAACGACTGGTCACGCACATCGTATTTCATATCGAAGTTGGCGTAGCCAGTGAAATTGATGGCTTCCAAGAACTTCTGGATGTTGTGGTAAATGGTCTCGTTGTATTCCGGAATGATAGCCACGTAATTGCCAATGGCCGATGGTGCGGGATCTTCCAGCAACGGGTGACCGAGACACATCATTTTGACGTGATGGTTGCGGTCCACGTAGGCGTTCAACACCCGCATGTTGCTGTCATCCCCGGGCACGAAGTCTTGCAAGATCAGGTCGGACTGGTAGCCGTTGGCGTAGATCTTTTGCAAGATGTCACGGAATTCTGCCTCGGACCGAATCCGAAACGCCTTCTTGCGGCCCTCGAAATGCACATCCAACCATTCTACACTGTTGGCTGGCTTCAAGGCGACCGGGTAATCGAAGGGTTGTTCTACCGGTTGGTCGCTGGTGGCTTCAGCCTTGGTGATGATCCGCGTTGCCGGGTATGGCAAGCCGTATTGGTCACAGACCCTGTAGAAGTTTTCCTTGTTGTTCAGGTGCCGCAACTGATCATAGTCGATGTACGGACAAATGAACACATCTTCCAGCTCAGCCTTGTGCTTACTGATCAGCTCGGCGTAGCCATCCCCGCACCCAATCAAAATTACGGGTTCTGGGTGGTCAGCGTAGCGTTCCTTCAGCTTGCGCATGGTTTCGATCCACACGGGGTCCTCATCGAATCCCGGAATCAATTCCAAGTTAACAACTTTGGTGTAGCGGGTCGGTGCGAGCTGAATGCTGGCAAAGGCCTGAACGGGTTGGTGATACAGCTCATAAAATGACCGCGCCATCCCGTAAACGTTAAAGTCGCTCCCCAATAAAACGGGAGTGAATTTTACTCCATTGGTTTCCATAACGAATTAAAGTCCCTTCACAACGTACTTGATTTCTCTGAAACAAAAATTGCTAAGTAAACACAATCAAGGTTGTTAGCGGACGAGTCCAATAGCAACCTTGATCATGATCGGCACCGTCACGTTGACGGGCCGGTTAAATTAAACTTGCGTGCGCCGAACCAAATCGACCGTCTTTGCCGTCGTGTCTTCTGGGAAGTAAACTTCATACCACAGAATAAACGTGTAAATGGTAAAGATCTTTTGCATGCTGGATTTCCCATTGATATGTTCGTGCAGAATTTCCATCAATGCGTCGGTATTGAAGAACTTGTGAGCCACGTCGGAGTTGAACGCTTCGATGATCCGTGACTTGTAAGGTTCCGTCTTGATCCAAGTAGCGATTGGGGATGGGAAGCCCATCTTTTCCTTCTTCGCTACCCGTTCTGGCAATTCGGCCTCAGCTGCGGTCCGCAGAGAAACCTTGGTTTCATCGGCGTGGATCCGCGTCTTAACGGGCATCGTGGCCGCAAACTTGGCAACTTCCTTATCGACCAGTGGCGTCCGCACTTCAAGCGAGTTGGCCATACTCATCCGGTCGGCCTTGTGCAAGATGTCATAAGGTAACCAGGTGTTGATGTCAAAGTATTGCATCTGCGTCATTTCGTCTAAGCCCTTCACGTCATCGAACAAATGCTTGGTGTAGGCCCCAGCGTCTTGGTTCAGGCTCGGGTTCTTCAAGATTTTGTTGCGATCATGGTAGTCAAAGACGTAGTTGACCCGGTAGTACCGTTCGCTCAGTGGTTGGGCGCCCCGGACTAAGAACCGACGGCCATGGAACCGTGGGAACTTCTCCGCGATGCCACCCAACATCTTGCGAATGCCCTTTGGCACCCACTTTTGGTAACGTTCAAATGGAATGGCTTCCAGGTAGGTGTTGTAGCCCCCGAAGAATTCATCGGCCCCTTCACCAGACAAGGCCACCTTCACGGATTTCCGCGTCCCCTTGGACAGGTAGTACAGCTGCATCGCTGATGGGTTGGACAGTGGTTCATCCATGTAGTACATGATGGTTGGCAAGATATCAAAGTAATCGTCACCGGTCATGTACAATGGCGTGTTCTTTTGCTTGATCTCCTTGGCAAATTCCGTTGACCAACTCAACTCACTATACTTGGAGTTCTTGAACCCTAAAGAGAAGGATTGAATTGGCTTTAACTTGGAGGCTTCGTTCAAGACGTAAGAGGAGTCGATCCCACTAGATAAGAAACTCCCCACTTCCACGTCGGCGATCATGTGGGCCTTGACGGATTCATCAACGATACCGCGAATCTTCTTGGCATCTTCTTCGACCGTTTGGCTGTTGTCAATGTGATCGTAGTTGAACTTGAAGTAACGGTGCGTTTCCGTTTCCCCGTTGGCGTGGTGAATGAAGTATTGGCCAGGCAAGACCTTGTAGACATTCTTGAACATGGTGTCTCGTGATGGAATGAACTCAAAGCTCAAGTGAATTGGCAAGAGCGCTTCGTTGAATTCCTTCTTGAAGTTTGGATGTTCCAAGAACGCCTTGATTTCTGACGCCCATAAGAAGGTGTCGCCATCGTCATAGTAGTAAAGTGGCTTGATACCAAAGTGGTCACGCGCGCCAAAGACTTCGTTGGTCGTCTTGTCATAGATCACAAAGGCGTACATCCCCCGTAACCGGTCCAGCAATTTTGGACCCCAAGCGTCGTACCCGTGAATCAGCACTTCAGAATCCACGTCCGTTTGGAATTCGTAGCCCAACTTTTGTAAGTCGGCCCGAATTTCTTGATAGTTATAAATTTCACCGTTAAAGGTCAATACCTTCGTTTGGTCCCGGTTGTACATCGGTTGCTTCCCATGGGCCAAGTCAATGATCGACAGCCGACGGAACCCCATCACGGCCTGTTCGTCGTGGAAATAAGCCTCATCATCCGGCCCCCGGTGCTTAATCCGATCTGCCATACTATTGATGGTGTTAGTCGGAACATCTTTTTGATTCACGTAGCCAACGAATCCACACATGTGCGTATCCCCTTTTTCCTAATTAATTTAAAGTCTAATTTAGTCGTCCATTAAAGTAAATGAAACACAACACCCATTATTTTAGCAAATTTATTTGGCGAATACCATATTATTAAGGATTCTTAAGGGATAGCTAACCCCGCCATTATTCTGGGGCGACTGCGGCCAGTTCCGTGCTATCCAAAACCTTTACTTGTCGGCGACCAATCGTCTCGATCACCCCGTCCTTGACTAGCTGTCGTAGCTTGCGGCTCAAGGATTCGGGCGTCATTCCCAGGTAAGCTGCCAGGTCTTGCTTGCTCATTGGCAGGTCGATCACACCGGCTTGATGGCCACTGATTTCTTGTAAATATCCCGCCAAACGCGGCAAGGCATCCGGAATGGCTAGTAAGGTCGCCTGCCGTTCTGCGGTCTTCAAGCGATCCGCTAGAGCGCCTAATAAGGCCATGGACAACTGCGGCATGTCCTTGATCAACGCCGTCAGGGAGGCACGCGAGATGGTGCACAATTCACTATCCTTGGTGGCTTCCGCGTAGGACGAATGAATTTCATCCGTGAACAACGCAATTTCGCCAATAAAGTCGCCCGGATTCAGGACCCGCAAGACCTGTTCGTGGCCGTCTTCTGTCAAATGATAGAGGCGGACCTGACCCACGTTCACGATGTACAACGTCTGGGACACTTCGCCCGTACTGAAGACGGTTCTACCCTTCTTCGCCAAAACGGGCCGCGTGACCTGGGCGACCGACGTCAATTGGTCAGCTGCCAACCGCTGAAAGATTGGGACCTGTGAGACACACTCCAGTTCCTGTTCGATTGATTCGTGATGATGTTCATGTGCCATACTGGCATCTCCTTTTTTAATACGCTTCGCTTAACTCATCGCTGCTACAAGACAGCGTGTGCTGGCCGCCTACCACCTACCAAGCTGATGACTCTTCAATCAATTTGGTGGACGGTAACCATTGGGCGACAATTAACTCTAATTCAGGACCGCTGGCAAGCCCCCATCAGCCAGACCTCGTCGACAAAAATCACTGTCAGTTTAACAGTCAACACTCACTCTCTATTCTAGCAAACTTTGCTGATTTATCGGTAACGAATGCCTCGCGACCCAAAAACCGACATACCTCCGACTGATTAGCCCCACAATTGTGCTATAGTAATGGCAACTAGTCTTACTTAAAGATTACAAGTAGCCAGATTCATTGTGCCTACAGGGCCTATAGCGACAAGTTAGTTTTTGAACGCAACTTTGTCCGCGCTGGCCGCCTTACCGTTCGCCAAATTTGGACCGTGACGCTGTGGGAAGGACCGGTCGAAGCCAAAAGTCGGTCTTCAACCTCGCTTCGAGCCGAAAATCACGTCTCGAAGACGCCAGTTTCCAAGCAATTCACTTGAAAACTCCCACGGCTGAGTCCAAATTTAGCTCACTCTCGGCTACAAAAGTTCTTGCCAGTAATAACTGGCTTAGCCCACGGTAGCAGCTGCTTTGCCAATTAGCTCTACGAAATCCAACGCAGTGTTACTGGCAAGTACTAACTTGCCGGAGGCAGCCAGGGTGTAGCCAGCTGTGTCGACGGCGTTGGCTGAGGTTTTTTCTCAGCCTACAGCGTGGGACGACTTGAAAGACTGACTGGTTCTGTCAGGCTTTCAAGCGAACCGGAAGACCGCCCCTCAGTCTGGAGGTGTTCCCCATAGCAGGCGGAACCCTGGCTGACGTAGGCTCCTGGTTTCGCTAATCTAATGTCCAGAATCCTTGTCAGCTGTGTATTAGCAAATGTTTCTGCGCTTGCAAGCTTTAGTTAACTACTTTAAGGAGGAATTTTTCATGACCCGTCAAACTCATGCGGCGTGCACGTCCTTTCTAGCCGGCAAACTGGCTACCATCGATGGCAGTACGCTGATTGCCCGCAACGAAGACAACTTCGTGGCCATCTGGCCCAAACGCGCGCAAATTCACGCGGCTAACGAACCGCGCGACCTTAACTTTGTTTCCAAGGGCAACCATTTCGCCACGACTTTACCCAAAAAGGCGTACCATTACACGGCCATGCCCGATACCGACCCGAGTGAGGGGTTCTACGAAGAGAGTGGAATCAACGAAAAGAACGTGGCCATGAGCGCGACTGAGAGTGCCTACACCAACTCTCGCGTCCTGGGCGTCGATCCGCTGGTAACCGATGGCATTGCCGAAGATGCCATGGTAACCGTCGTCCTCCCTTACGTCGACTCCGCCCAGGCTGGCGTCCAACGGCTCGGTGACCTAGTCACGACCAACGGGGCTGCCGAAACCAACGGCGTGTTGTTCAGCGACAGCGATGAGGTCTGGTACATGGAGATCGTCAGTGGTCATCACTGGGTCGCCCAACGGATTCCGGACGATGCCTACGCCGTGGTTGCCAACCAGTTAGCGATTGAAGACATCAACTTCGACGAACCGCAAAACTTCATGACCTCACAGGGCATTCGCCACTTCGTCCAGGCCAACCGGCTGAACCCCGATGGCAACCGCTTCAACTCCCGCCACATCTTTGGCACACAAACTAGCGACGATGCCCACTACAACACGCCACGGGTCTGGTACGGCCACAAGCTGTTTACGCCCAGCGCCTTTGAGAATCCAACTAGCCAAGACCTGCCCTTCATCCGCCACGCCGAACAGAAAATTAGTGTCGCGGCTGTCCAAGAATTTTTAGGCTCTCATTACCAAGAGACGCCGTATGATCCGCTGGGCAAGGGTACCGAAGCCGAAAAGCACCAGTTCCGGGCGGTTGGCTTGTCCCGGACGCAAAACTCCCACGTCCTGCAGATTCGCCGCAACGTGCAGCTCGCATTGGCCGGCGTCATTTGGCAATGCCTGGGCAACCCGGCATTTAGCCCCTACCTGCCCTTCTACGCCCAAGGTGACCAGGTTGGCGCGGCCTACAGCGCGGACAATCACGACTACAATCAAAAGAACCCTTACTGGGCCAACAAGTTGCTCGACGTACTAAGTGAGGCACACTACCATCAAAACCGCAAACTCCTCGCCGATTTTCTCAAGCAAACGCAAATCGCCGGCTACCACCGTTTGCAAATCGGCGATCAGCAGACTACGACGGCAGCGCCCGGTCTAGGGGCATTCAACGCCACCACGGCAGCCACGTTTGCCACGCTCATGCAAGAACAGATTGGCAAGCTCGTCCAGGCCAACGCGGACCAGTCGGCATTGACCTTCACCATGGACGCCGGATTGTAATTTGGTATCGTTTTCAGAATAAATGCGCTATAATGAAATTAGCAGCTAGCAGCGAAAGGAATGATTAGATGGATGAAGTAGTCCTTTTCAACCCAGGAGATTCAATTGGTAACTTTCATGATTATCATGAAGCTGTGCAGCAAGCTCAGATTTATCAGGAACGTCATGACAAATCCGGCCACGTCCTGGTCGTCAAGAGCGAACACGGGGAACCATCATTTGATATCTTTTTAGCAGAGCAACAGCTAACAGATAAGTCGGAACCCTCGACCAAAGAACGCTACACCGTTTCTAAGAAAATGTAATCAACGCAAAGCGCACCGCCAACTTTTTCGGCGATGCGCTTTTTAGTTACCTATTTTTTCGTGTGTTGCTGAAATAGTGCCAGCTGAGCCTTGAGATACTTGCCCGTCACACTCCCCGGCGTTTCGCTCACCGTCTTGGGCGTGCCCGTGGCAACCAACTGTCCGCCGTTGATTCCGCCGCCGGGCCCCATGTCGATCACGTAGTCGGCGTTGGCGATCAGGTCCAGGTCATGTTCGATGGCAATGACCGTGGCCCCCTGCTGCAGCAATTGATCAAAGACCTTGACCAGCTGTTGGATGTCCAGCGGGTGTAAGCCCACCGTGGGCTCGTCAAAGATAAACAACGTGCCGTTTTGCCGTTTGCCGATCCGTGAGACCAACTTGAGTCGTTGGGCCTCGCCGCCGGACAACGCCGGCGTGCTCTCGCCCAATAACAGGTAGCCCAATCCCATATCGTGGAGCGTCTGCAGGGTCTGCTCAATGCCTGCCTCTTCGGCGAATACGGGCAACGCCTCATCCACGGACAAGGCCAAGACGTCGGCAATGCTGTAGTCGTGCCATTTCACCGCCAGGGTCGCTTGATTGTACCGTTGACCGTGACACTGCGGGCAAACTTCCGTGATGTCCGGCAAATACTGGACGTCCAGCGAAATTTGACCGGTCCCGCCACACATTGGGCAGGCCCCCGCCTTCACGTTGTAAGAAAAACGACTGTTGGTATAACCGTGGCTCTGTGCTTCAGGTGTGGCCGCAAAGAGCTTGCGCAACCGGTCCAAAATATCTGTATAGGTGGCCACCGTGGAGCGGACATTTTTCCCCACGGGTACCGAATCGACCTTGACCACGTGGCGAATTCCCGCCCGGTCTAAATGGGTGACGTGGTGTGGCAAGGTCCGGTGGTCCACGTCGGCCTCAATGGCCGGAATCAGACTATCAAGCACCAGCGTGGTCTTGCCAGCCCCACTCATCCCCGTGACCGTGGTCAGCCGGTTCTTAGGGAATTTCACGGCCACGTCGTCGATGTTGAATCGATGTTGGACCTCGATCGCCAGCTGGCCCTTTTGCCACAGCGCCTTGTCATCTAATACCGGTCGCTCGCGTAAGGTGGCCGTCCCGTTGAGAAACGGCGCAATCAGAGACTGTGGACTGTGGGCAACTTGGTCGACCGCCCCTTCATCCACCACGGTCCCGCCAGTCTTACCGGCGCCCGGACCGATTTCAATCACATAATCGGCAGCCCCGATGATTCGCGTATCGTGATCGACCACGACCACCGAATTGCCCTGAGCCACCAGTCCATGAAAGGCCTTGATCAGTCCAGTGACGTTGGCGGGATGGAGACCCACCGAGGGCTCGTCCAAAACGTAAAGGACCCCGGTCGTGGCGCTCCGCAGTGTCCGGCCCAATTGAATCCGTTGTAGCTCACCGGTCGACAGCGTATCGCCGGGCCGACTCAACGTCAGGTAATCCAGCCCCAGGTCGACCATTGGCTGGAGACTCAGCCGCAATTCGGCGACCAGGTCGCTACCCAACTTATGCATCCGCTCTGGCAACCAGTCCACGATGGTCGTCGCAAATTCACGCAACTCATTGATGGGCAGGTCAGCCACTTCCGCAATATTCTTACCGTTTAATGTTTGTTTCAGTAATTTGGGATTCAACCGCGTCCCGTGGCAGTCCGGGCAGGTGTCAAACGTATAAAATTTATTGAGCTTGGCAATCGTTCGTTCATTTTTACTGGTGGCCATGCTGTCCTCAACCGCGGCGAAGGCGTTCTCATAAACGGCCTTATCCATGTGAAAGATTTTCCCCTTGCTGCTGGGAATGTCGATGGCCACAAACTGCTTTTTCCCGTGCAGCACGCGTTGCTTATCGGCTTCACTGAGGTCCTTGTACGGGACGTCAATGGGAATCCCAATGGCGTTGGCCACGATGGGCATAAAGTTTCGGCCAGGCAAATGCCACGAAGCCACCGCGCCTTCTTCCAGTGTCTGGTCTTCATTTTTAATGATCAGCGACGCGTCCAGTTGCCGGACCTGGCCCAAGCCGCCACAGGTCGGACAAGCCCCTGCAGAGTTGAAGGCAAAGTCTTCGGCACCGGGAGCCCGAAACGTGACGCCACAGGTCGGACAGGTCACGTACCCGTCATTTTCCGCAACGTCCAGCGTTGGCGGCACCTGATGACCGTTGGGACAAACGGGCGACCCCAACCGGGAAAAGACCAGCCGTAAGATGTTAAAACTCTCCGACATGGTCCCGACCGTCGACCGCACACCAGGGACCTGGGGCCGTTGGCGTAAGGCCAGTGCGGACGGCAAGTATTCAACCGAGTCGACAGCCGCCTTCCCCATTTGATTAATGCGGCGCCGCGTGAAGGTCGACAGCGCGTTGAGATAACGCCGGGCCCCTTCCGCATAGAGCACACCCATCGCCAGTGAGGACTTGCCGGAGCCACTACGGCCCGTGATGGCGACAAATTTATTGAGCGGGATGTCCACGTCGAGGTCCTTGAGATTGTTGACCTTGGCACCCCGTACCTTGATTTTGGTTGGTAATTTCGTTGGTTCCATACCGTTTCCCCTTCCTCAAATTCATGCTGACTCAATTTTCCCGCTAAATCCCAGAGAACACAAGCCAAGCGAATTTCAAACGGTTGGTTGATTTAAAAAAAGTGGTCCTGACCATTGTCCCTCACCCGTGGACCCGGTATACTGGAAACATTGAGGGGGTGTCGCCATGAGTCGTTGGGTTCCGACAGTGATCGTGAGTCTGATTTGGCTCGGTCTCAGTCTAAACGCGCTCCACCACCGACACTATCGCCGACTGTGGTGGTGGCTGGGTTGTTGGGGGCTAAGCCTGTTAACCTGGACCCCCATTGCCTTTTCGTTTGGGAGCGACACCGTTGCCGTCATCACGACCCACTGGATTGCCGGGGGCATCTGGGTGCTCCAGCCGCTAGGACGTGGCAGTATCGATACGTCATTTTGGCTGAACATTTTAATGACCGTGCCCCAGGGATGCCTGCTGCGGCTCAATTGGCCGCGTTTGCGTTGGCCCCAGTGGTTGCTAGCGGGACTGGCGACCGGGCTCAGCCTGGAAGCCGGTCAAGCAATCGGCAATTGGCTCGTGCACTTGGGCCGCTGGGTCGACATCAACGACGTCATTACCAACTGTACTGGCATCGTCATTGGCGCGGCCCTGACCGCCCTGGCACAGTACTGGTGGTCGAAGAATATTAAGGGGGATTAACCATGTTTATGACAACTGGTGGGTTGAACCGAACCCACGCCATTCAAGGGATTTTAACGGCAACGGCTAGTAAAATGCTGCGGTCGGAAAAGCCAGATGAATTTTCACTGTTCGACGGCCTATTTGATGAGGTCAAACAAGACCTGATGAAGCAGGCCCAAGAGACGGATGCCGACGGACTGATCGAGGTTCGTTTCAATACAGAGGTCGTTCGCATGAACGTGGCGCCGAAATTTTTAGTCGTTCACGGCTACGGTACTGCCGTTAAATTTCCAAATTCAAAAAAAGTTGAATAAAGGGGTTCCCTTTTCTAGAACTTTAGTGTAATATATTACTTGTTGTTGAGTTGCCCCGATGGCGGAACTGGCAGACGCGCAGCGTTCAGGTCGCTGTTTGAGAGATCAAGTACAGGTTCGAATCCTGCTCGGGGCATCATTTAACAAGACGGTTCGCTTTAGAACCACTTGAAACGCTGAGAAATCAGCGTTTTTTATTTTGCTAAAATAGCTGAAAACGGTTTAAAACGAAAATGATGTGTACAAATCGTGCACAAATCGTCTCAAAAACGATTGATTTTTAATTTGTACACCTCAGAAATTTTGAGGGGTCTCAATCCCTTGATATGACAGCATTACAAACACATTCATTTGTACACCTAAATTTCTAGGCGAGTAAATTACATAACTTTAGCATCCAAAAAAAGCCACCCTACCCGCAATGGGATAGAGTGGCGTCATTCTATATGATTATTCCTTGGACAGCTTTCTTAAAGCTCCTACTAATTCTTTATTCTTTAATACTTCACTGATAGCATCTTTTATCTGTTTGCCACTTAGCTTATTATCTTTCTCTTTCACAACAAGTGGCTTACTGATTTCATGTTTTAATTCTTCCATTGTTATAAATACCTCCGTAATAAAAGCCTGACCGACTTTTATTTCAAATAATTCTGTAGCAATCGATCATATGTTAGATGTGTATTCTTCAACAAAAATCCATAAACATCATCTTCTGTTAGTTCATCTCTAGCGATACCCTTCGAGATTTCGTACATTCTATCTTGATTGAAATCTAACATCATATAATTAAGATACATAAATGTACTAGCCACTAGTAGTCCCGTTCGTTTATTTCCATTCATAAAAACCTGATAATGTGCAAATTTCCACCAATAAACAGCTGCTTTTCTAAGCAACGAGGGTATTTGATCTTCTCCGAAATAAACAGAATGCTTTGTACTCTCGATGATATTATCCAACAGCTTACGATCCCTTATACCATAGGAACCGTAAACTCCTTCTTCTTCGAAAATAGACTGCGCATTTTCATTCGCATCAATCGCTAAATCCACCGTAGGAAACAATGCTCCATCATTTGCCGCAACTAGAATACGCTTCTTTACATGTTCTTGCTTGTTAATGATATATATAGATGCATAGTAGTCATTCAATCTGTTCGTTTTTAAATTTAAATCATTTTTCTCTATACTGCTGTGTTTGTGTAAGTAATCATTCAATATCAGTTTTCCTAATTCATCAAACTGTTCCTCTCCAGGATAACTTAAATAAACAACGTAGTCATACCTTTTGCCCATATAGACTGGCTTTTTCTTTTTCATGATTACTATTTTACTCCATATTAAAAATAACAAACAGTATTTAGCTTAATTCATTGATGCAAATCTGTCTATATAAAATATACCTGAAAAACATATCTTGTCAAATCCCCAAAAGCCACCCTACCCATCAATTTGTTATAATCCCTTTGTGGTTGTCAGATGAAATAATATAAATTCATCTGACAATGACGGAGGGATTTTTTGTTTGCCCAAAACGACTGAGAATGGCTCTAACTGGGGCGATATGAGACTATAGCTAAAACGAAGGTAACAAATCGCGCACAAATCATTTCAAAGATAGCTGATTTTTAATTTGTTCACTTCAGAAATTCTGAGGACACCTAGCCCCTGGCAAGACCGTATTACAGGCACTCTCGTTTGTACACCTAAATTTGTAGACAGATAAAGTTCATACAGACTGCTACCAATGGTGAGGAGCAAAGGAATATACAATCGGCCTCATCTAAGTATATGTAATTCCAATACTAAGAAGTGATTGCATCGCTCATCTTCAATATGTTTCCGCAATCAGCTCAAGCACTTCATCCAGAAAACCCCTAGAGCACTTCTCCACAAAACGATGTTTACGATAAGCTAAGTCAACTGACCTTTCTTGCTCAACAAGCAATTGCCCTTTTGTACGCAATTCATCGGGTAAATCCAAATGCATGGGAAAAGCCTTCGACTTACTTGTGATTGGCACAACTTTTACCATATCAGTCAGCCGATTGAAATCATTGTTTGAGACAATCATTACTGGTCGCCAGCCTCTCTGTTCATGTCCTTGTGTTGGATTCAATTCCATCTTATAAATATCTCCTTGCTCAAATGACAAAATGCCAGCCCCTAAATTTAGATTTCTATATGCTCAACTGCCGAAAAGTTAGACTATTTTAGAGCAATTCTTTACCAACACTTTCTCCCCAATCAAACTCCTTTGAATCCTGATTAGCTTTACGGTAGTTGCTGAGATCAAATCCATCAAAACGTTCAGCTAATTTGGATTTTGTTGGTGCCTTCTTAATAATGATCTCGTCTTGATCAACACTTACTTCCAGCTTTTGACCAATCGGATCTGTAATCCCAACATTATCTAAAATCTTTTTTGACAGGCGGATACCTTGCGAATTACCCCACCTTGTAATTTTTACTTGCATCAGTAGGTCCTCCTTACTTTACTTCAAGATTACTGATTTCTTTAATCCAGAGATAGTATATCCTAATGTATATCCGTAATCAACTTAAAAGCATCACCCACAGATTTCCATTTTCAACACCTTAATCAAACACAAAACCACCGAACGACATCACTGCCGCCGGTGGCCTTATATTACCGTCCCCATCAGGATTAGGAACAACTGTAAAATACCACATCCACCAGCAAATAGCGGCAATCCCGCTTGTCACTGGCGCGTTTCATCGGCTAGTTAACATACCCGTGGCGTAAATCTTTATCATTGCTAAAAAATCGATGGGTCAATGACCTGCCGATTTTTTATTTGCCTAGCGTTTGCGTAATTTCAGACTGGCCATCCCCAGTGCACCCAACAACGTGGCAATCCCGGCCAAGATGTAGTTGCCAGAACTGGCTTCATTGGTTTGTGGTAAGCCGGCCTGCTTGGTAGCCGTTAACTTAGCCGCTTGATGACCCGTAGCTAAGTTGGTCGTCGCTTGCCGACCAGTCGTCTTCAGGGCCTTCACGCCTTGAGTTGGACCCGTCACCCGATTGACTCGTGCCTGCTTTTGAGATTTGCCAGTGGCAATTGTGTCGGCCGCACCACCTGTCGTGACGGTGGCATCCGACTTGGTGGTCGGCGTTTTGTCATCAATGGTTGCTCCGTCACCCGCGTTCTTCAACTCATTGTAAGTGAAGGTGATGGTCTGCCCGTCCGCCGTGTAGGTGCCTTGTGCCTGGGTGACACCGGTAGCTTGATAGCCCGTAATTTCTGGTGCATCGAAACGATAGGTGTCGCCAATGTTCCCGGTCTTGACTTGTTGGTCGATGACCTTGCCATCTTGATCAACACTAACAATCGTTACCGTCCCAGTCGTGACCCCTGGTTCCGGCGTTTCTGGCGTCACCGTTCCAGTCGTCATCTTATTCACAACGGAGAAGTTGACCCAGGCATCCATGTCACGGGAAACGCTGTCGGCCATTTTGACGCGAATCACGTAGTTGCCATCCTTGGCTTCTGGCTTGGCTACCAGCATGAAGCCATATGGGTTCGCTGGGTTAGCCACGATACTAAACCAATCCGACGCATCCGTTTGGGTTTGAGCCCACGCATTATGGTTCGTGATTCCCGTCGTACTGTCAGTCGAGTAGATGACGGTCGCGCCACTGCTGAACTGACCCGGCGCTAATTTGACATCCGTAACCTGCTCACCCGTGGTAAAGTCCATGAATTCAAAGACCCCTTCAGTCGGATCAAAGCGGTTGTTGGCGTTCGTCAGGACGTGGCTCCCGTTAGCCAACGTTTGCCCATTCCCCACGACGAAGGCCCCGGGTCTGTACGTTCCTGGCGCAATGGCCGTGATAATTTCATTGGTCCCGTACTCAATTGCGGTCAAGGTCGCCGTGCTTGGTAATTTCCCGGTAAACTTATTCTTGGTAATGCGCAGCGTGGTGATCGACCAGTTAGAAATATCTGGCAGCTGCCCACTCAATTGGTTATCGTTAACACTCAACGAGAAGAGATTCTTCAAGTACGAGATATCCGGCAAGTTTCCGGTCAGTTGGTTGTTATCCAGATTCAGCATGTACAATTCCGGATAAGCCGTCAAATCAGGGAAGCTACCGTTTAAATTCAACCCACTTAAGGTCAGGTACTGCAGCTGATCGTTATTCGCAAAGTAAGTCTGCATAATCGTATCTGGCGTAACCCCCCAGTCGGTCACAACGTCATTCACATTGAAGAGCGTGAACTCCCGTAAGTTAGGGGCAAATGAGAAATCAATCATCCCGTCCAGTGGCAATTCCGCTTCACCGAGCTTAAAGGTTCTGAGGTTTGTGAAGTATTGGAGCCCCTCTAAACTCTTGATTGGTCCCAAGTCAAAGTATTCTTCCATGGTGTTCAAACCTTGCTTCATCCAACCATCAAACCCAGCGTACTGGTACAAGTTAGCCGAAGTGACCGTGTCATTGCCATAGTACTGCTTGTTAATCGAGCCGATGAGCAATGCCCGTAAATTGGCATCCGGAATCCATTCCGCGGCATCTTTCCCCAGAATCTTGTCAAAGTCTGGGGCCCGGTAAACCGGTACGGCCACCAAGGTCTTGGGCCCACTAGGAATCGCCATTGCCGCTCGCATCATTGGCCGTCGGGAACCCGTGTTAACCGTTGGTGCGACCGGATCTACTTGAGGAGCAGCCGGCGTTTGAGCGGTCGGGGTCGTCTGTGAATGATCTTGCTTTTCCGAATTGTTCACGACCTCACCGGGTTGTTGTTCAGTGTTGTTACCGCTTACATTTTGATCTTGATTAGGTTCGTTGCCCGCTGTCTCCTGTTGCTCAACCCCAGATTCATCTTTAATTTCAGCGTTTTCTGGCGCTGACGTGTCATCTTTAACTTGATTTTCTTTATTAGCATCGTTATCTGAGAGCGTAAAATATCTTGTGTAAATGCATAAAAGATTTCTGAATTGTATAGAAATAGGGAATGCCTTCCCTTATGA
>NZ_JAMXAZ010000030.1:0-33385 GCF_024718525.1 Levilactobacillus yiduensis
AGCAAGATCAAAAGCCGTCAGTTTTTGAAAAACATGAAAACTGACGACTTTTTTGAAAGGTATGAATAATTCAGGTATAACTCTCTTATCAAAATGGAAAATTGGTAATTTTCATCTGACTAGAAATGCAGCGCTTGCTTCATGCCTTTGTATAGGTTGGTGTACGATATCCCTTAGCATTGTTATTTTTCGAGACTGGAAAAAGTCTAGCACTAAGACTGATAATGTTGATATAGACAGTGATGCCAGCTTTTCCTACAAGAATTTGTCAGATTGGGAAAAATTTGGTGTAGCAATAATCTTTTTTGCAGACTTCTTTATGGCGACAGCTATATGGATTGATGCTTTCATTATTTTTTTCTTTCTATTTTGGATGATAACTTTCCGAATTGGACACCAGCATATTTCAGGTAGAAATGGTTATAAAGTTGTTGGAACGATGCTGTGGTCATTCCTTGTTGTCCTTTGGGCCGCATTTGCGACAAATTTTTAGATGCCGTGGTATTTACCATATGTAACCAATCCTGATCGTGAAGAGTTCTATATTTCTTATTATTTATGGACATTAGGGAGATGCCAGTATGAGGACTCAACAAAAACTGAATATTGCGACGATTATCCTGAGCCTCATTGCCGGTGGGCTGTTATATGTCAAAATAACTGATTATTATCAACTATCGAACATATGGGTGGATCAGCCTGACACTTACTTAAAGAATTATATTTTAATCTTATGGATTTTAGTAGGTGCCCTGATTTTAAGTGATTTGATCTGGTTTTATCTTCGCTCTAAAGATTTGGACGCTAAAACGTGGCTTGATTTTGGCTTTTTAATAGTTGTCCTAGGCGGATGTGTTTTTCAATTCACACAAACACCAAACTATAAAAGCTATTATGAAACACCCTTCTCGGTAAGTGCTACTAGCGTAGAGAAGCAAGTTAATTCTAAGTCTTTCAATCCGTATAAAGATTTCCCTATTTATTTTTATCGAAAGACGGACTCTTCCTACAAAACCGTGCACAATCTGATTCGTCAGTTCTCGTTAGAAAAGGAATATGACTTGGCAAGCATCGACCTGGCAACCCTAGAGAAAAAGCTAGGTAAGAAGAGGTACAACATCGTGATTAAAAATGCAAAAGTCACTTCTAACAACGCTATTTTCTTTAAATACTATAACAACAAGAGTGATGCGCGTAGAACCACATTTAACAATTTGCAGAATACTAAAAACCTGGAAACCGCACTAAACTTCATCGATAATAATTGATAACTCCTTAGATTTGCAAAGATCCCTCATCCTAACTAGCAACTGGGCTCAGGATGAGGAATCTTGTGTAACCTTTGATTTCCCTTAGCATCTGTGTAAGCACCTAAACTGACCGAATTGGAATACAAATGAAAAGATGGTCCGTCCGCAATTTTTGAGGACCGGCCATCTCTTCCATGCTCTAAGCGGTTATGGAAGTCTCACTGTTACAGCTAACGGCTTGGTAAAATTCCACGGTAAATATGTTTCCATTCCTTCCTTTTGGGAACTAACTTAACAGTCGGCCGTTTTTATTTGCTGAAAATTATCATGTGATAACAGTTTTCAGTACCCCTCTCATCAGCCCCGTGCTATACTATTTTTGATAACGTTTTCACTTGAACATATAGAGGAGGACTTCATCATGCCAATCAATCCAGCTGATGCCCAGGACGTCTACCGCGACGCCGGCGACAATATCATGTTCACCACCTACGTCATTGACCGCGACCATCTCGACCAGGACCGCACCGCTCTTGCCGAATTTGCCGACCGCCTCGCCGCCATTGAGCGGAGTATGGCCATTCGCTCACCCGAAGCCAATTTGCGCGTCGCCTTCGGGATTGGTGCCACCGCTTGGAAACTGCTCTTCCCAACGGCTAACGTGCCCAAGGAACTCGTCGACTTTCAAGCGGTCAAGGGGCCGAAATACACGGCGCCCGCCACGCCTGGCGACCTGTTCATGCACGTGCGCGCCAAGGATACCGCGGTGGTCTACGAAGTGATGGACCAAGCCAGGGAATTTCTCCGCGACTGGACGACCGTTGTCGATGAAACGAAGGGCTTCCGCTACTTTGAAGGACGTGCCATCATTGGTTTTATCGACGGTACGGAAAATCCTGCGGGACCGGACGCCACCCAGTACGCCTTGATTGGCGAGGAGGACCCCGAGTTCATCAACGGGTCTTACGCCTTTGCGCAGAAATACCTGCACAACATGGACGCCTGGAAATCGCTGAAAACCGACGGCCAAGAAAAGGCGATTGGGCGGCACAAATTTAGCGACCAAGAACTCGAAGACGACGAGAAACTGCCGAACGCCCACAACATTGCCTCGCAAGACAACGAGGGCGGCGTTGAACACAAAATCGTACGGATGAACGTGCCCTTTGCCGAACCGGGCAAGGGCATCGTGGGCACCTACTTCATCGGCTACGCCCGCCACTTTACCGTGACCCAGCGCATGCTGACCAACATGTTTACCCAAAGCGACCGGCTGCTGGACTTCAGTACGCCAATCACCGGCGCGGCCTTCTTCATCCCCTCTCGGCGCTTGCTCGAAAAGATTGCCGATGGCGACTACTTCCCGCAGGACTAGTTGTGTGGCTGCTCAGTATGAACTGGCCGCCTTCCGTCCGCCAACTATGGGTCGGAACGCGGTGGGCGGAAGTTCCCTAACCGGCGTGAACCATGCCGCTAAGGGAACCCCCACGGCTGAACCCATATTTGGCGGACAGCACATTGTCATTTCAGGAAGCCATCCGTTAAGTTTATTTTCAATTCTTGTATCCAACTTATTTATCACCTAAAACAGACATCGCTGACTCGTAGCGGTGCCTGTTTTGTCGTCACACAAATTTTATAATCACGCGAAAAATCCTAATTTAAAACCATTGCGAGCGCATACAATTAAGTCGTTAACGTTGACCTTCCGCGGTTAAGGGCGTATCTTAGTGGGGTTAGCATAACGAATAAGTCACGATTGGTTTGCGTTATTTTAGGTAATCTCACCAATCATTTCATGTCATAAGGAGTTGAACCACTTTGGACGAAGCTGAAAGAGAGTCCGGGCCATGGCGCCGAAATTTACGGGTTCTCTGGTTTTGTACGTTTGTTGCCGGCATGGCTTTTAGTGAAATCATGCCATTTTTATCGTTGTATATTAGCAGTTTGGGCGACTACACCAAGTCGCAGGTCACCATGTATAGTGGGCTGGTCTACGCGGCCGATTTCTTCGTGAGTGCGATTGCCTCGCCACTGTGGGGCATGGTCGCCGATCGTAAGGGTCGTAAACTCATGCTGCTGCGCTCCTCACTGGGGACTGCGGCCGCCATGGCGTTGATGGGATTTGCCACCAGCGTTTGGCAGTTGGTTGCGTTGCGGGCTTTGCAAGGGGTCTTCGCGGGATTCATTTCCAATGCCCAGGCGCTGGTCGCTTCGCAGACACCACGGAAACACAGTGGTGCCTCGCTGAGTACGCTGATGACCGGGGTGACTAGCGGAATGTTGCTGGGGCCCGTCATCGGTGGGGTCTTGGCACAAGTCTTCTCGATTCGCCTGACCTTTTTCATCACGGCTGGCTTGCTGTTCTTGACGTTCGTCATGAGCTGGGTGCTGGTTGAAGAAAAATTCAAGCCGGTCACCAAGAACGCCGACGGTCCCAAGAGCCACAACCCCTTGGCGGCCTTCCCCAACCCCAAGCTGATTTTAGTCCTGTTGTCTTCCACGCTGATCGTCCAGTTCGGGAACATTTCCATCTCTCCCATCATCAGTCTGTACGTCAAGGAACTGATGCACAATGTCGGTCCCATCACCGTGGTCGCTGGGATTATCGCGGCTTTACCAGGGATTTCAAATATCTTTGCTTCCCCGCGCCTCGGGCGTTATGGGGATCAGCACGGCTCTGGTAAGGTCCTGATTTTCGGGTACGTCTTTGCCTTTCTAATGTACCTGCCGCAAGGATTCGTCACCAGCGTCTGGATGCTCGGGATTCTGCGCTTCATGATCGGAATTTCCGACGGGGCCCTGTTCCCCGAGATTCAAACGTTGCTGACCAAGAATTCTCCGGTCGAGCTGACTTCCACCGTCTTCAGTTGGAACCAGTCCTTCCAGGCCATCGGTAACATGATGGGGTCGCTACTCGGCGGCTGGATTGCTGGGGTCTTCAACTACAACGCGGTCTTCTTCTCAACGGCGCTACTGATGCTGATCAACCTGGCCTTGATCTGGTGGTTAGTCCCAGAGATTCGTAAAGCTCGAGTAAAAACGGCCTAGTTGGGCCGCACACACACACGTAAAAACACCCACTAACTGGTCTGTCATTGACGAGTTAGTGGGTGTTTTGATTTGGTTCATGGGTGCTTGCCAGTAACATTGGTTGTGCTGGCCGCCTGACCGCTTGGTGGCTACACGTCTGTATGCCTAATTTCAATGAGATTGACCGCTTCCGGCGATGATGACGTGAGCACCCTGGGAATTAATTGGCGAAAATATCTTAATCGTCGCTGACATCCACCACCGTAGCCGTGAGTTCGCTAGCTATGCGTTCAGCCGTGGGAGTTCCCTTAGTGGCGCGGTTCATGCCACTTAGGGAACTGGCAACTTGGAGACGCGGGTTGCCGGCTCCAAGTTGAGGTCCGAGACCGCTCTTTGGCTCGGACCGGTGCCCACCGCGTTCCGACGCATAGCTAGCGAACGGTAAGGCGGCCAGCATCGACTCTGTTGCCGCAACCAACTTCTAAGACTTTCTTAAACCCACCCAATCACCGGTGACAAATCGCCGCTGGATTTCGTTAGTATCAGTAACGGGGCCATTTTCTAACCGGCGAACCGTTCCAGTGGGCCCACTTCATCCGGCCCAAAAACCGGTGCACTGGTGGGTTGGATGCCCAATAAGCCGCTGACGCTACCAAGGCCTTCTACCAGGTCAAAAGCCACGCCGGCGCCCATCAACGTTTGCCGCGCTTGGCGTTCTGCCAGTGGCAGGTCATCGATGTCGTCGGTCTTGCTGATAATCAGCTGGGGATTGCCGGTCGCGCGCACCGCCGTGGCCAGCGTTAACGCCGTTTGGGCCAAATGAATCGTGGGCACCAGCGCCACGACCAAGTCTTGGTCCAGCATGGCTGCGCTCAAGCCGCCTTCATCCAGCGTTTCTTCCGTCAGCGCCGTTACCGTAGCGGGTAAATCCACTGCGCTAGCAGTGTAGACGGTCAGGGCCAACTGGTGGTCTTGGCTAAGTTGGTGAATCAGCGTTTGGCTGGCGCTGTCGATGGCACCAACGAGTAAGAGTCGTTTCAAGGTCGTAACTTCCTTTCGGTTTTAATGATAAACAAAATTATAAAGGGTTCCAGTAGGTCGAAGGCAACCCCTTTTTTCAGAAAATTTCACCCCTGCCTCAGGCAACGGCCATCCACCATCGACAACGTTTTCTGTGTAAATGAATAAGAAATTACTTATTAAAAACTCATTTAGCTATGTTACCGTAACGAAATACCTATGGATTCCTAGCGTGCCGGGCATATCGTCAGCAGTCGAACTCGTTTATACTAGATGATTATCAACAGAAGGAATCGTTATCTTTTGGTAAACCCCACGCTTTCGTGTACAATAGGAGTAACTGCCAAATTAAAATCACATACGACCGGTCTCCAGGCTGCCCATCTCAACGTGTGCTCCCGGCACACCGATCGTTATTTTTATTCTCGCGACGACACTGCCGCGGCTTTGTAACATCACTTATAACAGGAGGCTAATCTATGCTACTTTCAATGGAACATCTACGTAAGGAATATCCCAATGGTAAAGTGGCCGTTGACGACTTCAATCTACAAGTCGGTCGCGGCGAATTTATTGCGTTTATCGGGACTTCCGGTTCGGGAAAGACCACGACCATGCGGATGATTAACCGCATGTTAAAGCAAACATCCGGCACCATCAAGATCAACGATAAAGATATTTCTAAAATGGACCCGGTCAAGCTCCGGCGCTCCATCGGCTACGTCATTCAAAATATTGGGTTGATGCCCCACATGACGATTCAAGAAAACATCGAAATCGTGCCGAAGCTCCTTGGCTGGTCTAAGGAAAAGCGGGCTGAACAAGCCCACAAGATGATCGAACTGGCGCAATTGCCAGATGAGATGCTCAACCGCTACCCTGGCGAACTCTCCGGTGGGCAACAACAACGGATCGGAGTCGTACGGGCCTTAGCCGCTGACCAAGAGATCATTTTAATGGACGAACCCTTTGGGGCCTTAGACCCAATCACCCGTGAATCGCTTCAGGATCTGGTCAAGCATTTGCAAGAAGACCTGGGTAAGACCTTCATCTTCGTGACCCATGACATGGACGAAGCGCTGCACTTGGCCACCAAGGTCGTCATCATGAGCCAAGGCAAGCAGGTCCAAGTCGACACGCCCGAAAACATCTTGCGGCACCCCGCCAACGAGTTCGTAACGAACCTGATTGGGGAGGAACGCTTAATTCGCGCGCAACCAAACATCCTGTCCGTCAGTCAGATCATGTTAAAGAACCCCGTGTCCATCACACCGGACAAGACGGTCGATGACGCCATTGACCTGATGCATGACCGGCGAGTGGATACGTTGCTGGTCACCGACACGGACGGGACGCTCCAAGGTTACGTTGACTTGGAAGACATCAACCGGATCACGGACGCCCACACCACTGTCCACGACTTCACCAACCAAAAAGTCTTCTTCGTGAAGGCCGATTCGTTGATTGGGGACACCGTTGACCGCATCTTGAAACAAGGGGTCAAGAACGTGCCCGTCGTCGATAAAGATAAGCATTTGGTCGGTATCGTTACCCGGACGGCCTTAGTCGACATCGTCTACGATGCCTTGCGGGGCGCACCGGAAGCTGACGAAGAGCCAGCCTCACCGATCAACGCGGACATCCATGCCGCAGCGACCCACGATGAAGGGGGCGAAACGCCACAATGATGCATTTTCTAGCGACTTACGGAACACAACTGATCAGTAAGACCGGCCAACACCTGTACATCTCGGCGGCGGCCTTAGCGCTCGGCGTGATTGTGGCCGTACCGCTGGGCATCTTGCTGACGCGGATGAAGCACGGGGCGAACTTCGTGATCACCCTCGCCGGTGTGCTACAAACGATCCCGGCCATGGCCCTGTTAGCCATCATGATTCCAATCTTTGGGATTGGCTCCACGCCCGCCATCGTGGCGCTGTTCATTTACTCCCTGCTACCCATCCTGCGTAACACGTATCTCGGGATGCAAGGCGTCTCCCCCACCGTGCGCGATGCGGCCAAGGGGATGGGGATGACCTGGTGGCAAATGATGATTCAAGCCGAGATTCCGCTAGCGGCGCCCGTCATCATGGCCGGCATTCGCCTATCCGCGACCTACGTGATTGCGTGGGCTACGTTGGCGTCTTACATCGGCGCTGGTGGCCTGGGGGATTTCATCTTCAACGGGCTGAACCTGTACCGTTCCGACCTGATCTTAGGCGGCTCCATTCCCGTCATCTTGTTGGCGTTGATCGTCGACTATTTGTTAGGGAAA
This sequence comes from Levilactobacillus yiduensis, assembly GCF_024718525.1. Taxonomy (NCBI): domain Bacteria; kingdom Bacillati; phylum Bacillota; class Bacilli; order Lactobacillales; family Lactobacillaceae; genus Levilactobacillus; species Levilactobacillus yiduensis. The sequence continues at coordinate 7,579 of NZ_JAMXAZ010000030.1, forward strand.
TTGGAAACGGCCGTCACGCCACGACAATTACGATAGGAGGCCCGCAATGCTCAAAAAGTTACGTAAATGGCTCGCCGGCTTCTTGGTCGCGGTCGTGCTCCTGCCTTTGGGTGGGTGTGCACTACCGGGACTGGCCGGGTCGGGCAACAACACCGTACGCATCGCATCACAGAACACGACTGAACAACAAATCATGGCTTACGTCATCGCTGGTATGATTGGTCACTATACAAACTTACAGACCACCATCATCAACAACTTGGGGTCCGGTAACGTCAGCTTCAACGCCCTGAAGAACAACCAGGCGGACATCTCATCCATCCGGTTCACCGGGACCGACCTCACCACGATTTTAAATGAAAAATTCCAACGGGATCCCGCCAAGGTCAATAAGATCGTCGTCAATGACTTCCAGAAACGCTACCAGATGACGTACTTCAAGTCTTACGGCTTCGCGGACACGTACGCGTGGATGGTCAAACCCGCCTTCGCCAAGAAGCACCACCTCAAGACGGTGAGTGACTTGAAGAAGCTGGCACCGAACATGAAGGTCGGTATCGACCAGATCTGGCAAAACCGTCAAGGCGACGGCTATCCGGCCTTCCAAAAGACTTACGGCTACAGCTTTGGGACTGTCTTACCGATGCAAACGGGGCTGTTGTATGACGCCTTGTCCGCCGACAAGATGGATGCCATTTTGGGGTACTCCACCGACGGCCGGGTCGCCAGTTACCATTTGAAATTACTAAAAGACGACAAGAACTTCTTCCCACCGTATGATGGGAGCGCGGTCGCCACGAACGCCATCTTGAAGAAACACCCCGAACTCCGGGGCGTCTTGAACCGTTTGGTAGGGAAGATTTCTCTGCGGACCATGCAGGAACTGAATTACCAAGTCGATGACCAACTGGAAGAACCACAGACGGTCGCCAACAATTTCTTGAAGAAGCACCACTACTTTGAAAGGGGGAACCAGTAATGAAAGACATGGACCTGTTCAACCAGCTCGTTTATTACTTTAGTCATAACGGGATGTACGTCCTGAGTCAGTTCAACCAAACATTCCTGGTCTCCATCTACGGGGTCTTGTTGGGCGCCATTGTTGGGATTCCGCTGGGCATTTGGATTTCCCAATACCGGCGGCTCTCCCCCGTCATCATTGGCATTGCCAACGTGATCCAAACGATTCCGTCACTGGCCATGCTGTCGATTCTGATGCTGGGCCTGGGCTTGGGGCAGACCACGGTCATCGTGACCGTCTTCTTGTACTCCCTGTTACCGATCATCAAGAACACCTACACCGGCATGCTGAGCGTGGACGCCGACGTGCTAGACGCTGGGAAGGGCATGGGGATGACCCGCTTTCAAATCATGAAAACGATTCGGATTCCCCTCTCCTTGTCCGTCATCATCGCCGGGATTCGAAACGCCCTCGTGATTGGAATTGGGATCACCGTCATCGGGTCGTTCATCGGCTCCGGTGGCCTGGGTGACATCATCGTGCGGGGAACCAACGCCACGGACGGCGGGGCTATCATCCTCGCCGGGGCGCTGCCAACCGCGTTGATGGCCATCATCACCGATTTGATCTTGTCCTTTATTGAAAAACGGCTGACGCCGAAGACCTCTTCGGAGCGGTAATCACCGTTACCGAAGTTCAGTCCGTTAAATCAATTTTCAAGCTACAGATCACAATTCAGCGGGTCTGGGACAAAGGTCTCAGGCCCTTTGTGTCTCCGAATATCCGGTGTTGAAACCTGGGCCAAAAGGCAACCGCCTCTTGGCCCACTCTTGCTTTTTTGGTCACGGCCCTGATGATTCAGCAGAATCAATGGTATACTATGTAACATCTAAACGCCTGATGATCATCGGGCAACCTTCACAAGGAGATGATTGGGGTGGACCGTTTACGCCAAATGGGCATCGACTTTTCCATCGGCACCCTTAACTTTTTAGCCAACATTGGCTTGATGCTACCTTACATTTTAATGTTGTTGAAGTACCAACAGACCCAAAGCGAGACGTACCTGATTGCCCTGGTGGCCTTCTACATTTCCCGGGCGGCCAGCATCTTTTACACCAAACGCCTCAACCTGCGCTCGACGACGTACCTCATCGCCTGCCTGGTCCTGGGCGCCGTGGGTAGCCTTATCTTTGCGCTGACTGCGGCGGTGGGCTGGTTGATTGTGGCCAGCCTGCTCTGGGGCTACAGTGCCGCGACCATCTGGCCGTACTTTTTGACCGTTAAGCTCCACCTGAGCCAAGTCACGAATTTTAAAATGAAACGGCTGTACTGGGTCATCTTCTTGGGCCTGGGCGTCATGCTGGGCGTGGACCTGGCCGCTGGTTGGTCGTACACCCTGACCTTCTGTGTGCTGGCAGCCCTGTACCTGGCGGCGTTGCCTGGTGGCCTCTTGCTGGACAACTTCACCAATGACTTTTACCGCAAACAGGCGATCCATCCCCACGGCCTTCATCAAGGATGGCGCTGGGCGCTGTCTCTGCTGGGCTTTGCGGCGATTGCCTTACTGACAACGTTGCGGAAGACGACGCTGAATCTGCCGAGCTGGCTCCTGCTGACGATTATCCTGGGCGCACTGGTCATCTTCGCCATTGAGCTGTACAACGACCGCCACGTCTTACCCAACTATAAGGTGCGTCTGTTGAATCGGGGTTTCTTGATGAGTCTGGTGCTGCTGTTCAACAGTTTCTTCGCCTACTTTTACTTTGGCAGTGCCGGCATGTACGCGGTCTTTGCGCTGTATCTGGTGGGATTTGAGGGCGGCTACCCCATCTTTGGTAAGTTGGCCCACGGGGACGCTACTCGGGCGCTACGGCTCAGCCAGGTGAGTTTGCTGGCGGGGCATGTATTGCTGTTGATTCCGTGGAAATACACGTACCTGCTGGGAGTTCTGCTGATTACGTTGTACATCGGCTACGATAACCCGACCATCAACGCCACGTTGTACGGGTCCCCGGACATTGACCACGATACGGCAATTATTCATAAATACCGCTTCTCCACGTATGGCGGCTTGTTGTGCCAGCTGGTGATGTTCGGCCTGCTGGTAGCCGTCAGCGAGGCCGCCCACCTGTCCATTTTGTCCTTCTTCAAACCCAGTGATGCCGGCCACTTCTGGTTGTACACCCTGTCGCTGAGCTGGCCATTGGTCTTGGCTTCGTTGGGCATCTCACTGGGTAATATTTTGCATGAGCCTCGGGTTGGTCGGTGACGGCTGGCCCTTTTTTACTAAAAAACTGGTTACACAGCAATCTTAAAAACAGTTAGATACACTGAACAAACTAATTAATATGTTTTAGCTAGCTGGGAAGCGGCAAAGACTTATAGTCTGAGCATCCCACCGCAATTCATGGGAAATTTTTACCGCAAGGAAGCGTTTTGCGTGAAAAAGCTCAGGTCCTATCGCCTCAATGCCGACTTCAAGCGGCCGCTGAACTATGGCTTGGCTTATATCCTTGGGCTGACAACCTTCATTCCGCTCATTCTCTTGAACTGTCGTTGGATTGGCAGCGAATTTATCTTCGTCTGGGACAATGTCTCCTGGTACCTACTAGGCAATTTACTTTTCCTATTTCCAATCACCTGCATCACGGGTGAAAAGCTAATCAAGAATCACTTTCGCAACGCATCTTTCAAATTCGAAGACGCGCTACAAACCAAAGAGAAAATCTACTATCCGTACGTCGGTGGCATTCCTATTCTGACCAGACGAATTGACAAATCCCCAGAGTTCGGCCACTACGATTGGCTGATCCGCAAAACAAACGATCTGTTTGGTATCGCCCTGGCCCCGCTTATCCTCACAGGATTTCTAATCATCTACGCCCTTCAGCAAGCAAAACGTTAGCCCATTAAATGCTGCCAGCACACTGAAACGGGCCACCTCATCTGATGGCCCGTTTCATGTGCCCTAGCCTACAACAACGTCACCCGTTTCCCAGCAATCTCCAGCAAGCCGTCACTGGTCAGCTGGCTTAACTGGCGGCTCAACGTTTCTGGCGTGATGCCTAGAAAACTGGCGAGCTCCTTCTTTTTCACGGGCAGCTCAAAGGTATTGGTCTGTTGGGCTTGGCCAATCTGTTGAAGGTACGCCAATACGCGGTTCTTGGACTTCAGATTGCCCGTCAACGCGCTGACGGCCTCCAACTCGGTCAGCCGGTCGCCCAGGATATTCAGCAGATTAAAGGCCACCTCGGGTTCCCGCCGCAACAGGGCTTGGAAGTCATCACGGCCGATTGAACAGATCTTGGTATCCTCGACTGCCTCGGCGTAGTTGAAATGCTGCCGCTTAGAAAAAAGCGCGGCCTCACTGTCGATGGACCCGCTGCGCAGCATGTACAGGACCTTCTCCTTGCCGTTTTCATTCAGTTGGTACACCTTGACCCGGCCAGAATCCACGATCATCATCCGGTCTAACTGCGTCGTGGGGTCATACAGAACGGTGCCCTTCTTGAATGCCTGCTGGTGCACGGAGATCTTGACCAGTTCCGCGATGGCTGCATCGTCTAGGCCCTGGAAAATGGGCGCGCCCTGAACACATTTAAATGGCGAATGGGTCATATTTTTTCGCTCCTTTTACCGTTTTCTTGATAATTATCAATTTATTTTTGCTGAATCCATTATATACTAAACCCATCAATTCGAGGAGGTCATTTTAAATGAAAATCTATCAAGCAAACATCGTGCCACTCAATGAACAGGTGATTGGGACTGCGGCTCATGGTACCGCGCTGTTTACCATCAACGGTGACAGTCTGACGATCAACATCGAAATGTTTGACACCCCAGCCAACTTACAACACTGGGAACATTTCCACGGCTTTCCAGACGGCAAGGACGCTGCCATCGCAACCAGCGCTCAGGACGTGAACCACGACGGCTTCGTTGACCTCCCAGAAACGGGGGCGGTCTCTGGGACCACAATGGTGCCGTTCAACGACGCCCCACATGAGATGGACATCCCCAACGACGAATACCCCGTGTCAGACGCCAACGGCTACTTCGCCTACACCAAGGTCGTGCCGCTAGCCGTCTTGGACAAGAACTTCAAGGAAACCTTCAACGACAGCGAGCTGGCACTCGACAAGCGGGTCATCTATATCCACGGTGTGACGGACGATGTCACCTTACCAGACACGGTCGCAGGCGCGGTGGGCCACTACTCCACGCACGTCACCTTGCCAATTGCGGTCGGTAAGATCGTGGCACTCTGATGCGGTCGGGTAAGCTCACCGCAATCGTAGCCACCGTGTACTACGCGGCGGTCTTCTTGCTGGTCGTGTGCCACCAAGATATGCTCGCGATGTGGGGCATGGCGGTGGGGATGCTGCTAGGTGCAGCCCGCCAGCTACTGCCGAAATCAAAATCTTAAGTTGGGTGATCCCCGGTGCCGCGTGCGGTTGCTGGGGATTTTTTCGGTTATAAGGTACCGTCAGCCAATGACCAAGTCCATTGTGCAAAAAACACTCAGCACAAATTTCGTGAGAGTGTCTTTGAACGATTGTTTAATTGCCTAACTACCGCTAACAGAGTTCGTCAGCGTCCAGTTGATGGCACCCGTGTACGCATTTCCATCAGCCACCCCACCGGTATAGATGTTGGGATGGGCGTCCAGATAGATCCCTTTGGTCACACCAGTCGCTACGCCGTCAGTAAACTTGCTAGCCGCCACAGTAGCGCCCGCATTAGCCCAGCCATCAGCGACTTCTGCCGTCGTCTTACCAGACTCACGTTGCCCCTGACCAACCAGTGTCGTAGTATTCGTCAGATTGTGTTTGGCACCATCAGCATCCACATAGACCATATCGCCATTCAGCTCATTGCTGGCTGAATCAGTCATCTTGGTGGCGTTGGCGGTCACATACCAATCCTTACCAACCGTCTGCGTATCGTCAATCAAGATGGATGGCGTATTGGTCGGCGCAAATAACGTTTCCTGTGCTGGAACTGGCAATGTGCCAAATGCAAAATCACTCAACGAATTAAATTTAAAAGTACCATCCGTTGTATAAATCTTGATTGGCGTCGTGGCAGTCGTCTTGTCACCAGCGCTATCGCTAGCACTGACGTTGATGGTCAATGGATTTGCAGCCGTGGCCGTGGCAATCTTGCTGGCCAAATCGGTAGCATCAGCCGTATAGGTTAATCCATCTGCATCAGTCAGTGCCGTAGTCGACCCCTCTTTCGTAGTCGTTAACCCTGCTGCGGATTGGCCGGATAGCCAAGCAAGAATCTCAGCGTCCGACTTACCCGTGATGTTACCAGATAGGGTATCAGGATCAACCGCAACAGAAGAACTGGCAGCGGTGGTTGTTAATGGTACTGAGTCTTTAACGTCCGCAGTCGCTGACTTAGAATCACCAAAATTATTGTACTCAGTAACTTTGATTGAACTGGCAGCATTTAAATCTTTTAGAGAATGTGTTCCCAAGTCAAACGTATACTTTCCATCTAGACCAACATCTGCTGTGAGCGAACCATCCACTCCAGATAGAGCTACCTTCAAGCCCGGTTCAGCCGTTCCTGTCACTTTAGTTGCAGTGGAAGAGACTGTCCCGTTGCCATCGATTGTAACTTTTTGCCAATTATCAGTTACACTGGAATCCCCAACAAGCTTAATAGTATAATACTCTGCCGTACCAGGAGAATCAATACCATCATAGTCATACGAAAAGCCAAGGTATAAAGGTAATGACAGTGTACTACCTAAACCACTCAAATCAACATCCAGCTCTGTCCACCCACTTGGGTAACTCCTAACACTTGTTGGCTTATCGCCATAGGCCAATCCCCAACCGGCTACTGAATTGGTAACCAGTGAGTTCCCCGTCTGATCAGTAATGTCCGGATAGACCTTTACAAAGTAATCGCCCTGATTTTTGAACATCAGAGCATCATTACCCGACGTAAACTTAACAAAAAACTTCGTTGTTTTATTGGTAATTCTTCCATTATCTACGCCATTAGCATAAACACCGTCGGGCTGGTCTGGATAATTTTTCACTGTAGCAAAACTACTCCCTTTATTTCCTGGAGCAGTGTTAGCATCTTTTACAAAGGTGTTCCCTGATAACAACGTCGCATCAGAAGGAACACCGCTGGGATTCGCAGAAGCTGTAAGCTGTCCCTCAACTACGCCAACACCCACAAAAGCCAGCAGCAAGCCAATCTGTAGAAGAACTTTTTTCAACTTCATCTTGGCTCACTCCCTTCCTTTTAGCAACCGTGCTTGGTGGTAAACAATCATGGACAAAATGGCAACGATTAACAGTAATAGGCCGAACACACTCATCAGAAACATTCGCGACTCACTCGTTTGTGGTAAGCGACCAGCAATCAAATCTGCTGAACCGGCTTTGACTACCGTTGCTAAATTCGCTGGCGTGGACTTCTTCTTACCGTTATTATCTCCAGCAGTTTGTGTATCGCCAGCGCTTTTCTTCTTAATCGGTCCAGCAGGTAGATCCGCCGCTGCCCCTGACGTTCTGGTCTGAGCCTCCGGATTACCAATGATATACACGCTGGTTTGCGTCGTTCCACTGGTCCCCACAACTGTTTTGGCGAGCGCTGGTGTTCCCATACCAACCCCTATAGTCAGCGTCAAGGTTAAAACGAACCACATGATAAGCTTTTTCATACCAACGCCCTCCCTTCAAAAGTGGGTTTACTTCTCTGCATCTTCCTCATCATCCCGACGACGGCGACGAATCAAGTAGATGATCAACAGAATCAATAAGATCAGAATCAACATGCCCAGGGCACCCAAGCCAATTAACAGCCAGATGTTAATCCCTGGATTGTCCACGGAATCCGCATTGTACTTGCTGGCCTGTGCCTTGGTAATTGTGAAGTCACGGTCAAACACCCAGGTGCGATCCGTATTCTTCACCACCATGTGTAGGTGATAGTGACCTGCTTCCAACGGCGTCTTACCGTAGAGCATGGGATAACTGAACGTCGTGTTCGGCGCCATCTGAACGTTCTCACGCTTGAGGTGCTTAACGACTTTGCCGCCGTCCCGATTGGTAATGGTGGTATTCATCTTAAGGTTAGGCACGATGGTCGCCGTTGGGTTCCGCAAATCTGCGACAACGCCACGGTGATAGTTACTGATTCCCGCGCCGACTTTACCCAATTTCAAGTCACCACTGGGAACCTTTCCCATGACGTATTCCATACCAACCACATAAGAATACTTACTACGAATGTTATTGGCACCCTTAACATTACTTGTCACTTTGGTGTTAACCCGCTCAAAGTACCAGCCACCTAAGAGAATCCCGTTGAAAGTCGTGTCAGGCATGGTTACCTTCGCGCTCACCACTTTACTCCCCTTGGCTGGAATCGTAATAGTTTGTTTGCCTTGAATCTTACTCAAGTCACTGATCTTGTATTTCAAACTGCATCGAACTTCTTCGCCGGGTTAACGTAATCAATCGTGCCCCCCGAATTGGTCCATGCGGTATGAATCGCCGTCTTAACCTTAATCTCTTGGTTCGTGACGTTGTAGACCCTGGTCTTTAACGTCTGGGTCTGTCCCGCCTTCATTCTTAATTCAAAGAACGAATTCTTTTTGTCGATTTGGTTCTTAGGAATCTGCGCTTGCACACTGTAACCGATATTATTGTTGACTGCCGCTGCCGCATTGGCGTTGACACTTCCAATTCCGGCAACACCCATCATGATTCCCAAAACCGCGAGCATCATGAGCTGAAACTTCTTAAATACTGACATACTTACACCTCTGTCTTACCCTAGTTAGACTCTTGTAGTATCAATCTCATGATACTACATATGTAAGCGAAAAAGGTGCTCATCTTTACTAATGGACACCTTCACTCGCAATTGGATCAATTATTTGGCTGGTGTGACAGGCGTGTCGCTTAAGGTCCAGTTCAAGGTACCTGCGTAAGTACCAGTCTTAGTGTTGGCACCAACATTAGCTAATGAGATCTTCGTAGGGTCAAGCTGGAAAGCAGTTTGGCCGGCACCGTTGTCGGCTGATGCTTGGTAGATAATTTGAGATGCAGCATCTGCGCCGTTAGCTGTTTTTTCAGTTGGTACACTAACTGTATTTGCGGCAATACCAGTGGTACCATCATTGACAACATCACCAGTGGTTTTATCAGTAAGAGTTCCTGAGTTGGTAATCTTGGTTGCTGCACCCGCGCCATTAAAGTCTACCGTGGCGCCCTTCAGAACCGTAGTATTATCATCTTGATTGACCATTGGAGTACTTCCAACAGAAACATACCAACCAGCATTACTCCCACGAGTATCAGAAATTTCAGTGACGAAGTTGGTGTTGTCAGCCGTTCCTGAAAAGTTCTCTGGCGTGATAGAATCTTTGGTTCCAACTAAATCTTGTGTTCCAGTAGTGACGGACTTTGCTGAACCAAAATTGATTGCATTAGTAACGTATAAGAACGTCAATCCACCTTTTGTCGCTTCAGGAGTGGAGGTCGAACCATTATCTGTAGTTTCACCGGTAGATTTCGTACCTGGATTGTCAGGATCTACAGGTGTCGTGACAGGGTCTGGCGCTTCGAAAGTTGCGGACGTCTTGGTAGAACCAGAAGTTCCGGCAACCGTTGCGGCGTTTGCGGCAACTGGTGCAATGCTCCCTAGTAATAATGCACTTGCTAATAAGATACTGCTTACTGTCTTCTTCATAAATAACGCGCTCCCTTTTGATTATATTATGGATTCCCAAAACACTGTGACAGACAATACTTGTGTGGCCCTGAATGGCTTATCTCGCATGTGGATAAGCACCTCAATCATTTAGGCCACTTCGAGAACTGCAACTCCCCCTAGAAGGTTGTTACGTTTCTTAAAGTATGTAACAAAGTTATTATAAGGCATAAATGTTGGGCTGTAAACAATTATTTTGACAAAAAAATAAAATTAATTAATCAATCGATAGAAACGCTTTATTTACCGGCATTCCGGGCTTTATAGTCATTTTAAAAATTTCAGTTTATACCTAATTTGGTTTACTCTAACGCGACATCTAGGCAAATGTGGACATCTTTTCAGAGACATAATAGGGCCTCAATCGTATATCCCCATTGGTTTTCTACTCACTTCGAGTAAGCATTTTTCAATGAAATCAATCTAGCTAAAGGTTGGATACTTTTCTTATTTTTCGTTGCTTCAGCAATCTACCAATCTAAGACTCGTCTCTAAAAAAGCGCAAAAATAAATTGGCCACCAGAACCCAAAAATAATGCCATGGACCTGCCCTCTCAGAAGCAAGGCACAACAAAAAGGAACCATGACCACAGTCACAGCTCCCCTTATCAGTTAATCATTGTTTCCCGGCACATCATTCAGGTACCACGTGATGGTCCCAGAATACACGTTGGTCGTGCTTCCCGTGTAAATGTTGGGCTTTGCATCGAGGTAAATGCCCGCGGGCTCACTACCCGTGTAGGCATTGCCGTCTTGCACCCAGCCTTTTGCCACGTCAGTCGAATCGCCAGACCGCTTGCCGGACGCCACGGGTACCGCATTACCCGCATCCAGCTTGGTCTCGGTGCCCTGGCCATCTTCGTAGACCACGTTGCCACTCAGCGTGCGTCCACTCTCATCAGTCATCGTCGAGGCTTTCGCGCTCAGGTACCAAGGCGAACCTGTCTCCCGCGAGTCTGAGATATTGATCTGGTAGGCTCCGGGGGCAAACAACGTGGACTGCGCTGGCACGGCCAGCGTCGCGCCAGCCCCGAAGACCAGATCGGTCAGGTTGCCAAATTGCAGCGTCCCCAACCCCCGCGTCACGGAGATAGCGGCCGGTGTGGCGCTCTTGTCCCCATTGCTGTCAGTTGCATTCAGATTGATTGTCTGCGTGCCGCCAGCTACCAAGGTCGTCAGGTCATCGGTCGTCGAAAAGGCTAAGCCGTCATCGGCTTGTGTCAGCGGCGTGGTATCACCCTGCTTGGTAACCTGCAACTTCGTTTGGTCGGCCAGCCAGGCCGCAATGTCCGTCGCGGATTTTCCTGCCACATGAGCCGCCCAGTCGTCCGGATCAATCGTCAAACTGGCCGTCGCTGGTGAAATGGTCAGTGGCACCGTGTCAACGACGTCAGCCGTAGCGGATTTGGTATCACCATATTCGTTGTACTCAGTAACTTTGATGGTACTGGCAGCGTTCAAATCCTTTAGGGTTTGCGTTCCCAGGTCGATCGTATACTTGCCGTCCGTGCCAACCGTCGCCGTGTGCGAGCCATCCGCGCCCGCCAGTGCCACCGTCAAGCCCGGTTCAGCTGTCCCGGTCACTTGGGTTGCGCTGGAAGCCACCGTCCCGTTACCATCGATCGTGACGTCCTGCCAATCCTTAGTGACACTAGAATCACTATCAAGCGTGATGGTGTAATACTTTTCTGTACCCGTTTCACTACCTGCATACTCATATGAGAAGCCCAGGTATAAAGGCAATGAAAATGTATTGCCCAGACCACTCATATCAACATCTAGCTCTGTCCACCCACTGGGGTAACTCTTAACACTTGTCGGCCGACTGCCAGAAGCTAGTCCCCAACCGGTTAGCGAATTGGTAACCACTGAATTTCCCAGTTCATTCGTAATATCTGGATAGACTTTTACAAAGTAGTAGTGCATCGTATCTTTTAGCGTCATGGCTCCACTTTCCGACTGCGTAAATTTAACAAAAAATTTCGTTGTTTTATTGGTAACTCTGCCGTTAGATACCCCGTTAGCATAAACCCCATTGGGCTGTTCCGGATAATATTGCATGCCAGCGTAACCACTCCCCGTATTACCAGGAGCAGTACTAGCTGCATCTCTTGACGTATTAAACGTATTCCCTGATAACAGCGTCGCATCCGCATCCACGCCAATCGGATTGCTACCAGCGGCCTGTGCGAGATTGGTCGTCACCATAATCCCCAGCCCGACAGCGACCAGCAATAAGCCAAGCTGTCGCAAAATTTTCTTCAACTTCATCTCGGCTCACTCCCTCTCCTTCAGTAGCCGCGCTTGGTGATAGACAATTGTTGATAAAATCAAGACGATTAGCAGTAATAAGCCGAAGACACTCATCAAGAAGACGCGTGACTCACTGGTCTGAGGCAACCGGCCCGCAATCAGGTCCGCCGACCCCGCCTTGACCATGGTCACCACGGCACCCGGCGCTGACTTTTTCTTGGCTGGCTGGTTGCCACTCACTTGGTCTGCCTGTCCTTGGCTTTGGCTTTTGGCCTTAGTCGTCGGCTGCTTGCCATCGGGAACATTTTTGCTCGCCTCATCTGCACCAGTACCAGACGCCAGCCGGCTAGCAGTTGGATTACCAATGATCGTCACACTGGTCTTCGTGGTCCCGCTGGTTCCCGCCACAGTGCTGGCGAGCGCTGGCGTTCCCACGCCAACACCAATCACTAGTGCAAGTCCCAGAATCAAACGCACGATAGCTTTCTTCATGACCAACGTCCTCCTTTCCGTGGAGACTAGTTCGTCGTATCCTCATCCGCATCATTTCGACGACGCCGAATCAGGTAGATAATTAATAGAATCAGTAAAATCAGGATCAACATGCCCAGCGCCCCTAAACCAATCAGTAGCCAAATGTTCATGCTGGGATTATCTACTGAGTCCGCATTGTACTTCTTCGCCTGCGCCTGGGTAATCGTAAAGTTGCGATCAAAGACCCAGGTCCGGTCCTTGTTTTTCACGACCATGTGCAGGTGGTAGTAGCCCGCCTTCAGCGCCGTCTTGCCGTACAGCATCGGATAGCTAAAGGTCGTGTTCGGCGCCATCTGGACATTGTCTTGCTTGACCTGTTTGACGACTTGACCGCCATCTCGGTTCGTGATCGTCGTATTCATCTTCAGATTGGGCACGATGGTTGCGGTTGGATTCCGCAGGTCAGCGATGACCCCACGGTGGTAGTTACTGATGCCCGCACCAACTTTGCCGAGCTTCAAGTCGCCAGCCGGGACCTTACCCATGACGTATTCCATGCCCACGACATAGGCATACTTATTACGAATATTGTTGGCACCCTTCACATTACTGGTGACCTTGGTATTCAATCGTTCAAAATACCAGCCGCCTAAGATAATGCCATTAAATGCGTTGTCTTGCGGCATTTGGACGTTTGCCGTCACGACCTTGCTGCCTCTAGCTGGTAGCGTCACGGTCTTAGCCCCTTGGACTTTGGTGATATTGCTCATCTTGTACTGCAATGAAGAATCGAATCGTTGCGGTTGATTGGTATAGTCAATCGTGCCGACAGAATTAGTCCAAGCCGTATGAATCGCTGACTTCACTTTGATCTCTTGGTCGGTCACGTTATACAGTCTGGCCCGCAGAGTTTGCGTCTGGCCTGGCTTCATACGGAGCTCAAAGAACGACTGTTTCTTGTCAATTTGGTTCTTGGGAATCACCGCTTTCACGCTATACCCAATATCATTGGTCACCGTCGCGGCGTGACCCATCACCGGTAATGCCATCCCCACTAGCACACTGAACAAACCGACGACGATGAGTTGTATCTTCTTTAATCCTTGCATTCTAAACCCCTGCCTTACCCTAGTTAGACTTTTGTTTGTTATATCAAGTGATATAGCATATGTAGGCGAAAAAGGCGCTCATCTCAACCCAATGGACACCTTTTAATCGCAACGAAGAATTTATTTAGCTGGTTCAACTGGCGCATCATCCAAGGTCCAAGTCAGACTACCGTTGTAAGTCCCTGTGTTCGTGTTAGGACCGATATTATTCAACTTGATATTCGTTGGGGCCAGTTGGAATGACGTTTGCCCAGCACCATTGTCAGCGGCCGCTTGGTAGATGGTTTGCGCAGCACCCGTTTCAGTTGGCACACTCACGGTATTGGCTGAAATGCCGTCCGCACTCGCAGAATTCTTGATCGTTGTTGGGCCATCAAAATCAACCGTGGCTCCCTTCAATGTGTTCGTGTTCGCATCCGTATCCTTGGCATTGACCATTGGGCTGCTAGAAACGGTAACGTGCCAGCCTGCGTTACTCCCACGGGTGTCAGAAAGTTCAGTTACAAAGTTAGAATTGATCGTCTTGTCGGCCGTAAAACTCCCGGTACTGATCGTGTCAACATCCAATGATTGGGTCTTAGTCGTGACGGCTTTGGCAGAACCAAAGTCAATCGAGTCTGTCACGTATAAGAACGTTAATCCGCCCTCGCTTGTCGTAGCACCGTTCCCCCCATTATCACCAGTAGAAGATGTGTCTGGATTATTAGGATCAACTGGGGTTGTCACTGAATCTGGTGCCGTGAAGGCCGCTTGGGTCTTCGTACTCCCTGACGTGCCAGTAACCGTGGCCGCATTCGCCGCAACAGGTGCAACCGTCCCCAACAATAATGCACTGGCTAATAAGATACTGCTTACTGTCTTCTTCATCATGATGTAATGCACTCCTTTGATTTGTACTTCCCAAAACACTGTGACAAACAATACCTCGTGATCTAAACTACTTGGTTCCCGACGCCAAGCACCTAATCCATTTAGATTACTTCAAGAATTGCAACGGCCATTAATGGTTGTTACGCTTCTTTAAGTATGTAACAACGTTAGTATAGGGCCAATAGGTGGGGTTGTAAATATTACTACCGGACAAAACGTGAAATTGGCGTCCTAATTACTAAATCGTTAGTAAGCTTATTATATCAACAAACAGGGCACATAATATGGGTGATTGATACCCCAATCTTTTTATATAACGCCCGCTTTCATGCAGTTTTAGGCGGTTGTTTCAAAAGCGATAGGTCCTCAATCGTCTAGCCCCGCGGACTTTTTTCGGTCGCAATCGACAGTGACTTTCATCACGCCAATCATGCAAAAGGCTGGATTAATTGTGGCTTAGTTAAATCGGTTTACGTTTCAAATTCACATCACCGTGATGCGTCGCCAAAAAGACGTACTCGCTCGTCAATCACACACGAGTTAGTACGTCTACCTGTCAAAGCTGTTTGGTTGTTTTGGTGTTGGTAGGTGGCCTGAATCTGACGGCTCCGTGGCCCATCGAGCCTAAGTCATATGTTAACCAGCTTCTTTGGCTACGATTGCCTGGCCACCATTTCAATTGAGAGCTGTAAATTACTGTTCTGCACGTCGCGACCAATGTTCCTCTTAAATTTAAAACGACTGGCTACTTAATTGCCAACACTAATTTCTTATTCGCACTCACGTATTGTCCATTCGCAAGCACAAACCGCGTCGTCAAGTTGTGCTGCTTGCGTGCAATCACGTTTAGCGTCTGCCCTGCTTTAACGTGTTTAACCTTTTTGGTCAGCCCCACTCGCTGATAGCTATTGATGCCCTTTGGATTAATGACTTTAATTTTCTTGGGTGTTTTTTGGTAATAGGCCGGCGCTACGAATGCCTTTCGTACCGTAATATAGCCGGTCTTACCAGCGGTCTTGCTGCCATGGTTGACGTCTTTGACTTGATAACGTGGTGCCCCCGACTTGCTTTTAGCATATCCGGTTACCACAAACAATGGCCGTTGCGTCCGCTTAACTTGACGATACTTAGCTACTCTTTGACGCTGATTGAACGTTGGCTTTTGATACAGGTAAATCGTCTTTAGTCCATAGACCACCGTTTTCTTAGGTGCGACCGCCTCGATTGCGGCCTCACCAGGCGTTACGGTTAACGTCACCGTCTTAGTTTTTCCGTTATCTGCGGTTAGGGTAATCGTATACGTCCCCGGTACTTTGAGATCAGCTTCGCCAGCAGCCACCGTTACCGGAATTTCTTCACCGTCACTGTTAAGTGCTCGTGCATGGAACGTTGCGGCATCAACGTTCTCGCCCGAAACAATCGTGGCGTGGTCGTCCGCGGTTAAGGCAGACTGATCTACCTTGCTAGGAACAATGACAGGGTTAGTTTCTGGCTTCAAATAGACATAGAAATCTTGCGCCGTATAACCGCCGCCTTTAGCAGGTGTTAAGGTCAAGAATTGATTTCTTGCTTCCTTATCAGTTTTGTCCTTATCTAGTACCATGCCTTGATACCCATAATCTATAAAGGGTTGGGCTTCCTCCTGCTCAAAAAAAACCGCAATCGCTGCTTTCTGCTCAGCAAGGTCCATACTAGAATCCGGGTTATATAAATAACTAGGTTTGAAAATAGTGAAATACTCTTCAATCGCTTGCTTCCGCAAATTAGGATGGTTAACGTAAGTAAGAATTATATTCAAATGATCATAAACTGAATAATTCTCAGCATAAATAGGTATGTTGTGCTTTTTTATAAAGTCATTCACCGAAGTTTCTTTTGCTTTCTTAACGTCCATACGGCTACTAAGAGTTTGTATTGGGGGGGTATGTTTATCTTTATCTTCATCAGGAGATCTCAGAAAGATATTAATTCTGATATTAGCTTCTTCCGGTTCCGAACTGACATCATCTGCATATGCCACACGATTCCCACCAGCAATTATCCCCAAACACACACTCATTGCAATAAGGCCAATCCCGGTAAAAATTCGTTTTAGCCATGATTTTCGCTTCATTATTGTTCACCTCTTTCCCCTAAATTATAACGCTTACATCGGTTAATTGTATATTAAATGTTTACAATCATTGAAAATTAACACGTTTTCTTGTTTTGCTGTAATTACTATCAAAAATAACGACCCCACACAAAAGGCCGGTGCCAACTTCGCACCAACCTGAGTTCTAATTCTTCAAAATCTCCTGCACCAACCGTTGCGTATCCGTTGTGCGCTGAGCCTGAGCGTCCTTCATCTGTAGGTAGGCTTGCTGTAAGGCCGACAACGTCACGGCTTCTTCATCTTCCGGTAAAGCGTACAGCCGGTGATAGGCGGCAGCGACTGCCGGGAAATCCGACTGGTTGCTGGCCAACTGACGTAACTGCGCCGTGGTCACGTGATTCTTCTTAGCCGGGACCCACCCTATCGCTGGTTGTTGCGCCAACCGCTGGGCGAATGCCTGCCGCAAGTTTTTCGGCCAAGTGGTGGGTACTGTTTGGCCCGCCGTCAAGCGTTCCCGCAGCGTCAGACAATCCGTGAGCACGCTGGCTGGCACCTGCTGGCCCTCCCAGGGACGTTGGAGCTTGGTTAACCAATCCTGCCGTTGAGCGGGTGTCAACGTGAAGCCGACCGCCGCGTTGAACAGGTCATCGTTCCAATCCCGCTGGCGTTGTTGGGCGCGGCGTTGGCTGAACCGATCCAAGTCGGCTACCAGGTACCGCGGTGCAATCTGTAAGCGCGCTGCGGTGATTTGGCCGCTACGGGTAAATTCCGTGGCCATCACACCTAATTGGTAGGAATTGATCAGCTTCCTTAGCTGTGCTGGCAGGGTCACGTCCGCCAGTTGGGCCTTGAACGTCGCTAGTGGCAGGCGTTCGGCCATCAGATTAGCCACCTGCCGCAGAGTCGTTTGGTACGGTGCCGAGGCCCGCAATGCCTGCACGGCAGAGCTCTCCTGATGCTGGGCGCGGTCCCAGGCCGCCTGGGATTCTTCTTCGGCCAGTTGGCGCTCCTGGTCAGCGCGGTGTTGCGCGGCTTGCTTGGCCGCCGCTGCCGCCTTGTGGTCAAGCGCTGTCAGTGTGTCGTATTCACTAAGGTACGGGCGTAATTGGCCTTCTGGTAAGGTCGTTTGTCGGTGTTTCAAATACCCCGTCACCGTGTGTTCGGTCCCGTTATGGACCCACCGCTGGCGGCGATGATGAGCGGCCGGCAGATTGGGCAACGCTACCGAATCCCACAAGATCTCTGGGACCTGTGGGTAGTGTTCGGTCAGGTCATCGTACTGGGCGACCGCGTGAATGTTGTCCTCGGTGGTGATGGTCATCAGATATTGCATTTCATCGCTCATGAACTTCTTCACGCACTCCGAACCAACGATAATCTTGTGGCCGTTGGCGCGCAACGCCACGTGGTACTCGTAGCGCACCGGTTTGTGGCACAACGCACAGTGCCGCCAATCCAGCCGCTGACTGCTGGGATTGATCACGTAAGGCGAATCCGCCAGCAATTTCCAGGCCGTACTGCTTAATTTCAGCCAATCGACCCGCTGTTCCAGCAACGCTGCCCGTGCCGACCGGGGCAAGAAATCACTACTGTCCTTGATGGTCGGGTGGTCGCGCAACAGCGGCATCAACCGGGTCAACGCCGGCAAGGCCAGGGCCTGCTGACTGAGTTGTAAGAACCGGTTCTCCGCCGGCGTCAAAATCGTGGTTGCCATATCTTCCGTCCTCCCTGCAAAAATCGCGTTCTTTTAGTGTAGCATATTTCGGGCGAAATGGGGAACGTACGTTTTAAATTTTCTCTCCTAACGTAAACTGGTCCCCTCTTTTTCGGGTCCACTGGCCCTTGGCGCTGGCGGCGATTCCCCGTAAACTTAGTCTTGTAGGTGCCACGCTTGGGCTAAGGCGCGCACCCCACTGACAATCTGGTCATCGGTGACCTGCCTGAAGCTCAGGACCACGCTATGATCCGCGGGCACCCCGTTGGCCCAGCAGCGGTCCGGATTGACCAGTCCCACGCCCACCGCGGCGGCTTGGGCGATCAGGTGACTGATGGGTGGGGTGGTTGACAACTGGACCACGATGAAGCTCCCGGCTGCGGCACCGGTGATGCGGATGCGGTCGCCAAACGCCTGCTGCAGGGTCGTGATCAATAGTTGGCGGCGGTTGCGGTAGACGATGGTCAGTTGGCGGATGAACCGCTCCAGGCTGTCATTGGCAATCATGCGGCCCAGGATCTGTTGTTGCCACTGCGAGTTGCGGTTAGGCAGACGGCCGTACGTTTGTTGATATCGGTCAGCGAAGCCCGTTGGCAAGACCAAGATGCCCATGCACAGCGCTGAGCCCAACGTGTCATCGTAGTTGGTGTAGTAAAAGCTCCGCTGGCCGGCCAGGTCGTGATACAGCGCCGGGGCGGGTTGGCCGTCGTAGACCATGGTGCCGTCCGTATCCAGCTCGATTAAGTAGCGCTGGGTGGCCCGTAACCGCTGGGCCAACCGTTGGCGTTGGGATACGGTTAGTCCCTGACCGTCCGGAAAATTGTGGGTCGGCGCCAGCACGTAACCGGTCGCGTCCGGCCAAGCCTTTTGATAGTTGACGGTTGCCACGCCTAATTTTTGCCAGACCTCACGGGCGTTCGGGGCGATAGGTTCCGCCACCGCCAGCCGGCCTTGGGCGAATTCGGGTACCAGATTGGCGATGATGCCCGCCGCCTCGTTGAAGCCACTGGTCACCACGATCTGGTCGGCCGTCACGTGAATCCCCTTGAGCCGGGCCAAATACTGCGTCACCTGTTGGCGATACTGGGCATCCCCGCTGGCCGGTTGAATGTGGGTCACCCCCGACCACATCACCGCCCGTTCCGCCGCCTGCCACGCCGTTTTCGGAAATAGCTGGAGGTGGTCGAAATCTTCCGTGAAGTCGACGGCAAATTGGGGCCGGGCCACCGGCTGAAGCGGCGTTTCCGCGGCCGTCAAGACTGGCAACTGCTGGGCCACGCGGTAACCGGCGCCGGGCTTGCTGACCAAATACCCTTCGGCGACCAAGTCCTGGTACGCGTGGTCCACCGTGTTGCGGCTGACGGCCAACGTTTGCGCCAGATAACGGGTACTGGCCACCTGTTGTCCCGGCTGGCGAATCCCCGTTTCAATTTCCGCCCGTAACTGGCGATACAGCTGATGGTAAATCTGCTCGCCGCTCTCTCGTTCGATCACTAACATCTCGGACCCCACCTTCACACGAATTTATTTCCATTGTACAAGAAAGGACCCTTAATATGAAAATCTTATTGATCAATGCACATCCTGACTATCAAAATCCCGCCCGGACCATCAATCAGCTGACCGAACACGCCCGCCAAACGATCCAGCAATTGGCACCGGACCAGGACCTCGACCAACTCACCCTCTACGACCCGGCTACTGACATTCCCGCCATTTCGGCAACTTCCCTGAATTACCCGGAAACGGTCCAACCGGCGCAACAAAAGCTGATCGACCAGTGGAAGGCTGCCGACTTGATTCTTATCATGATGCCGCTGCACAACTTTAACGTGGTCACCGGCCTGAAGACCTACATCGATGATATCTTCATCGCCAGACAGACGTTCAAGTACACGGCGGACGGGTCGGTGGGCCTCTTGGATGGACACCAACGGGTCATCTACGTCCAATCGAGCGGCAGTGACTACCAGCACGACCTGCGCTACGTCAACGCGGACTTCGCGCCCCACTACCTCCGCACGATTCTCAACTTCATGGGCATCAAGGACATGACGCTAATTCGCGCCGAGGGTTTAGATCTGGCTGGTAGTGACAAGCCGGCCATCGTGGCCCAGACCAAACGAGACCTGACGGCGGCATTGACGGCAGCGTTAGCGACGGACTAGCTGGCAGATAATCAAGATAAAAGGCGTTCAGTACTCACCGATTGGGGTGGCGCTGAACGTCTTTTGGCTTACGCGGGACGCCAAGCTGGTGAACCGCTAGTTGTTGCTAATCCAATTTACCATTCATAAATTGCGCCTCGCCGTTACCAAAGCTCCAATCGGCCTTGGTGTTGCTGGTGATGTTGATCATCACATCGGCAGGCTCAACGTCGGCGTGCTCCTGAAGTTCCTTGACCAGCCGCGCGTAGAAGCGTTCTTTGTCTGCTTCCTTGCGGGGGCTTGAGGTCAGACTGAACATCAAAAACTTATTGGTCCGGTTGAAGCCCAGGCCCACGTCTTCGATGATCATTTCTTCAGAATCGTGTTGCGTCACGATTTGGTACCGGTCGCGTGGCAACAGGTGCAGTTCCTCAGTGGCGACTTGGTACGAGATGTCTAAAATATTTTTGATTTCTTTCTTGCTCCGGCCGCGAAACATATCAATGCGCATCATTGGCATGGGTAAGACTTCCTTTCTGTAATTCCTCGTGAATTTTACCACAGCACAGTCACCAAACACATCCAGGCGACTCGCGGATGGCCTTGGCTCGGCCATAGGTGGTAACAACAGAAACTAGTTTACCGCGGATGGGTGGTGGCCGACTTGATAAATGTCAAGACTTTGGATTTTATCCCTAGCTCTATATAAAAAAAGCCATCAATATTAGATGGCTTTTTTAGCACTTAATCAGGTTGCGAATCGATTTGACTTAAAAAACTTTCTCCATATCCCTCATTATCAATTTCAAAATTATCTAAAATAGTTGCTCCTACATCACTATAAGTATTACGCACGCCAATATTTCTCCCAATAATTCCTTTAGAGTACGCAATAACTGGTACAAACTCACGAGTATGATCCGTTCCCTTAAATGTCGGATCATTTCCATGGTCCGCTGTTATAATCAATAAATCATCTTCAGTAATTAGTTTCAACATCTCCCCTAACTTACAATCAACCCTGACTAGCTCCTCGCCATATCCTTTTGCATCCCGTCGATGGCCAAACTTAGAATCAAAATCGACTAAATTAACAAAGATAAATCCTTGAGTTACCACTTTCATTGCATGAATTGTTTGGTCTATTCCCTCTAAGTCGTTGCCTGTATGAATTTCTCGTTCAATTCCTCTCGACGAAAATATGTCATTAACTTTGCCAATTCCTGTTACTGGAATACCGTTTGCAGCTAATAAATCCAAAACCGTTTCCTCGGGCGAATCCATTGAAAAGTCTTTTCTATTTTTACTTCTTTCAAAGGTACCCTTATCTTTTCCAATAAAAGGCCGAGCGATAATTCTACCAACAGTTAATTCACTTTGATCAATTATCGTTCTGATGAAACGACATATCCGATACAGCTCTTCTACTGGTACAGAATCTTCATGTGCGGCAACCTGTAACACAGAATCTCCAGAGGTATAAATAATCAAACTACCATCTGCCTTCTGCTTTTCACCAAAATCAGACATTGCCTCTGTCCCAGAAGACGCACGGTTCAAAATAACCTTTCTATTTGAAAAGTGCTCAATTTGATCAATTAATTTTGCCGGAAAACCATTTGGAAAAGTATCCAATGGCCTACTAATCGGGACCCCCATTAGCTCCCAATGTCCATTAATACTATCCTTTCCTGCTGAAATTTCTTTCATTTTACCAACAATACTGATCAACTTTTTTTGTGCAGGAACTCCCTTTAATGGATTATCTGTTCGAATATTTCCCAAGCCCAATTTTGTCATTACAGGTACTTGTAGCCCATTAGGAAAATACTGACTAACATGTCCTAAAGTATCAGCACCAACATCATCAAAAAGTTCTGCATCCGGAGCCGCCCCAATTCCCATTGAGTCCAAAACCATCACGATTACCTTTTCAAATTTTCTCATATTCCATATTCACTTCCCATTCAATCGCTCATTTGTTTTTTACCCAGAGGATTGGGAATTAAATTAACAACAACTAATGAAATCAAGTATAAAGACCCTAAGAACAACAGAGCTGCTGAAAATCCGCTTTTATCAATTAGATAACCTATCAAAATCGGCGATAGCCCACCAATTGCACGACCAGTATTAAAAATCACATTATTAGCAAAGCTTCGAACTTCCGTTGGATAAAAACTACTAATCAATGCACCGTAACCGGCATTCATACCGTTAGCGAAAAAGCCAACAATCATACCAACTACTAACATTAACAGTGAATTATGAACTAACGAATATAGTGATACAGAGGCTGCTGCCATAATTAAAAATGCAGAATATGTTATTTTAGATCCCAATCTATCTAATAACTTACCAAAACACAACATCCCAATTGACATCCCAATAATAGTTGAAATCATCCACATCGATGAGCCAGATACCGTCAATCCTTGCTGCTTTTCTAGTAATGAAGGTAGCCAGTTCATTAATCCATAATATCCAGCAATTTGAACTGTCGACATTATAATTAACCCTGCTGTGATTCCCGTTGTTTTGGGATCTCTAATTAAAATTTTTAAACGTGGATGTTGATGGTTTTCCTGTTCTTTCCTATGTGTCGATTGCCATGCCTTAGTTTCTGGCAAATGCCGTCTTACAAAATAAGCTAGGATTACTGGCAATACTCCAAAAACAAACGTTCCACGCCAACCAGCCAGCGGAATTATCGTTGCTGCAATAATCGCGGCTAACAGTGTTCCCATCTGACCGCCAACTGTAATCCAAGAAGACATTTGTCCACGGCGGCTCTTTGGAAACACTTCAGCTACTAACGCCATTCCAATCCCATACTCACCACCTGCACCTAAACCAACGATGAATCGAAGAACATAAATTTCCGTAATGCTATGGGCAAATGCCATGAGCAAAGTAGCGATGGCAAAAATAAAAATTGTGTAAGTGAATGTTTTAATTCGACCATGCCTATCTGCCATATAACCAAATAGTACGCCGCCTAAGAGCATGCCAATATTGGTAATAGATGGGAGCATTCCCCCCGCTGCAGAAGAAATATGAAATTCGCTAATAATCGAGCTGAGTGCAAAAGACAGCAGTAGAACGTCCATTCCTTCTAATCCTAGTCCCAGCATAGAAGAAGCCAGAACCTTTTTTTGATACGATTTTTGTTCTTCCATCCTCATTAAGCCTCCAGTTAACTATGCTAAAATTGATCTTAAGACTGTCTCAGCTGATGCTTTATGAATTCGGTTATAATCGGCTGGTTCTTCCCAAGTATAAGTATCTCGGCTCAAATGAACGACCAAACAATTAGCCACAGGAACTCCATAGACAGAGCCTAGCAGGAATAAAACTGCTGACTCCATTTCTGCATTAATAACTCCCCTACTCCTCCAGTAATTCATCTTGGTATCGTCAACTTTCAAATTACTTCCCGAAATTTCAGGCTGTCGATATTGTCCAAAAAAGTACGTCTCCGTTGTTAATCCAATTCCTGTATACGTTTTGAAACCATTAGCAACTGCTCCATGATAAATCGTATCGACAAGCAATGGATCAGCCACTGCGGGATATTCATCAGGCACATATTCTCCTAAAAGACCTTTTGTTCTTACCATTGCACGATTTACAATAATATCTCCAGGATGAATATTCTCGTCCCATGAACCACATCCACCACACCTAACAATCATCTTAGCGTCATTCTCAAGTAATTCTATGACACATATTTCTGTCGAACCTACACCCATTCCAGTAGAACAAATCGAGACATGATGTCCTTCAAATTCTCCGACCACTAGTACAAATTCTCGACTATCTTCAAGTTTTCTTCTCTTATCCCAATTCTCGGAAATTAAATCAACACGGGCCGGATCACCAACAATCAAGGTTATTTCACCTAAGTCTCCCTTTTGAATGTGCGTTAAATGTTCACTAGTCATTGTTAATCACCTTTTTATTTTCTTTTAGTGTCAATACGGTTAGAAACGAAATGATATATAAAACTGAAAGAAAGCCCATCGTGACAACCATTGTTGAATGATCTAATAAAAACCCGATTACCACAGCCGAGAAACCACCAACTGCTCTACCAATATTAAAAATTAAATTATTTGCTGAGGCCCTAATTTTTGTTTCGTAAAGATTCCCTACGATGGCGCCATACCCTGCATTCATTCCATTTGCAAAGAATCCGACGATAGCACCACCAATTAACAAGGTCATATTGGTCTGTGCAAAGGCATATAGAAATACAGAAATTGCTGATGCTATCAGGAAAATTGAATAAGCTACTTTACTCCCAATTTTATCCATGATTTGACCGAAAACCAACATTCCTAGTGACATTCCTACAATCGTTGATATCATCCAAATCGAGGAACCTGACACTGATAAACCAGATTTTTGTTGTAAAATCGATGGTAGCCAATTCATTAATCCAAAGTACCCAGCAACCTGAACAATAGCCATAATTGTTAGCTTAATAGTGTTGGATGCGTTTCCATTTTTAAATAAGTCTAGTAATGTGATATGTTCCGTCTGTGTTTCAACCTTCTTAGCTTCTTTCCACTCCGTAGATTCTGGGACTTTAAAATAAACAAATATTCCTAGAAAAATAGGTAATGCGCCAAAGATAAATAGGCTTCGCCAACCGGCCATCGGAATCAAAATTGCAACAGCAATTGCTGCAACAATACTCCCAAGCTGACCTGAAACAGTCACGTATGAATTAATTCTTCCTCTTTGTTTGCTACTAAATACGTCAGCAACCATCGACATAATAACACCATAAACACCACCACCACCAACACCTACCAGAAACCTCAAAACGTAAACAATCCAAATGTTCGTTGCAAATGCCATTAATCCTGTTGCTAATGCATAAATAATTGTAGTAATTGCATAAACCTTAACGCGACCATTCCGATCTGCCATTGGACCGAATGTTAAACCACCAACCAACATTCCAATGTTAGTAATCGTAGAAATAAATCCACCTGCCGCTCCGCTGATATGAAAGCTTGCAATCATTGATGCAAGAACAAAGGATAGTAACATCGTACTGGTTGACTGGGAGAACAGTCCTGTTGCGCTTGTAGTCAACGCCGTCTTCTGTTCTTTATTCATTTTCTGATCCATATTGACGCCTCCAATTTAGTTTCTTAAATTGCAGATTTAGTGTACCATTGCGTCAATGACAAAAATCAGTAGTTTTTTACAACAATTGACAGCTATTTACTGTAGCTACATACAAGGAGATGACGATTTGATTACGCTTTCGCAAGTTCTGCATAAAAACAAAGATTTACTTTATCCTCTGTATAACTTGGAAAACATCGAACGTCCAGTAGGGAGTGTCAAATTTTTTGTGTAAATGGAAGTCCTCTCCCATTAGCTAGCTTCTAATACATGGATTCTAACGTATCT
>NZ_JAMXAZ010000031.1:0-31955 GCF_024718525.1 Levilactobacillus yiduensis
TGAGGCCAAAAAAACTAGAGTACCCAGTAATCATAGGATTAATCGGGTACTCTAGCTATATTGATGAATATTTCAGGAATAATATTCATCGTATCACTAATTTTCAGAAATAGTGGTTTTGAAAAACGGCGATGGGAGAAACCATTATCGCTATAACTTAGTACCTGTGCTAGTAAAAATGGCGTTTCAAACGAATAAAACCGTTATGCCAGTTGGCCGAAGTAACATTCACGCGGCACATCGAGAAATCTGTGGAAGTTTAGCTTGACTACGGTTGCAAGAAAAAATGGACGCCAGCGGGTTTCTCCACTAACGTCCATTTGTTATTCTGGTTTATGGTTATCTGGTACATCGTCTTTCGGCGACATCGTCATTCGCGCTGCCCAGGACTGCATCTGATCCAAAAAGCGCTTGGACTTGGGATGCACCCCAATCTGGCTGTCATAAATTTCATCCATCAGCTGGCGCAGGGCGTGTTCCGTTTGCGGCTTGACGTTGATCGAATGCACGCGGTCCAAGTCGAGGACGGAAAATTGGCGCAGATAATAAATCGTGCGTTGGGCCAGATGCAAGCGCCGCGGGTCCATTTGCCAATGTTGCTGGCAGAGTAGGCCCCCATAGCTTTCCGAATAGTCGAAGGGCAAGTCCGTTCGGCCGCAAATGGCGCATCCCTGCAGCTGTGGCGCCACCCCAAAGGCCGGCATCAACTGAATCTCCACGATGTTGGTCACGATGGCTGCGTTCACACCGTCGTCGATCAGCGTCAGTGCGCGTTGGACCCGGTGATACCAGTCTGGTAGCGGCTGACTGTCCGGAAAGGCCTGGTCGACCAAGCTCATGATATAGGTCGCATACGCGTTCTTGAAGATATCCGCACTAATGTTTTGAAATTGCCTGGTCTCTCGGGCCGTGCGAATGTATGACAGCCCGTCGTCAGCAATATCACCGACGTAGCTACCGACCGTAAACGGCAAGATATCCGCCACCATCTTGAACCCTTTTTTCTTCGCACCACGGACCAGGAACATCTTCTTACCAAATTCCGCGGTCAAAAACTTGATCAGAAAGTCGCGTTCAGCGTAATCTCGCCGAAAAAGGAGGATGCCGTGAAAATCCGTTACGTTTCGTGCCACGACTCATCCCCCGCTTTCACTTTTATAAATCGTCCTTGCGGTACCCGTAGGACTTCAACAAGCTGGCCTTGTCGCGCCAGTTCGGTTGGACCTTGACCCACAACTGGAGGTAGACCTTACTGCCCAAAAGGTGTTCGATGTCTTGGCGGGCCATGGTTCCGATCTTCTTAAGCATGCTGCCGCCCTTACCGATCATGATGCCCTTTTGCGTCGGCCGTTCCACGATGATGGTGGCCTCAATGTGCACGTGGTCTTCGTCTTTTTGTTTCATGCTTTCAATTTCCACAGCCACTGAATGCGGCACTTCTTCACGCGTCAACATGAAGATCTTTTCGCGGATCAGTTCACTGACCACAAAACGTTCGGGGTGATCCGTGACCTGGTCTTCGGGATAGTACTGCGGTCCGTTTGGCATTTGGTCAACCAACCCCGTCAAGAGCTCATCGACGTTATTGCCTTCCAGCGCGGAAATTGGGTAGACCGCTTTCCATGGCAAGGCCGTTTGGTACTGTTCCATCACTGGCAACAGGTCGTCTGGCTTGACCTGGTCGATCTTGTTGATCAACAGGTAGACCGGCGCCTTGATGCCCTTGAGGCGGTCAATGATGAAGTTGTCACCGGCCCCGCGCTTTTCAGCGGCGTTGACCATGAACAACACGGCATCGACTTCGTTTAACGCGGACATCGCCGACTGGACCATGTAGTCGCCCAGCTTACTCTTAGGCTTGTGCACCCCCGGCGTATCAATGAAGACGATTTGGGCCTCGTCGGTGGTGTAGATCCCCTGAATCTTGTTCCGGGTCGTTTGGGCCGTATTCGACATGATGGCGATTTTTTGGCCGATCACCCGGTTTAAAAACGTTGATTTCCCCACGTTGGGCCGGCCAACGATGGCCACGAACCCTGATTTATAATTTGGATTATTCATATTTTCCTCCTAGAACCAGCGCATGAACGCCGGTAACATCACTAACGCGCCCACGATGACGGCAAAAATCGCAGCCATCAAGACACCGCCAGCCGCCACATCCTTGGCACGCTTGGCCAGGTCGTGGTAATGCTGCCCCACGACCAGGTCGACGACGGCTTCCACGATTGTATTGAGCGTTTCGGCAATCAGTACCAAGAAGATGGCCAAGACTAGCCACAGCCACTCATTGAGCGTTAACCGCAAGATGAGGCCGGCAATGACGGCCAGACTTCCCACGGCTAAGTGCTTGCGAAAATTGCGCTCGTAGTGAAAGAGCGCTCGCAGGCCATCCCACGCGTGGCCTAATGACTGGCTAAAGGCGCGATTCTTCCCCGTTTGTGGTTGCTTACCGCTTGAGGCCATAGGCATCTAAAATGTCGGCCTGGAGCTTGAACATGACTTTCTCATCTTCTGGCTCCATGTGGTCGTACCCGTTCAAGTGTAAGAAACCGTGGACCACGAGAAACCCAAGTTCCCGTTCGTAGGAATGGCCCAGATATTCCGCCTGTTCTTCTACTTTATCCATGGAAACGAAGATATCACCGATGTTTTCGGGAATCTCGGCTGCCATTTCTTCGTCCATGACCAGTGGGAAATCTTCGTCGGCATCTTCGCCATCTTCAATGGCAAAGCTGATGACATCAGTTGCCCGATCAACGCCGCGGTACTGCTTGTTGATGCGATGGATATCTTCGTTGTTCATCAACGTCACGGACATTTCCGTGTTTTCGGCTAGCTTCAGGTATTTACCGGCGTACTCCAAGACGTCCTTGATCATGTCAACGTGCTTGGCAGGAACGCCATCTTTGGTTTTATCGTAAATCTCTAAGTCCATTATTTCTTAGCTCCATTTGGTTTAGTATCGTTGGCCTCGTAAGCGTTGATGATGCGGGCCACGACTGGGTGACGAACGACATCGTCCGCGCTAAAGGTAACAAAGTTAATGTGTGAGACGTTTTGTAAAATGTGTTGTGCTTGGATCAACCCAGACTTGGCGTTGTTCGGCAGGTCGATCTGAGAAATATCCCCGTTGACGATCATCTTTGAGCCAAAGCCCAGCCGCGTCAAGAACATCTTCATCTGCATGTTGGTCGTGTTCTGCGCCTCATCCAAGATGACGAAGGCCGACTCCAAAGTCCGCCCGCGCATGTAGGCCAGCGGGGCGATTTCAATCACGCCACGATCCATTAAGCGCGTCGTATGTTCAGCGCCTAAAATGGCGTACAGGGCGTCGTAAATCGGCCGCAAGTAAGGATCAACCTTTTCCTTTAAGTCCCCCGGCAAGAAGCCCAAGCTTTCCCCCGCTTCCACGGCGGGCCGGGTGATGATCAGCTTCTCCACGTCACCGTGCTTTAAGGCGGCTACGGCCATGACCACGGCCAGGTAGGTCTTCCCAGTCCCGGCTGGGCCGATACCAAAGGTAATGTCGTTGTGCTTGATGGAATCAATGTATTGGCGTTGGCCAAAGTTCTTGACCCGCACTGGACGGCCCTTGGCGTCATTGATCAATTTTTCGGTGTAGAAATCTTTGAAGTACGTGAGGGTACCCTTATTCGCCATCTTCATGGCACTGATGACATCAGCGCTGTTCAGCTTGATACCCTTGGCCAACAGGTCACTCATGTTCCGTAAGATAGCCAGCGTTTGGTTCACGGTCTCAGCCGCACCGGAGACTTTGATTGAATTGCCAAAGGGCTTGATCACAACGTTTTGGCCCTCTTCCAGGATGGTGACAAACTGATCCTGCGTCCCTAACAGACCAACTTCGTCCTCGGGGCGTTCCAAGATATATTCTTTTTCAATCGTTGCGTTCTCAGTCAAATACGGTGGCTCCTTTATTTTAAATTTTTAGGTCGTTCGTGTGGCACTGGCCGGGAGCTTTTCCCGTAAAATCACGGTAAAAGCGGCGGTCACGTGGCGATGTCCGGTTAGCGTGTCAGCCAACCAACACCTGCCAGAGCCCAGACCTCTGATACTCAAATTTTAGCATACCGCCGGGGATTGTAAAAGGATTCAGCGTGAAAAGTCTGGTGGATGAGAATTGCCTAAGTTTTTTACCCCAACTGAAGGTGTTTCCCAGAGTAGGTGTAACTGCTGGTTGACAGCGAAACCTGTTTTCACCAATCTCAGCGGTCAGAATGCTCTTGAACCAGTATTCAATGTTTTAGACACAAAACGACAGCAATTTTCAGCTGTCGTTTTAACAATAATTCACAAGCTATTTAACAGTCATTACCAGCTTTTTATTAGCAGTAACATATTGCCCATTTGAGAGAATAAATCTAGTTGTTAGATTATGCCTCTTGATTCCTGTTATTGTCAGTGTTTTACCCTGCTTAACGTGTTTTGTTTGATTAGTCAGGTCCATATTTTTGTAGACATTAATTCCTGACTTACTGAGGACCTTGATCTGCTTAGCAACCTTCTGATAATAAACTGGAGCAATGAAGTCCTTCTTAGCCGTAACATACCCGGTCTTACCGGCCGTCTTACTGTTGTGGTTGACATCTTTAACTTGATAGCGCAGTAGCCCAGCTTTTGAATGTGCATAGCCAGTTACGACAAACATTGGACGTTGAGTTCGTTTTGCCTTTGCATATTTGACAATTCTTTGGGACTTCTTGAAGGTTGGATTTTGATATAGATAGAACGTCTTTAATCCGAAAACGGCTGAACGCTTAGGGGCAATCGTTGCCGTTTCCAAAGCTTTAACATTCAGTGTTACCGTCATTGTTTTACCATTATCCGCTTTAAGAATGACATCATAGGTGCCTGGCTTACTTAGGTCAGCTTGACTGGTATCCACGCTGACTGGAATCGTACTTCCGGCACTATCCGTTGCGTGAGCGTTAAACGTTTCAGCGGTTACTTTTTGGCCAACAGTGATTGTTGCTTGTTTGTCAGCCGTTAAACTTGCAGAATCAGTTGAACTTGGTGAGGTCGTTTGACTACCAGGCTTCACGTAATGAACGGTGGTAACATTATCTTCTTTCTGATTATCAAAGCCAACGGTCACAATCTTTTTATCAGGAACATATCCTTCAACTGCTGGGCTCTCAATATCTGCTGACGCTTTTCCTTCGTAGCCAGTAATAACAGTATCGCTCGCAGCTTTAGATCCATCAGGTAATACGTATTTAATTGTCATTTTATA
Organism: Levilactobacillus yiduensis; assembly: GCF_024718525.1. Classification (NCBI taxonomy): domain Bacteria; kingdom Bacillati; phylum Bacillota; class Bacilli; order Lactobacillales; family Lactobacillaceae; genus Levilactobacillus; species Levilactobacillus yiduensis. The sequence goes on from NZ_JAMXAZ010000031.1 coordinate 5,258, forward strand.
ATTGTTCTTCTTAATATAAACAATGAAGTCTGGCAATAGATAATCAGAGTTTGCATTTTCAGCACTAGCCGTAACTTTCCAAGGGGTCACAATTTTCTGTGCTTCTGCTCGCGTTTTTTCCATGTCGACTGATGAATTTGGAAATGTTGACAAGAAATTATTGGCAGTGTCTTCAACGAATGAGGTACTTACAGGCCCCCCCTCAGCCAGAATGTCATTCAACCTCGTAGTAGCTTCCGGAGCTAATATAATGTTATTTGAATAGTCAAAAATGATATTGATTTCGTCATATGCATTTTTATGCTCTTGATATTGAGACTTCATCATCTCATGCAAAAAGTTGTTAGCTGTGTCGCTCTTATTAACATAACTGCCATCAAGCTGTCCCTTGATGAAGCCGGCTCCTCCCCCAATATTTACTTTGTTAAGACTATCTTCTTCAGACTCCATAAAGACTTTCATCCCAAAATAATAAAATGGTGTCGTCTCCGCAACCGCCTTTTTAGAATTTGTAACTAGTCCTAGAGCGAACACGACAATTATGGTACAAAGACTTAACAAAATCCGCTTAAATATTCGTCTATTATGCATTATTCTCACCTCGTTACAATTGTACCATTTTAGACATATTTTTGGCCATAAAATATTGATAGATGCAAGTACAATTTGAGACTAAAGTCGGCACTTCAAGGGGCACAAAAAACGGTTCAATTATAAATCCACATATTCAAACAAATGATTTATAAACTGTGACAACCCTTTAGTTTGCTCCCCTCCGACCTCCACCACCGGGTCTAACGGCTCGTACCGAGCCTAGCGCAAGAAGCGCGCTTAGTGATAAGTGATTTGAGAACCGTTTCAAAAGGAAAAGAGCAGCTCACCCATTTTCTCCAGTTTTTCGTTCGACGCCACAAAGTATTGTGAAGCTATCGTCAAGCATCCGCCATACGATTCAAATTTAGATATTCAGCGTATCACAGAAGCCGCATACCAGTTAGCTTAAGATGAACACCAACGTGGCAATTACGAACAAAACATGGGAAAAACTGAATTAGAATCCCTGTCGTACCAACCCTTCTTAGAATTGACCACTTAAATTCCTTGAAAATCTGGCCTTGAAAATCAATTAACGTTCGGCTCAAAAACAATTTCCGGTACGTTAGTCAGTCCCTCGCCAAGATGGCATGTGCTAAATGTAGTTGCTATCTGGATGAGACGACAACTTATACACTGAAGGCGGAAACTGGCTCTGCTACGTTGGAACTGGGGTACATGACGGCGCAAAATAAGAATGCGTTATGCTAGTACCTGAAATGTGCTGGATTTCTTCGCCGTTTTGAAAGGTGTACTTTAACGCACTTAAAAATTTCATTTTTCAAACGAAAAAGCCCGGGTACGCGGCCCAGACCCTTTGTAACAGCATCACAATGATGTTGCGGCTTACTTATTTAATTGGGCCTTGACCGTCTTATTAACGATGGCCCCGTCGGCCTTGCCCTTTACTTGCGGCATGACCACACCCATGACCTTACCGAAGTCGCCCATGCCACTAGCGGACACCTTGGCAATGCTGTCGGCCACGATCTTAGCAATTTCGTCTTCACTCAATTGCTTAGGCGCATACTTTTCCACGATAGCGATTTCGGCCTTAACGCCTTCCACCAAGTCATCCCGGTTGCCCTTGGCAAATTCTGTCATGGATTCCTTGCGTTGCTTCAATTCGCGGGAAACGACCGTGAGTTCTTCATCAGTGGTCAGGTCGTGACCTTGCTTGACCTTTTCATTCGTCAAAGCGGCCTTCATCATCCGAATCACGTTCAGGGAAAGCTTGTCGTGGGCCTTCATGGCCGTCTTTAAATCAGTGTTGAGTTGGGTTTCTAAACTCATGTCATGTCCTCCTAAAAATTATGGTTACTATTTAGTGTACACCTGATTGTCGTCAACGTCAGTTATTCAAAGCGAAAAATATTGACGACCGCTAATAAGGCCCTGGCTCGTCCACAAAAACGCTGATTGAACTAACCACTGAGGCCCTCAGAGGCTTCACAATTGTTTTCCCCCGCGATTTGCGGTAGCCTAGCCCTAACACAGAAAGGAAGTTTGCTATGACAGATATGCGGGCAATTGGGTTTACCCAAAACCTACCAATCACGGACGAACACAGTTTTTTCGCGTTTTTTGAGCCCAAGCCGACACCAACGGGCCATGACATCTTGGTCAAGATCGTTGCCACCTCGGTGAACCCCGTCGACACCGCCGTGCGTCGGGGAACGACCGAAAAGCTAGCACAGCCCAAGGTCGTGGGCCACGACGCCTATGGCATTGTGGACGCCGTGGGTGACGCGGTTAGCCTCTTTCACCCCGGTGACCGGGTTTGGTACGCCGGCTCCTTCAAACGGCCAGGGACGGACAGCGAGTACCATTTGGTCGACGAACGCATCGTTGGCCCAGCGCCACAATCACTGAATCCGGCCCAAGCCGCCGCCATGCCCCTGACTGCACTAACGGCCTGGGAAGCCCTCTTTGAACAAATGCACCTGAGTATCGACACGCCAAAAGCCAACGCCGGCAAAACCATCTTAATCATCAACGGTGCCGGTGGTGTGGGGTCCATGGCCACACAATTGGCGCACCTGGCTGGCCTGACCGTCATTGCCACTGCCTCACGCCCAGAAACGATTGCCTGGACACAAGCACACGGGGCCAATCAGGTGGTCAATCACCGCCAGGACTTAGTGCCTCAGGTCCAAGCACTCGGTTATCCAACGGTGGACTACATCTTAGAGCTAAGCAATCTGAACCAGCATTGGCCAGAGATTACGTCATTGATCCGGCCCAGTGGCACCATCGTTTCCATCACGGGAAGCGACACCCCCATTGACCTGCGCGCCTTGAAACAAAAGCGGGCCACGTTTGCCTGGGAATGGATGTTCACCAAGTCCTTCTTCGGTACGCCAGATCTGCTGAGTCAACACGACACACTGACCCGGGTCGCCCAGCTGGTGGACGCCGGTGACCTGATCACGACACTAACCAAGACCCTCTCACCGATCAACGCCACCAACTTGCGCCAGGCCCACGAACTGGTCGAGTCTAACCGCATGATCGGTAAGGTCGTCTTAACCAACGCACCGCAATAATGGTTTCCTTAAGAATTTGGGCGTTGCGTCCAAATTCTTTTTTTCGTAAACAAAAACCCCAGAACAAATACATGTCCTGAGGTCTTTGAGTTAAATACAAAAAAGCTTTTAGTAACGCTTCTTCTTGGCTTTACGCTTACGCGCAGCTTCTGATTTTAACTTTTTCTTCACACTTGGTTTTTCGTAAAATTCACGCTTACGGTATTCTTGTAAAGTACCGCTACGGGAAACCGTACGTTTGAAGCGCCGAAGAGCGTCGTCAAAAGACTCGTTTTTGCGAACGACTGTCTTTGCCATATAAAATTCCCTCCCTCCGAGCACAAGTAATAACGTCGGTTGGAATTGCTCCACCGGCGTAACGGTTCTTAACTATTATACATAATCACTCAAACCGCGTCAATAACACAAGCAAATAAATTTGAACCGTTTTATCTGCCGGGGTACACTAGAAGAAAACATTAGAGGAGTTGCTCGCCCATGCAGCAAATTACAATTTTCGTGATTTCCGATTCATCTGGTGAAACCGCCCTCACCGTTGCGCAGACGGCGGTTTCCCAATACCCCGCGGTTCAGGCCAGTTATCAGCGGTTCCCGTTTATCCAAACCGACTCGATTCTAGACGGTATTTTGAATCTAGCCAAGAAGCAACGAGCCATGATTTTCCACACGCTCGTGAGTCCCAAATTAAGTCAACGTGTCCGTGAATTTGCGGATAAAAATTTATTACATCATTTTGACTGTATTCAACCGGCCATGGCCGTGATGCATCAAGCCACTGGTTTGGAACCAGAAGGCGTGCCTGGGTTGGTCCACAACCTAAACGATACCTATTTCGACCGTATCGCCGCCATGGAGTTCGCCGTGACCTATGATGATGGGAAAGACCCCACTGGCCTGTTAAAGGCAGACATCGTCATTTTGGGCGTCTCACGGACGTCTAAGACCCCGTTGTCCTTGTTCCTGGCCAACCGTAACCTACGCGTCGCCAACCTGCCGCTGTCGCCCAAGACACAATTGCCCGATGAGCTCTGGCAGGTCGACCCCAAGCGTATCTTTGGCCTGACGAACAAACCGGACATTCTCCGTAAGATTCGCCAAGAGCGGATGATCTCTTATGGTCTCCCCGCCGACAGCGCCTATTCCGACACGAAAAAAATCACGGAGGAATTGGATTACGCACAGAAGCTCTACAAAAAGATTGGCTGCCTAGTCATTGACGTGTCCAACAAGTCAATTGAAGAGACGGCGACGTTGATCATGGAAAGCGTGGATTATGATTTGATCCCGCATCCCCTGGCCGACTAACTAGACGCTAACACAAAAGGTGATTTTCTGAAAGCCAACCGGCCGCCAGAAAATCACCTTTTTTATCTATATTTTGACAATGTCACGGTATGAACTGACCGCCTTCCGTGTCCGTCAAATATGAGCCGGAACGCGGCGGGACGAGCCGAAAAACGCGTCTCAAAGACGCCAGTTCCCTAACGCGTCAAAAATGCCGTAAAGGCTTTTCCTGCCAACGCATCAGCTTCCAGCTCTGGATTGAACTGCTGATGCTTGAGCATGGCGACTTCATACCCGTGAGGATTGACGCCGTGTTTGCGGTCCGGACCGATCAACGGCGTTTCCATGATCTTGGGCACCGTTGCCAGTTGGGGATGATGGGCCACGTTATTTAAGACGTCAAAGCCCAGGGTTCCGTAACCGATGTTGGTGTGACGGTCCTTGTGACTTCCCTGTGGATTCTTGGAATCATTGAGGTGAATGACCTTGAGCTTGTCCAGGCCGATCACGTGGTCGAACTCCGCCAAGACCCCGTCAAAGTCCGTGGCGATTGCGTAACCGGCATCGCTGGTATGACAGGTATCGAAGCACACGGACAGCCGGTCGTTGTGCGCCGTGGCGGACATGATGGCGGCCAGCTCCTCGAAGGTCCGGCCCACTTCCGTTCCCTTACCGGCCATCGTCTCTAAAGCAATTTGCACCGGTTCATCAGCAGCCGCCAGGATTTCATCCAAGCCCTGCGCGATTTGGGCAATGGCGGCATCCGGTCCGGCACCCACGTGAGCGCCCGGATGCAAAACGATTTGCGTGGCCCCCAAGGCCGCGGCACGTTTGACCTCGGCCGTCAAGAACTCGACCGCAAAGGCGTAGTTCTGGGGCTTGGTCGTATTGCCCAGGTTGACCACGTATGGGGCATGGACCACGACAGCCCGTTGGTCATGATCTGCCATGTAGGCCTTGCCCGCCGCAATATTTAGCTCATCAATGGGCTTGCGCCGCGTGTTTTGCGGTGCGCCCGTGTACACCATGAAGACATTTTCATCATAGCTGGCTGCTTCTTCCGCTGACCCCAGCAACATGTCTTTCCCTTTCATGCTCACGTGTGATCCGATTAAAAATTCTGTCATTTTGACGCACCCTTTCCGTGTAAAATCACCTGCACCACTTGTTGACTCGCCGTGCCGTCTTCCCAATCACAAAATTTGTGATAAAAAGCCGCTTGGCGTTCCTGATAGCCTGGAAAATCACCGTTTTGTCGCCACTGATCCAGTTGTTGATAAAAAGCCGTCGCCGTGGTGACCAGGGGACCAGGAATCTCGCGTTCATAATCAAAGTAGAATCCCCGCAACTGGTCACGGTAATGCTCCAGGTCGTAGGCGAAGAATAATTCCGGCCGTTTCAGATTGGCGAAGTCAAACATGACCGACGAATAGTCCGTGATCAACAAATCTGAAATCAAATACAACTGGGCAATATCCGTTTCCGCCAGCACGGTCACCCGGTCCTCGAACCCGTGAATATCAATGGCGTCCTTGACCAAGTAGTGTGGCCGAATGATCAGGTGGGTTCCCGCCGGTACATGGGCAAAGAACGTGGCCAAATCAAAGGGCAAATCAAACTGATACACGCCAGGACGCACGGCCATGTCATCCCGCCAAGTCGGCGCATAGGTCACGACCGGCCCGCTCACCTGTCCCAGCAGACGTTGCCGCAGCGCCTGTTGTGCGGCTGCGTCGGTGGTATAGAGGACGTCGTTTCGCGGATAACCGATCGACAAGAATTGATTTTTGAAACCAAAAGCCGACTTGAAGATCTCCTGCGAATAGCGATTCGGCGCAATCAAATAGTTCCACCGACTGGCAGCCGTCTTGAACTGTTGATGATAGTCGGCCGTACTGGTACCGGGAATCGCAACGTGGGTGATGTCGGCCCCCAATTTCTTCAGGGGCGTCCCGTGCCAGGTCTGAATCGTGGTCGTGTGTCGATTGGACCGCCACCAGTTGGGCAGCCGGGAGTTCAGGACCCAAAACTCCGCGCGGGCCATCAAATAGACCCAGCGTGGCGTGAAGCGTTTGACCAATTGAATCTCCGGGTACTTGTCCTTGAGACTGGCGTATTCCCGGGGCTTGACGCTGAAATAAGCCGTGTGGGCGTAGGCCGGATCGGTCTTGAGCAATTCGCGGTAAATCGCCGCCGGATTATCATTGACGTCCTTACCGTTGAAACTTTCAAAGATGACTTGTCGCCGCTTAATGGGTAAACAAATAAGCCCATCGTTCAACACGATGAGCCCATAGCGAGCAACGAGCTTCAATGACTGGATGAGACTGTGTGATCGCGTCATTTTAGCGTGCTCCTTTCAAATTAAATTAAATCAACGAATCGTGACCGGAACTTGTAGTGCAAGTGAGACCCAATCAGTAAGACGAAGATGACGAATAACCAGAATTCTAGCGTCAATAGTGGGTGTTGCCAGAACCAGCCGGTCCCGATGAAGGATTCCCGGAACCCATTTACGATGTAGTAGTATGGGTTCAATTCCAATAAATGGACAAATGGTGCCGGGAATGACGTGGTCACAAAGTTAAACAGCACACCAGACACGTAGAATAACATCCGCATGACGGACTGCAACAGGATGTGGTAGTCCCGCACTAACAAACTAATGCAGGAGTTCAAGATTCCCAAGGCCACCAATAAACAAATCATGGCGAAGAAGTAGTAGATCCACTGGAACCAAGATACCTTTGGATAAACGCCGTTCAACAGACCGATGAAAATCGAGAAGACCATCATCGTCCAAAATGAACTCAGATTGCTGACGATCTTGATCGTTGGTAAGGCGGATACCGGGAATTTCATCTTGGCCACCATATTGACCCGTTGGTAGATACTCTTTGACGCGTCCAACGTGGCCCGGTTCATGAAGAACCATGGTGTGATCCCGATAACCATCCAAGGCAGGTAACCCACTCCGTTTAACGGCTGGCCGTGCTTTAACCCGACACCGAAGACTAACCAGTAGATGGCGATTTGAATCAAGGGATATAAGTACTCCCATGCCAAACCTAAGTAGTGACTCTGATAACTTGCTTGGTCCTCATAGCGAGAAATTCGGAAAATAATGCCGACACTCGAGAACTGTTCTTTAAATAAGGTCATGACCTCTTTCAAGGCACTGCACTCCTTTAATTTTAATCGGATAATTGCGCAAGGTAACGGGCAACCACGCGTTTAGTCGCGTGGCCGTCATTGGCGCGATTCCAATGTTGATTGAATTGGGTAAGCTCGGTTGCGGCATCCGTCTCGATAGCCGCAGCCAATTGGTCGTTGGTCGCAATGACCGGACCGGGTAACCAGTCCAACAAGTCGGCTTGCACGCCGGGGTCTTGCCGGTAGGTTGGTAAATCAAAGAGGTAAAACAACAGGCTGTGCGCATTGGGCAATAGACTGTAATCGAAGGCCACTGAAGAGTAATCCGTCACCAATGTTTCGGCGACCGTCAATAGCTCCGTCGTGCTCAACGTTGGTGCGGCTACTCCCTGCGGCCCTAATTGTCGCTGCAGGTCGTCCGCTGTCGTTGCCAATGCCGGGTGGAGTTTGACCACCACTCGAGCCGTTGGATCACGCCGTAACGCCGCGTCTAAGCCCTCTGGCGGTGTGAACGTGACCCCTTCACGGTAGGTTGGCGCATACAAGATGACGCGGTGCCCCTTTAAGGCTGGCGCTTGTTGCCATACCCGCTGCTGGGTGGCAGCCACCCAACTGGCATCTTGTAGACGGTCCGATCGTGGATAACCCAGAACCTGCATCCGCGCTAACGGCACGCGATAACTGGTCGCAAAGACCTGACCCATGGCTGGGGCACCAACGACGTACTCATCGAAATGGTCGTAAACGGCCTGAAACCGCCGCTGATCACTCGCTGAGCGCTGAGCCGTGGTGGGGTCATCCCAGCCAAAGCGCTTGATGGCACCTGCCGCATGCCACAATTGGACAATGCGCATGCGCCGGGGATGGTAAAGCCCGCCCAAGAAAGCGTAATAGTTATCGCAAAATAAGATCCGGGCCCGCATGATCTGCGGAATTCCCGTGAAAACAAAGGGAATATTATCCTGAAACGACCGCACAGTGATTCCCGCCGCAGCTAACTCATCCGCCGCAGCTTGACACTTCGGCCGATAAAAGACCACTAACCGGTGACCAGCGGGCATTTTCGCCGCCAACGCCTGGATAAATGGCAGATTATCAGCAAAACTTAAGAGGTAAACCACGTCCTTTTGGCGGCGCCCCGCCCACAGTAGCGACATCAGTCGTACTAACCACAAATAAATCTCTTTCATGTTAATCACCAATATCACTAAATTTCGCTGTCCATAACACCGAGAATTATACCACATCTACCGGCGGAACCTAGCAGTTTTTAGCAACCTTTAACAGTTTGGGGCCAAACTATCGCTAAGTTCTAAGAATTTGTTAAGTTCACTGGCTAACTGGTCACAAATTGGCCGGCGCTTTCGTTTGTATTGGTGTGAGGAAAATATTGTCCGTGCTGGCCACTGGACATGAACTGGCCGCCTCCCGTCCGTCAAATATGGGCTGGAACGCGGTGGGCGGACCGGACCGAGCCTGAGAAGCGGTCTCGGCCTCGCTTTGAGCCGAAATTCACGTCTCAAAGACGCCAGTTTTCTAACCAGCCAAGACCGCTGCTAAGAAAACTCCCACGGCTGAGCCCATATTTGACGAACTTCCGGCTACAGAGATGTTCAACCACAATCAGTTTAATGCTTGACAACAGGCGAGCTGCGGTCAACTCTGATTCAATTCAGCGTCGATTAACTACCACTTCACCATTTACTATAACTTAACGCATTTGGCTGAAGGTACCCAGCGACACAGATTCCCGATTTCCCAACTCACTCCTCCAACAAAAAAGGTCGGACCCTCGCCCGACCTCGCAACTTTACTATTGGTTTCTTACCACTTTGGCTCGTAGAAGTGACCCAACACCTTGACCGTATCCGAGATACTGACAAAGGCCTTGGGGTCCGCCTCTTCCATCGCCGTTTCCAGTGCATCCATTTCGTATCGGGTAATCACTGTAAACAGAATCGTCTTCTCATCGTGGCGATACGCCCCTTCTGCCCCGTGGACGATGGTGATACCGCGGCGCATGTGGTTTTGAATACTGTCGATCACCGTCTTGGGCCGATCCGTAATGACCATGACCTGCATCCGTTGTTGACGGGTGAACGTCATGTCGATGACCTTGGCGTTGACGAACAGTCCCAACGCTGAGTACAGGGCGTATGGCCAACCGTAGACAAAGCCGGCACTGATGACAATCAAACTGTTAAACGCAATGTTGATAGTCCCCATGCTCCGGCCCGTTTTTCGCCGCAACACAATGCCGATGATATCTAACCCACCGGTCGAGATCCCATTTTTCAGTGCAAATCCGGTCCCAAATCCGTTGACCGCACCCCCGAAGATCGCACAGATGATCGGGTCGCTGGTCAGGTGGACGGGTTGGATCACCCGAATCATGACCGAAGCGAACAGGACACAGATAAACGTAAATACCGTGAAAGACTTACCAATTTGTTTCCAAGCCAGAAAGAACATGGGAATGTTGATCAAGAACAGCCCTAGCGCCGTCGTGATATGAAATGCGCCTAGACCGGCCGTTAAACTGTTGACCAACTGCGCTAACCCAGTGACCCCGGAAGAATAAATATGTCCCGGCGTCCAGAAAAAGTTCACCGCAATCGACACCAGAACCCCGTAGAAAAAGGCAACGGAGAACTTTGCCGTATAGGTATGCCGTTTTAACAACTGCTGCACATCATCCATGATTTAAATACCGACCTCGCTTATTCGTTTGTCATACTTCATACTATGCTCGGCTTAGTATAGCATTTAATTACCGTTTCGGCCACGGCAAACGCCAGGTTTTAGCAGTTTCTAATCTTTCTGAGGCAAATTGACAGTTCAGTTACAAAACCATCTTCAGGCAACACTATTCCTGCATCCAATGTTGCTTGATAAAGGCTTCACGACCACCGGCTTCTTGTTGCGCCATCCGCGCTGGGTTCTTTTGATAAAATTGTTGGTGGCGTTCTTCGGCGGGATAAAATGGCTGGGCCACTTGAATTTGCGTCACGATTGGTTTCGTAAACTGTTCACGGTCCTGCAAGGCTTGACGCGAGGCCCGTGCAATCTTATCCTGAGCCGCACTGTTCACGAAGATGACCGGCCGATAGTTACTGCCACGGTCTTGGAACTGGCCACCGGCATCGGTCGGGTCCGTCTGTTGCCAGTACAGCTCGACCAATTGCTGATAGCTAACGACTTGTGGGTCGAACCAAATCTTCACGGCCTCCGTGTGCCCCGTCGTTTGGCTCTTAACTTGCTCATAAGTTGGATTGGCGACCGTGCCGCCCGTATACCCAGAGAGCACCTTCTTGATGCCGGGGAATGTCTCAAACGGCTGAACCATACACCAGAAGCAGCCGCCAGCAAATGTTGCAGTTTCCGTTTCACTCATCATAATCACTCCAATTTCTAATGTTTCCATTACACGACTTTTTGCCGGTCAGGTCAACCATTTTGCTAGAAAATCCGTAATTTTAGCCTGATAAACCCACCGCTAAGGAAACTCCCACGGCTGAGCTCATCTTGGACGCGACTCCCGGCTACAAAGGTGATTGCTAACATCAACTGCTTTAGCCCCGATGACAGCTAGTTGGCAACCACTGACTGACGTATGAGCCTCACTTAACTGGTCCAAAGAACCTCAAAAAGAAAAAACCACTGTCCACCCTTCTTAGGTAGTCCAGTGGTTCTTCATTTAAAGTCGCTTTAGCCCAACGTCTTTGACTAAAACTATCATGCCAAATCCAGCATCACGAGCAGAATGCTTGATCCACTGTTGTGACGCCATCTTCATCCACGATGCTAGTCTTCTGAGTCGTCTTTCTTAGCAATCAACAAGTCCAGGTCCAACAATTGCTTGTCAGCAACCGTCGATGGGGCTTCAGTCATTGGTTCCGTTGCCTTCGAGTTCTTAGGGAAGGCAATGACGTCACGGATGTTGTCGCGCTTAGCTAACAAGCGGGCAAACCGATCCAACCCAATGGCCAGACCACCATGAGGCGGGAAGCCGTAATCCAAGGCTTTCAACAGGAAACCAAATTGCTTTTCGGCTCGTTCTGGCGTGAAGCCTAAGGCCTTTAACATCTTCATTTGTAACTCGCGAGTGTGAATCCGGATGGACCCGCCACCTAATTCGAGACCGTTCAAGATGATGTCGTAGCTTTGAGCGTAGGCCTTGTGTGGGTCTTCGCCATCGTTCAAGTAATGCGCATCCCCTTCGGCTGGCATCGTGAATGGGTGGTGCGCTGGTACCCAACGTTCCAAGTCAACATCGTAATCGAACAATGGCCAGTTGACGATCCACAGGAAGGCCCACTTGTTTTGGTCGATCATGTCTTGTTCCTTGGCAATCGCTACCCGCAGGTAACCCAACGTCTGGGCAACGACCCGCTTGGAGTCAGCGGCAAACAGCAACAGGTCGCCACTCTTGGCGCCGGTTGCGGACGTGATTTGGTCGAACCAGTCGCCTTCCTTGAAGAACTTGGCGATTGGACCGCTAAAACCGTCGTCCGTGACCTTCATCCAAGCCAAGCCCTTAGCACCGAAGCGTTCGATGTATTGGCCGTACTTGTCGATGTCCTTACGGCTGTACAAGTCAGCCCCACCAGGAACGGCAATGGCCTTGACTTGACCGCCGTTCGCAACGGCACCCGAGAAGACTTTGAAGTCGGTGTTGGCCATGATGGCAGACAGGTCCTTCAATTCCATGCCGAAGCGGACGTCGGGTTGGTCGGTCCCAAAGCGGGCCATGGAGTCATCCCAGTCCATCCGTTCGAATGGCAACTTAACGTCAACGTTCAGTGTGTCCTTCATGACCTTGGCAATCAAGCCTTCGGTCAGGTCCTGGATCTCTTCGGCCGTCAGGAAGGACGTTTCCAAGTCGATCTGGGTAAATTCTGGTTGGCGGTCACCACGCAAGTCTTCGTCCCGGAAACAACGGGCGATTTGGTAGTACCGGTCAAAGCCAGACCCCATCAACAATTGCTTAAACAATTGTGGGGATTGTGGCAAGGCGTAGAAATGGCCAGGGTAGATCCGTGAAGGTACCAGGTAATCCCGGGCCCCTTCAGGCGTGGACTTGGTCAAGTCTGGCGTTTCGATGTCGATAAAGCCATTCTTGTCGAAGTAACTGTGGACGGATTGGACGATTCGGTTACGTAACATCAAGGCCTTTTGCATTTCTGGCCGGCGTAAGTCTAAGTAACGGTATTGTAAACGCAGGTCGTCGGAGGCGTTGACGTTGTCTTTGATTTCAAATGGCAATTCCTTGGCCTTGTTCAACAGGTTGATGCCATGCACCCGGACCTCAACTTTACCAGTCCGCATGTCGGGGTTCACTTCTTTTGGTGCCCGGGCAACAACTTCTCCTTGCACTTCAATGACGTATTCGCTCCGCAGTTGGTCAGCGACAGCCAATGCATCCTTGCCGTATTCTTCACTGAAGACCAGTTGGACGATGCCTTCGCGGTCCCGCAAGTCGATGAAGATCAGACTCCCGAGGTCCCGGCGCTTTTGCACCCAACCCTTTAAGACAACAGTTTGGTCGAGGTATTGTTCGTCAACTAAACCGGCATAAGTGGTTCGTTTTAAATTCTTTTCCATGTCTTTCCCCTCTTATTTCGCCGTGAACCGTGTTGCCACGACGTTTTGAAAATCTTGATAAATGTCCGCCAACGGCACACTGACTTCTTCACCCGTGGCCATGGACTTCAGGTTGGCCGTTTGGTTGGCCAGCTCTTGGTCACCAATGGTCAAGGTGTAAGCCGCATCCAACCGGTTAGCCGTCTTGAATTGCGCCTTGGGCTTCCGGCTCAGGTAATCCCGGTCGGCCGTTAACCCAGCTTGGCGAATAGCCTGAACCAACTTCAACGTCTCCAGCGACGTGTCATCACCGATGCCCACGACGTAAACGTCTAACGGGTGGTCGTTAGGAATGGCCACTTTTTCGGCCTGCATCAACAGAACCAAACGTTCCACGCCTAATCCAAAGCCAACACCTGGCATGTCTGGGCCACCGAGCTCTTCAACCAAGCCGTTGTAGCGGCCCCCGGCTAAGACGGTCGTGTACCCTTCGCCTAAGGCTGGTGAGTCGGCCATGATTTCAAAGATGGTGTGGTTGTAATAATCCAACCCCCGCACCATGGTGGCGTCAACGTCATAGGCAATGCCTAAGGCGTCTAAGCTGGCCTTGACCCGGTCAAAATGGGCCGTGGCATCCGGCGTCAGGAAGTCCAAGATGGATGGTGCATCGGCCACGATCTCTTGGTCGTGCTTATCCTTGCTGTCCAAGACCCGCAGTGGGTTCTTGTGCAGACGTACCTTGGAATCGTCACTCAATTCATCAAAGTGGGGTTCCAAGAAGTCGATCAAGGCTTGACGGTAGTTGTCCCGCGTTTCCTTGTCACCCAAGGTGTTCAGGGCCAAACGCAAATGGGTCAAGCCCAGCTTGCTCAAGAGGTTCATCCCCAAGGCAATGACTTCCACGTCCAATTCGGGCGCGTCACTACCGAAGGCTTCCACCCCGATTTGGTGGAATTGCCGTTGCCGACCGGATTGTGGCCGTTCATAACGGAACATCGGGCCCATGTAGTAGACCTTGTAAGGCTTTTGCGTCTCTGGACCATATAATTTATTCTCGACGAAGGCGCGGACAACACCGGCGGTACCTTCTGGCCGCAAGGATAAGTGCCGATCCCCCTTATCCTTAAAATCATACATTTCTTTGGTAACGATGTCTGACGTATCTCCCGAAGTCCGTGAAAAGACTTCAAAGTTTTCAAACATCGGCGTCCGAATCTCTTCGAACCGATAATTAGCAAACAACTGGCGCGCGGTGGCTTCGACGAACTGCCAAGTTTGTGAGTCGCCTGGTAAAATATCCGCCGTTCCCTTTGGTCGTTGATAACGCATGAGCATTCTCCCTTCCGACTCCTGTAGAAAATAAAAAACGCCCCTGTCAATTGACAAGGGCGCAGGTATGCACGGTACCACCTTTTTAAAATTCTCTGCAGGATAACGTTGCAAACGAATGACGACGAGCGCCATTAGCCTCAAGAGTGTCTTCCAAGTGACCACGCTAGTCGCTTTCAGCAACGCGACTTCTCTGTAAACGGGTTGACTCTTACTATTCTCTCTCATTGGCAATCTATTTTATTCTTCCTAAGAATACTGAAAATCAACTGAAAAGTCAAGGCTGGTTCTGAGCTAGCTGAAAATCATTTACGATTTGCGGTGGTTTCCGCCTTGCCGTTCGCTAGAGATGCGTTGGAACGCTGTGGACGACGGACCGAGCCAAAGTGCGGTCTCGGCCCTCAGCTTGGAGCCGATAACCCGCGTCTCCAAGCTGCAGTTTCCTAACCGGCTTTGCCGCTAAGGAAACTCCCACGGCTGAACGCATCTCTAGCGAACTATCGGCTACGGTAGTGGTTATCAACAACCACCATAGATATCACCTGGTCATTTTTCTAATTATTATTCAAATTACCCCAATTGTAAGGCCAAGAAATTCTTCTGTCATCGTCAATCAGAAATGACGTCAGATAGTTTAATTTTCGAACCGGGATTGTCCCTCTAACAAGTACCCGCTGCCTGAATACGGACATTGGCCTAAATAGTTTCCCATTTCAACCTTACCATCACTACCAAACACTGGTTTAAACCGCCTTAACTTTGCCGTGGTATAATGAAAACTAATTTACTAAAGGAGTACACCCATGCATTTCAAACCACGCAATTGGCCTGGCCTGGTGACGGGTCTGGTCATTCTCTTAATTGCTGGCGGGTTGCTATATACCTTCACCCAGCACAACGCCGTTACCGCTACCGTTAGCAATCTGAACCTGCGAAATGGCCCTGGCTTGACGTACAGCGTCACCCACAAGGTCAAAAAGAATAGTCGTTTAACCATTTTAGGTGAAAAAGATAATTGGTATCACGTCCGCGACAGTCAGAATCATTTTGGCTGGGTGGCCAGTTGGCTGGTCAAACATCCCGGTAATTTGAAACGGGCCACGACCTTGTCTGAAGCCACCATCGTGTTGGATCCCGGCCACGGCGGTAGTGATTCTGGCGCGTTATCCATTGACCAGAAACACGATGAAAAGACCTACACGTTAGCGATGGCCCAGCAAGTGGCTAAACGCCTGCGTGCTCGCGGGGCACACGTGATCATGACCCGTGACAGCGACAAGACCGTGAGTCTGGCGGATCGACCGGCACTTGCCAACACCAATCAGGCCAGTGCGTTCATCAGCTTTCACTTTGACTCGGCGCCCGCTGACAACCTAGGGTCCGGGACCACGACTTACTATTACCACCATGACACTTCCTATGAGTTAGCCGAAGACGTGAACAGCCAGATGGATGGCTTAGGGTTGACCAATCGCGGTGTAAAGTACGGCAATTTCGAGGTCATTCGCGACAATAACCGGCCCGCGCTCCTGCTAGAAATGGGGTACATCAATACCAAAAAGGACTTCAGCTACATCCGCAGTACCACCTATCAAAAACAAGTTGCGACCCGCGTCGTCGCTGGCTTGAGCAAATATTTTAACGCAGCAAATTAGCTATCATGAGTTTTAACAGAAAGAAGATCTTCACATGACACTTTCATCCGCTTGGTTGGCGCAATTACCATTGCCCCAAGTCACGGCTGCCACCCCAGTTTCCGGCGGTGACATTAATTTGGCCTACCGCTTGACCACGGCAGAGGGCCCGGCCTTCCTGCTAGTCCAACCCCAAACACCGGCTAGCTTTTACAGCCACGAGGTTGCGGGCCTCAAGGCCTTGGGTCGAGCCGTTAACGTGCCTGACGTGTTAGCCACTGGCAACATCGATGGCGACGCCTACCTGGTTCTGGAATTTTTGGAAACGGGACACGGTAGCCAGTACGAACTGGGGCAAGCCGTTGCCCGCGTCCATCACGTCACGGCCCCGCAATTTGGCTTCGATCAGGACAATCTGGTCGGTAAGCTCCCCAAGCACAATGACTGGCAGGACGACTGGACGACCTTCTACCTGAATCAACGCTTGGACCCCTTAGTCAAGCGTGCACAGGCCCATCACCTGTGGCACGCCAAGCGACAAGCCGCTTACGACCGCGTGCGACAACACATCGTGACGGAAAATCAGGGTCGGAAAATCGTCCCCTCCCTACTGCACGGCGACTTGTGGTCCGGCAACTACCTGTTCACCGCAGACGGGACACCGACGTTGATCGACCCGGACGTCTTGTACGGCGACCGCGAATTTGATATCGCCATGACCACCATCTTCGGTGGCTTCACGGCCGATTTTTATCGCGGCTATCAGGACGCTTACCCCTTTGATCCCGGCTACACGGACCGGTTGGCCCACTACCAGTTGTACTACCTCATGGCCCACCTGAATCTCTTCGGAGAAACGTATGGTGGCGCGGTGGATGAGATTCTATCCCGTGGTTAATTGAATCATGACACAACTCATAAGCCTAGAAATTGTCTCTTGCAGATGATTTCTAGGCTTATTTTAGATTGACCGCTGAACTTAATCCTTCATCACCAGCAACCGCGTGATCAGTTGTTCTAGCTGTGCCTGCGATAACTTTCGTTGTTGACGCTGAAACGCATAACTATCGCTCTTTAACATCGCAATCAACATATCTGCCTGGAAGGTCAATTCAGCATCATTCACCGATTTATTAACCGGATGAAGCACACGCTTAAACAACTGTACCAGTCGATGATAAAGGTCACTTTGGTAATAGGTACTCATGACAGTTGGCCCAGTCTCCACAAAGGCCAGTAGTTGCAATCGTCGTTCACGAAAAATTATATATTGGGCTAAGACGTGCTTCAATTGTGCAACGGGGGTCGCCGTCGTCTGTGTTAAATAGTCTTGGCAGCTACTTAAAAATTGATCAATAAATCTCAAAGCTAACGCCGAACATAATTCATTTTTATTCGGAAAATGGCGATAGAGCGTCCCCGGTCCAATCTTCGCCGCAGCCGCAATGTCTTTCATGCTGACCTCAGCGACGGTTCGTTCTTGAAATAATTCAGTGGCCGTTGTTAAAATTTTATCGCGGTTTTGCTGCGCATCTTTTCGCATGTGTGTCCCCCATTCATTTAATATCGTTAGTTTACGCTACATTATCTCGCTTGACAAACGGAGTCGACTCCGTTTATAGTAAACCTATCTTATTCTTGAAAGCGGGTTGCTTCATGCTTATTTTAGCTTATGGCTTAATCATTGGTAGTTTTGTGAGTTTGATTGGTGGCGGTGGGGCAGCCTTATATTTAGGTGTCCTGACGAGTCAACTAGGGTTAAGTCCGGCTATTGCCGTTTCCACCTCTCTGTTAGTGGCCTTACCAGCATTATTTTTTGGGTTCTTGACCCAAATGCGAATTAAAAATGTCAACTTTCACGTTGGCAATCAGATGATTATCGCCGCGATCCCGGGTATCGTGATTGGCACAGTCAGTGCCACCTACATTCCACAGCACCTGTATAATTGGTTAGTCGGTATCATTTTTATTGTGATGGGCTGGTTAGTTCTCAGTAAGACCTGGCGCAAAACTGCTGCCCCGCTGACAGGCGCTCATCAAGTCTGGTTGGCACGTGGATTTGGCCTATTGAGCGGCTTGATGGTTGGTATTGGCGGGTTAAGTGGCGGGGCAACCACCGCGGCCGGCTTAGCGATTCTCGGATTAACAACCGTCTCGGCTGCCGGTACCGCCACCTACGTTCTGACCGCGATGTCCGCAATTAGTTTAATTGGTCACCTATTTACCAGCACATTTGCGTGGCAGGCAGGTTGGTTACTCATGCTGGGCGCAATTATCGGAGCCGTGATCACACCGTTAGTCATTCGCCGATTGGATTTAAATCGGGTCAATCGCCTCTTGACCCCCTTTTTAGGCCTACTCATTATTTACTTTGGCGTTAAAATATTTATTTAGAAATTCCGAAATAGCCCTTACATACGAAAAAGGCTGTGCGACCAGCCACCCCAGTGGGGGCCAGTCGCACAGCCTTTCATGTCACGCCAAGCCGAAGTTATTCCGCAAACAACCAATCCTGTAACTCAGCGAACCGAATCACGCGGATCTCTGGTTGGCTCTCGTCCACGATTAAATGTTCCGGATCAAACAAAGCGCCGGCCATCCCCGCACGATGCCCCGCTTGGACGTCAAGGTTACGGTCGCCAATCATCAGGCCTGTTTGTCGGTCCACGTCGTATTTTTTCATCAGCGCTTGTAGGCTAGTCGGATCCGGCTTGCGGGGAAAGTCATCGTCGGCCGTGACTGCACCGGAGAAATACTGGGCCAGGTTCAGTTGCGACAGCCGGTCCATGGCGTGGTGGTCCCGGTGCGTCAACAAGAAGTTACGCCCGCCAGCCGCCACGACCGCTGCCAACAGGTCAGCCACGCCGGGAAAAGCCGCCGCATCCTTTAATCGTGGTGCCGCCTGCTTTTGGTAGACCTTGGCCAGCCGGTCGCGGTTCAACCGGTACTCCGCCGTGAACCGCTGCAGGGCGTTGCCCAGACTATGTTGGCGCATGGCCTTATAAATTTCTTCCTCATCGAGTTCAAAATTGTTCACCCCGCAGGCCTCGAGTGCTTCACCAAAGGCCGCGACCATCCCTGGATAGGTGTTGACCAGGGTGCCGTCAAAGTCCCAAAAGAGCTGTTGATAACGCATGGCAATTCCTCCTTAAGCAAAAACGACTAGTCCACTCGGCGCTAGTCGTTTTCAGTCTGTCTATTCAAGCCACTACTGTTCGTCCGTATCAAACCAAATCGTCACGGGACCGTCATTGATCAACGCGACGCGCATGTCGGCACCAAAGACACCCGTTTCCACGTGACGGCCAGTTGCCGCTAATTTTTCATTAAATTCATTGTAAATCTGTTCGGCGTGCTGTGGATCACCCGCCGCCACGAAGCTGGGCCGGTTGCCCTTCTTGGTGTTGGCGTAGAGCGTGAACTGCGAGACGGAGAGAATACTGCCGTCAACGTCTTCAATGCTCTTGTTCATCTTGCCCGCCTCGTCTTCAAAGACGCGCAACTTCGTGATCTTATGAACCAGGTAGTCGATCTGTTCACTGGTGTCGCTGTCTTCAGCCCCCACCAGCAACAGGTAACCCTGGGCAATAGCCCCTTTCACGGCGCCATCGACTAACACGCTTGACTGTCTGACTCGTTGTAACAAAACTCGCATGGTTGTTCCCGTCCTTAATGGAACGCCCGCTTAACCACGTAGACGTCCGGAATATTTTTGATGTTATCTAAAATCCGTTGCAGTTCAATTTGACCGCGGGTTCCCAGACTGATGGAAATCGTCGCCATCTTATTGTGATCGACCTTGCCGTTGATCGACGTCAAGTACTTGGTGTTGTTGTTAATGGTCCGTAAGACGTCGTTCAACAGGCCGTTGCGGTTGTAGCCTTGAACTTCGATGTCGGCGTTGTAGTTGGTCTTATCGCCGGCCTTGTTGCCCCAGCGCACATCGACTAACCGCTCGCCATTTTCTTCGGCATTTCGAACGTTGGGGCAATCTTTACGGTGCACGGAGACCCCGCGGCCCTTGGTGATGTACCCCACAATGTCGTCGCCGGGAACCGGTGAGCAGCAGTGACTCAACCGAATCAAGAGGTTGTCAACGCCTTCGATGACCACGCCATCGGAATCCTTGCCCTTCTTGCGGTCCTTCTTTTCGTTATCCGAATCGTTCTTGATAGTCTGGTGTTCTTCTAGCAGTTCACGTTCTTCTTGGCGGCGCCGTTCGTCTTCTTCGGCTTGACGCACGCCTTCCGTTAACCGGTTCGCCACGCCGCGGGGCTGGAGATCCCCGAAGCCAATGGCGGCCAGCAGATCATCTGAGTGCTGGTAGTGCATCTTGGCGGTGACCTTGTCCAAGTTCTCCTTGGTCATCAATCCCTTGGGATCATACCCCAGATCGCGAATCGTGTGCTCCACGGCTTCTTGACCAGACACGATGTTTTGTTCACGGTCAGCGGCCCGGAAGAACTGCTTGATCTTGTTGCGGGCCCGGCGCGTCGAAACCAGTTTGAGCCAGTCCCGACTTGGTCCGGCCGAACTGCTTGAGGTCCGGATGTCCACGATGTCACCGTTTTTGATTTCGTAGTTCAGTGGCACGATCTTGCCATTGATGGTAGCCCCCGTCGTGTGGTGACCAACCTCGGTGTGGATGGCATAGGCCATGTCCAACGGTCCGGCGCCCTTCGGCAACTCGAGGACGTCGCCCTTAGGCGTGAACGCATACACGTGATCGCCGAAGAGTTCCCCCTTGACGCTGTCCATGAAGTCAGAGGCGTCATCGGTGTCTTCTTGTAGCTCAATGATGTGCTTGAACAAGTTCAGCTTGTCACCAGAATTGGTCTCTTGGACCTTGTCCGTGACCCCTTCCTTGTAAGCCCAGTGGGCCGCAACCCCGTATTCAGCCACGGCGTGCATTTCTTTGGTCCGAATCTGAACTTCCAGCGGCTTACCTTCTGGACCGATCACCGTGGTGTGCAGGGATTGGTACATGTTGGCCTTGGGCATCGCGATGTAGTCCTTAAACCGTCCGGGCATGGGCTTCCACTGTGAGTGAATGGCGCCAAGCACCGCGTAACAATCTTTGATGGTATCGACGATGACCCGAATGGCCAGCAAGTCATAGATCTGGCTGAACTGCTTGTGTTGGTCCTTCATCTTACGGTAAACGGAGTAGATGTGCTTCGGTCGGCCGTAGATTTCCGGGTCTAATTTTAAATCCTTGATTGATTGCTTAATATCCTGAATGGCACCAGCAATGTACTGTTCCCGCTGGTCCCGCCGCGAATTCATCAGGTGCACGATGCGGTAGTACTGTTGCGGGTTCAGATACCGCAGCGAAATGTCTTCCAGCTCCCACTTGATGGTACTGATCCCCAAGCGGTCGGCCAGCGGTGCATAAATTTCTAGCGTCTCGTTGGCAATCCGCCGTTGCTTGTCCGGCCGCAGGTGTTCCAGCGTGCGCATGTTGTGTAGACGGTCGGCCAACTTGACGATCATGACCCGAATATCCTTGGACATCGCCAACAATAATTTCCGGTGATTCTCTGCCAGTTGTTCACGATTAGACTTGTATTTGATCTTCCCCAGCTTGGTTACGCCATCGACGATCAGCGCGACGTCATCGCCGAACAGTTCACGGACATCGCTTAATGTGACCCCGGTATCTTCGACGATATCGTGGAGAAAGCCGGCGGACACCGTTTCGGGATCCATGTTCAGGTCGGCTAAGATGCCCGCCACCTGAATGGGGTGCATGATATAGGGTTCACCAGACTGCCGGATTTGATCCCGGTGGGCAATCGTTGCGAAATGGCAGGCTTTGACCACCATTTCCACGTGCTCCGCATTCATGTATTTACCGACTCTGGCAATTACTTCTTCAGCCGTCCAGACACGTTCTTTGGTCATATGGACGCCACCACCCTTAGTTTTAAATTATGATTTCGATTCAATCTTAGCTTGCGTCAACCCGTAAGCCAGGTAAGACAGGCACACATAAACAATGGCAAAATAACGGGTGTAACGGGGCAAGAACCACAGCGCCCCCAGTAAATAAATCACGGGCCAAATCAACAGCCACCACCCGGGTTGTAACTTGCGGGCAATCACCCGGCCAACCCCAATGGCGAGACACCCGTTGATGAGCACGAGCCACAGGCCAAAGCGTATGACCGGATCAACGCTGATTAACGTTGCTAATGCTGGCAAGCCAACGCCCATCACGATGGCGAGGACCCAGTAGCGCCAGCCGATTTTTTCTAAAAATGCCATCCCTGTCACCCATTTCTCTTAGATAGTTGCAACTATTCTAGCATGTTTCCGTGGAGATTTCACCCACCTATCTGGGTTGTTGGAGCTCCAGGACCATGGAAACGGCCGCCAAGAAGTATAGCGGGGCCGTTTCTGTGCGGAGAATCCGTGGTCCTAAACCGACCAGAGTCGACGCTGCCGCTTGGGCCTGAGCCACCTCAGCCGGGCTAATACCACCCTCGGGGCCGAAGATGGCCAATAGGTGTTGCCCCGGTGTCACAGCTTGTAGCTGCCGGTTTAAAGCGCTTTGTTCACCTTGCTTAGCCGACTCCTCGTAAGCCATCACGGCCACGTCATGCGGCGTCTGGAGAACGTCAGCGAGCGTCTTGGCGTACGTGACCGTTGGCCGCTTCAACCGGTGAGCTTGCTCTGCGGCACCGTGGGCAATCTTAGTCAAGCGAGTCAACTTTTTGGCGACCTTATTGGGCTGCCACTTGGCCACCGACCAGTCTGCCCCGTAGAAAATAATTTGCGTGACGCCCAGTTCCGTTGCCTTTTGCGTGATCCACTCCGCTTTTTCTTGCTTCGGCAAGCCACAGGCAATCGTCACGTCGACTGGCAGCTCAACTGCTGGCGTTGGCACCGCCGTTAGGGTCACCGTCGCCGTATCTCCCAGCGTCGTCAACCGGCCGTGAAATAGGTGCGCCGTGGCGTCCACGAACTCCGCCTCGGCACCCACTTCGGCCCGCAACACCGTGACCCAATGGTGATAAACAGTGGCCGTGAGGCTGATCTGCTCCCCATCGTGGGCCGTCGTTTCTAAGAAATACCGTTGCATACCTTATTCATCCTCCGTGGGCTTGTGGGCAATGACGCCCCGCCAATCTTTCATTTGCAAAATGTTATCAATGATGAAGCCCTGCTTCTCCTGCGCCGCTACGACCGTGTCTAACTTGTCGGCAATGATACCAGACGTTAAGAAGTAGCCGCCAGCATGTAGATTCTCCCAGGCTTGGGGAATCAGCGGTAAAATGATCTCGGCCAAAATGTTGGCCACGACCAGGTCGACCGGTTGGTGAATTCCCTTCAAAAGGTCATTAGGTTCGGCTACGATGTCTTGTGCGACCGGGTTCAAGTCCAGATTGGCCTTGGCGGAACGCACGGCCACATCGTCAAGGTCAAAGGCCGTAATTTGTTTGACACCCAAATACTTGGCCGCAATACTCAAGACACCAGACCCCGTACCGACATCGTACATGGTCTCGCCGCCACGGACCACCATTTCCAACGCCGTGAGTGATAACCGCGTGGTTGGATGCGTCCCGGTCCCAAAGGCCATCCCCGGATCCAGGCGAATCACGTGTTCATCGGCTTGGACGGGTTGGTAATTCTCCCAGCTCGGGCTAACGGTCAGGTACCGCGTGACCCGGACTGGATGGTAGTATTTCTGCCAAGCCGTGGCCCAACTCTCATCATCCACGGCCTTGGTCGTGACGGTCCCCGGGGTTGGGTCCAGTCCAAATTTGCTTAAATCACTGACGCGTTGCTTGATGGTGGGCAAAATTTCGGGCACAAAGATGGTTTCTGGATAGTAGGCACTGATCTCAGCACCACTGGTCCGGTGTGGAATCGTGGCTAGATCCACGACCTCACCGTATTTACCAGGCTTGAGATTGGCGTAATCGGCGGCGTCTTCGATCTTCACGCCACTGGCGCCGGCCTCCTGTAAAATGTTGCTGACGGCCTCAACGGCTTCGTTGGTAGTAATCACACTGACTTCGGTCCATTGCATATGTGTCGGTCCTCCTATTTCGGGTTGCGTTTTAAATTCGTTTGGTCAAGGCGGGGGTCGAGGCCCCGCATCGCGTTTGGGTTTCATCGGTAAATGTCACGTATAGAAACGTCTACTATCAATTATAGAGGAAATGCCGCAGAAATGCCAAAATCACGGTTAAAAGAAAAGAGCTCAGAACAACCAGCGCTGTTCTGAGCTCACCACTAAAGATAACCTAAATTTTAAGCGGCCTTAGACCCTCTCGGTATCGTCCTTATGGTCCGCGCGACGTTGTTCACGTTGGGCCAGGTGCGTTTCCAAGTAATCTAACATATCCGCTTCATTTTGAAACACACGGGGATGCTTTTGCTTATGCAGTCGCAAATCAATCTCGTTGATCCGCTGACGGCCGGTCCACGTGTGACCATAACGAATGATTACCCGATTATTGAGCGAATTTTCTTGACCGAATTTAAAGACGTAGACGCTCTCTGGCGCCATCAGTGGCCGAATATACGACTTTTCATAACGATAATTGTGTTGTCGTAAAAACTCTTTCGTTCGACTCAGCATGGTAATCACCTCCTATTTCATGACAATCTACTCGACTGACGCAACGACGCTAGGCCGTTTCGGTTGCCGTACCCATTAAAATGTATCAATAATTGATAATAGTTGATTTTCCAGGAGAATGCAAGCAAAACGTTTGATTTGCCGCGGCTTTTTCACAATTTGTGAAAGCTGTCCGTCCTGAAAGATGCTAGCTATGAAACCACTTACATATTGTACCGTACTTTGCGCGCTTATGGAAC
Organism: Levilactobacillus yiduensis; assembly: GCF_024718525.1. Classification (NCBI taxonomy): domain Bacteria; kingdom Bacillati; phylum Bacillota; class Bacilli; order Lactobacillales; family Lactobacillaceae; genus Levilactobacillus; species Levilactobacillus yiduensis. The sequence continues at coordinate 30,213 of NZ_JAMXAZ010000031.1, forward strand.
CATCTCGTTAGGAGAAATTCAAGATTGGTCAAAATTTTTACCGCTAACAAGACGTCCCTTTAGCCGTCATCCCCCGGTCAAAGGCCGCTAGTACCGTGGCCCCGTCTGCGATTTGCACCGCATTGTCCAGCATGTGGGCGTCATCTTTCAGGGATATCTGCCCTTGACCGTAAGTCATGGTCACACCAGTTTCCAAGAAAATCAAGTCATACGGTGAGGTCCACAGATGCAGCCCCGCTTCATTGGTCAAAGGAACCGCGTAATCCGGGTCTGGCTGGTCCAAGACGATCACTGTAAAATTGGTGCCGATCGTACAGGCGCCACCCTGCAGGGAATACTTGCCCCCACCATCATCCGTAATCAACACGAGTTCCTTGTCTGCCAGTTGGCGCTGCTTTAGATGCGCTACCAAGGCGTCACTTAACGTAATCGCTGCCATCTCTTACCCCTCTTCTCAAATTCACAGACACTTACCTGGGGCTAGCACCTTCAGCGTTAACCCCATTAACTTACCTCTAGTTTAATACAAATGCGGCTGGTTTTCACCTGAAACGCTACCCCGCGTTTTGGTTGCAATTTATCAAAAAATCGTTAAGAATAGACTTAAATCTCATTTGAGGGGGAACTTCATTCGTGTTAAAAGAATTTAAAGACTTTATCGCCCGCGGCAACGTCATGGACCTAGCCGTTGGGGTCATCGTCGGGGCTGCCTTCACGGCCATCGTGAACTCACTGGTCACCAACCTGATCAACCCACTACTGGGCATCTTCGTGGGGAGTATTGACTTTTCTAACCTTGTCTTGACGGTCGGCAGTGCCCATTTCCGCTACGGCGCATTCATTAATTCCGTGATCAATTTCTTAATCATTGCTTTCGTGGTCTTCTTGTTGATCAAGTTACTCAACAAGGTATTGGCCAAACCGGCCGAGAAACCCAGCGACCCGGTACCTTCAGCAGAGGAAAAATATTTGCAAGAGATCGTTGAACTATTGAAGAAACAAGAAAAGTAATTGTAGGTGAAAATTGGCCAAAACCATTGTCGTCGTGATAAGACTGGGTAATTTGTAGCCACATAGCCCACGCTGGCCGCCTACCGTTCGCCAAATATGGAGCGGAACGCGGTGGGCGGACCGCTCCTTAGGCCGCCGGCGTTCCCCATAGCTACCGGAATCTCTGACAGCCGCAGGTGGTGGCATGGACTCATTTAATGTTCACCATCTTTATCAGCTGAGTATTATCAGGTGTTTTTGTACTTGCAACCTTTAGTTACCACCAATCAGTCTAACTCCTGGCAGTAATTGACGTACAATCAACGCTGATCTAAACCCAGTGATACTGACAAGCACCCATTTCAGCAGTCGGTCTACAATTTGGCCAGAATTAAGCATCCTCATCAGATTTTTCATCTTTTAAAGTAAGCCATTAGTGTCAGCTTTCCGCTTGATCGTCGGAGAGTTGGCGTTTTTATTTTGACCCAGTGTACGTGATAACTTGATAAATTTTCGTGAACTGACTGAATCTTTTAAAAAAATTAAATTTAGGGGTTGCGACCCCGTGTCCCTTCCCATAAAATTAGTGGTGGACCCAAACCATTTGACGAAATAATCATTGTCACTAAAGTGGCAAAGTACGGGGAAGGAAGTAATCTTATTCTGTTTGCAATTCCCTGAATTATTCATACCTTTCAAAAAAGTCGTCAGTTTTCATGTTTTTCAAAAACTGACGGCTTTTGATCTTGCTTA
>NZ_JAMXAZ010000032.1:0-25442 GCF_024718525.1 Levilactobacillus yiduensis
CATAAGGGAAGGCATTCCCTATTTCTATACAATTCAGAAATCTTTTATGCATTTACACAAGATATTTTACGCTCTCGAAAATTTTTCTAGGATAAATGGTTAATTTTAGTGATTTGGTAAGGATTGCGGGAGAAACTTAAGAATTGGCCAGTAAGTGCTATCCATGTTGATACAGATCAAATGTCGTATCAATGGCCAACACATAGAAGGTCGTGCCCTTAATTTTGCCAATCACGCGACCGCTTTTAGCCAAGCGAAAAATCCACATGCCCGTCAGACAAGTTGCTGCCCGACCCGACGCAACAAATTCAGAGTTAACGGCTAATTTAACGATATGGTCTGGTAAATTCTCAATACCACTTTCTTTTGACCAGCCCAAAATAGTAACTAGATCGTCATTCGACAAGCGTATCATTTTCTCAACAAATTTATTTTTGATGCTTTTGTCAAAGTGCTTACCAGAAAAATTGTATTTACGATTAGACGTGACAAACGACAGGTTAAAAGCTAATCGTTGCTTGTTATGTGGTGATCGTGCATTCAACCGCACACTTTTTGCTTCAGATTTAAAGTGATTTTTTAATCGTAAGTCTTTTTTCATTGCACAATACTGGTTTTAAAATATTCGGTCATCAGCGTCGGCGCAATCACCTGACTCTGCGGCGTCTCTTGCCAAGGGCGTTCTTGATGGGTCTCTTTCATCAACTGAATCGCAGACATATCACCAAATGCCGTCCAAACCGCAGTCAAGACCTGCTGCAAGTCAGGATCACGTTGCAGCTCATTGTAGTCGGCTAGATCCGCCGCCGTTAACCGCCCAACGATACTGACTCGTCCCACATATTTATCGTGAACTGCCTGCACCACTGGACCATACCGCCAGGCAAGAATATCATCAGCAAACGCTTTACGCCCATGAACTGCCAGAAAGGTTCCCTGAACGTAATACAGTAATTTCATCACTTTCATTTGACTCAATTCATCATCACCATACTGGCGCATCTGGGCGTTACTGACAGCTCGAAACCAATTAACAATCTTAAAAACATCAGTCATGCAAATCGCCTCCTAAGAACACTCAGTCACTTCAGTATACCTGACCCACCCACTCCCTGTACACCAACTCTACTGGACAATCGTGACCATACATCAAGCCATTCTGATGCCAAAACAAATAGCGTCTGGACAGTTTTCTAGTCAACTGTTCACACGCTATTTTACAATTTAATCGTTGGTTACTTCTGTTTCTACTACCCCAACTTGCTCAAAAAACGCTGGCACTAAGGCTTCGTAAACCGTAATCGCCTGAAGATATTCACTCACGGACACGTACTCGTCGACTTGATGGGAGGAGTCGTTGCCGGGCCCCAGCTCAATGCTGGTGAAATCGCCCTTAGCCCGTAAGAATTCCGCTCCATCATTGGCACCCCCGGAACCGACGATCTGCGTATCGTGGCCACAGACCTGATCACTGATCTGCTTGGCCAACTGAACCAGCGGCGCTTGCGGATCACCCGGAATCGCCTCTTCTGGGTAGCTGTAGCTCAATGCCAGCTGTACGCCCTCCTCTTGATTCAATTGGGCAATCAGAGCCGCTAACTCGTCGTAGATGACCTGATTGGGGTAGGCGGGAATCGTCCGCATGTTCGCCATTAGCTCAGCGTGGGCGGGAATCGAATTGATCTGCTCACCACCGGAAATTAAATCCACGTTATGCAACAGGCCACCCAGAACGGGATCGACGGTCGTGTGTTTGGCCATCAGTGGCCCCACGGCGTTATAAAATTTCATCAAATTAGCAATAGCGTTGATGCCGTTTTCCGGACGGGCACTGTGACTCGCCTTCCCGGTCGACACGACCTTGTAGTCAATGACGCCCCGCGCCGTGTAAACCACGTTATTCAGACCACTGGGTTCCGCAATCACCAGGCCAGCCAGATGGTCGGCATAGCCGGCGTCAGTCAACGTTGCCGCGCCATACTCGCCGGTCTCCTCGCCCACCGTAGCCAGCAACCGAATGCTACCGGCGAGCGGCGTCTTCGCTTCCAACGCCTCCAACATGGTAATCACGATGGCCGCCAAGCCACTCTTCATATCAGAAGCGCCACGACCGAAGAGCTGGTCGCCCACAACTTCCCCGCCAAACGGATCATGGTGCCAAGCGTTGGCGTCGCCCGCAGCCACAACGTCCATGTGGCCGGACAGGCCGAGCATTGGCCCAGACGTTTCCCCAATCGTCACGACCAAATTATCACGACCGGGGGCAAAGGGAACCTTCTCGATCTTGGCCTGGGGGTACGGGGCAAATAAACTGGCGATGTAGTCAGCAACCGCCGTTTCGTTGGCATTGACCGACTGAATCTGAATTAGGTGTTGGAGAATCGCAATCTTATCTTGGGGCATCATGGGCGTCATCCTTTCTTCGTGACAAACTTAATGGTTCTTATCATACGCCCGTTTGCCAAAAAAGCAACCATTTTCTGCAATTTTATAAGTTATATCCATTTTATACGTATTTTTATACATTATTAATGAATATTCGCGGAATGCGGGTCGCCTGCGGTATAATAATGTTAAGTACTGATCATTAGGAGGGATTTTATGAGAATTTTTGTGCCAACCGAAAACGGCTACTTAGCCGACGAATACAGCAAGTACGCGACCGGCGACGATGTCTATGGTGGTCAGCCTGTGAAGTCGTTTCCCATCAGCCTATCTAAGATTCCCAAGAAGACCCAAACGATTGCGCTGAACCTCATCGACTTTGATGCCGTTCCCGTCAGCGGTTTCCCCTGGATTCACTGGGTCGCCGCTAACTTTCCGGGAACCACGCGGGAAATTACGGCTGACGTGTCCCGGACCAATGCGATTCCCCACGTTCATGGGCGCAACAGTAACGCCGGCTCATTGATTGGCAACACGGATCCCGCAGTCTTTCAAAATTACACAGGGCCCTTTCCGCCTAATGCCGATCACGACTACAGTCTGACCGTCTATGCCCTGAACACGAAGCTCGACTTAGCAGACGGTTTCTGGCTAAACGACCTGCTGCACCAGATCAACGGGCACGTCTTAGATACCGCGACGATTACCCTGCGTGGTCACGTCTAAACTAAAAAAGAAGGCTAATTATGGAACAGAATTATGCAAACATCCTAGTCCCCGTGGACGGCTCCGTCCAAGCGGAATTAGCGTTAAAAAAGGCGGTCACGGTGGCGCAGCAAAATGACGCCCACATTGACCTACTAAATGTCTTGCGCATCAACCATTACGGCTTTTACGTCAGCGGCTCAATGCCCGGCGGTGTGATCCATGATTTGGCCCAAGATGCGACGTCATACCTCGACTCGCTGGTCCAAACGACCCGGGCGGCGACTGGCTTTAAGGATATGGCCATTCACGTGCGGTTCGGTAATCCCAAAACCGTTATCTCTCATGAATTCGTGCGCGACCACCAAAACGATTTGATCGTGCTGGGGGCCACCGGGATGAGTGCAGTCGCCCGCATGGTTGAAGGCTCTGTCACGGCTTACGTTAGCCGGATGGCGGCCGTCGACGTCTACGTGGTTCGGACCGACGAAAGCGGCAAGCAGATTGACGCCAGTCAGGTGGCCACGGAAAACAAGGACCAACCGAAGTTCTTTTAACGAAATCAGTGCAATTAAAAACATGGTGTTGCTCGTGGATGATTTACGAGTACACCATGTTTTTTGTTATTTCCGCCAAAACGTTGTCACATCGGCTTTATCGGCAATATTGAACGCAATGATCTGCCGCAATAGCTCATAGTCCACGTCTTGGGTCCATTTGATCCGACCGAACTTCTTGCCCGGATTGTATTTTGCCGCCGCAATCTGGTCAGCAAACTTCTCCATGGCCGGTCCCTCAGGCGCAAATGCCATGTGCGGCTTGGCCACGCTGAAGCCAATAATGAAGGTGCCGTGGTCGGTAAACATCGGCTGGTTCCAGGCGTAGCGCTGCTCTAATTGCGGGAAGGTCGTTTGGACCCAGTCCAGGACAGTCCGGACGCGAATCTGTTGATCAGGATCATCAATTTTTGCCAGGTAATTTTCAAATTCAGTAATCATCATGTCACCCCTCGATTGGATGCCCTAATTGTACCATGGCCGCTTAAATTGGCCGATCAATAGCCCTCTGCAAATCATCAGCAGTTTCTTAAGAATATCTAAAGACTTGTGAAAATGGGTCACAAATCATCGGTGAATTTCGTTTGTATAAGTGATGGGACCGGTTACCAATCCGCTTTCTTTGGGCCTTTACAACAACGATACGTAAACCATACGGAATTGATACCTGTGCTTGCTACAATGACTGAGATGAAACCTAAAGGGGGTCTCGTCATGTCACAACGCAACACACCCAATCTCGATAACCTAGTTTTGTTGTCCCTTCTCCTGGTCGGCTTTGGCAGTCCCAGTCTAGCTGCCGCCGTCCAAGAACTCCAATCTAAGTAGTGCCAAGAGCACGCAGAAACGTCCTTACCCTCCGCTTCTACGCGCTTTTGTTTACCCTTATTTTTACCATTAACGTCTGTATGTCCATTGAGGAGGTTTCCCATGAAAAAGCAACATCTCGTTTGGTCAAGTTTACTGGCGCTGGCTTTACTAGCTACTTTAGTCGTTCTACCAACGTCAACCACTCACGCCAGCAAACGCCTGACAGCCATCCCCCAAGCCTTACAGGGCTACTGGGTCACGAATGGGCAATCCCATAAAAAGATCGACCGCGTTTACCTACATATTACAGCCAAAAGCCTCGAGGCCAGCGTTATCGGCCACAAAAGCATGAAGCAAGCCCTCTTGACCTTCCAAGACCTGCATCTAGATGGCCAGTACTTCATCACGCGCACACAAAAGACCAACCACATGAAGGGAACTATCGGTGAGAACCGCACCGCTACCTTCAATCAGATCGCCCACAATCGTTGGAATCTCTATGGCACCTTTGCCTACAAATCAGGCAAGCCCGGCTACCTCACCAACCGCTATGCTTTAGCAGGCCACAAACTCTACATCCAAGATTCCCTGTATTCCGAGAAGCCCCAGGGATTTACCCGCAAACCGTTAGCCGCGCATGAGCACCTTCACGCCCAAAAACCAACACTCAAGTACAGTAAGATCAGCACGAAATACCTACAGTCAATCGGCCTTTATCATTAACAAAAAAATCGCCACCCATCTCTGAGCGGCGACTACCAATCAATCTATGATTCTTGTTTAAAAGTTTAGTGGAATTGCATCCCGCCATCGACTTCAAGCGTTTGGCCGGTGATGTAATTTGAATCTGGACCTGCTAAGAAGGCAACCCCGTTAGCCACGTCTTCTGGTTCTGACAGACGGCCTAAGGTGATGTCCTTAGCAAAGGTTTGCATCCCCCATTCGTCGTCCTTACCAGCGTTTTGACCAACCTTGTGGGCGATGTCAAACATCATTGGCGTCTTAACGATACCAGGTGCATAGGCGTTAACCGTGATACCTTCAGCGGCTAAGTCACGGGCAGCAACTTGCGTAACCCCCCGAATGGCAAACTTAGTCCCACTGTAGAGTGCCAAGTTAGGGTTCCCGACAACACCGGCTTGAGAAGTTGCAGAAATGATCTTCCCACCGTGGCCGAGTTCCTTGAATTTCGCGTGAGCAGCTTGAATCCCCCACAGAACACCACCAACGTTAACGTGGTAAACTGTGTCGAATTGTTCTTGGGTGATTGTGTCAATTGGGGTAGTTGGGCCAAGGCCGGCGTTGTTGACGATTACGTCAAATCCGCCGAGCTTGTCTGCAGCTTCGTTAACTGCCGCAAAGACACTGTCGCGGTCAGAGACATCCGTCTTGACTGCAATGGCCTTTCCACCATCAGCTTCAATAGCAGAAACAACCTTGTTGGCATTATCTAAGTTCAAATCAGCAATTGCAACTGCGAATCCATCGCTAGCTAAGCGCTTGGAAATGGCTTCACCAATTCCTTGTCCGCCGCCAGTAACCATTGCTACTTTTCCATTTGATGCCATGTGCCATTCACTCCTTCAGAATAAGTAAATTTCCAGGTACGTTCTTATCATAACGGAAAAATTATGAAAAAGAAAGCGATTACCCCAGATTTTGTGAAAAAATGTTCATTTATCACAAGATTCGTCACTGATGGGCGCAACCACCTCAGCCAGTTAGGGTTACGCCCTGTTAACTGTTTGCGAAAAGTGTCGTTTGCTCACTAAAAAGGCCACCCGTAAACGGATCGCCTTTTCTAGAAATACACTATTCTCAATTAAACTCGGTCACGCTATTTCGTGGTACTCAAGGTTGCTTCATCAGCACCCGCTTTTTCCCGTAAGGTCGCTTCAATATCTTCCAATGACCGGTTCCGGGTTTCGAAGACCTTCTTTTGGACGAACCAGATGGAAACGAAGCACAGCACGCCGTAACCAATGAACAGGCTCCCGGTTCCGAAGAAGTCCAGCAAGGATGGGAACGTCAAGGAAACGATCATGTTGGCCGTCCAGTTGATGACACTGGCAAAGGAGTTGCCTAAGCCCCGAATGTTCAATGGGAAGACTTCCCCGATCATGACCCACATCACGGGACCCCAAGTTGCGGAGAAGAAGGCGATGTAGACCGTCAAGGCAATGACGGAGATGATTGCCGCCGTCTGCGAACCGCCGGAGAACTTCATCCCAAAGCTCATGATAAACAGGGAAATCCCCATGCCGACCGCACCAATGTTGAGCATTTTCTTCCGGTCGATCTTGTCCATGATGGCCACGGCCACCGCCGTTACAATCACGTTAAACACACCAATCCCAATGTGGGCGAGTAAAGCGGCGTTCACCCCAAAACCAACATCGGTAAAGATCGTGGGCGCGTAGTACAACACGGTGTTGCAGCCCATAACTTGTTGGAAGATGGCCAAACCAATCCCGATGACCAGGGATGGCCGGACCATTTTCCCAAACAATTCAGACCAGCCGCCACTAACAATCTTAGCGGACGCCTCGATGGCAGCCACTTCCTTGTTGACAGCCACTTGGTCGTGTTTGTTCATCGTATCCAGAACTTCACGCGCTTGGTCCATGTGCCCCGACTTCACTAAGAACCGAGGACTTTCTGGCAGGATCAACCCACCTAAGAACAGTAAGGCCGCGGGAATCGCCGCAAACCCTAACATCCACCGCCAACCAGTGTAGATTCCAGCAAAGCTGTAGTTGGTGATGTAGGCCAGCAAGATGCCGCTCATGACCATCAGTTGGAACAGACTAGAAACGGTCCCCCGCTTATCAGCAGGTGAAAGTTCGGCCAAGTACGTAGGAATCAAGGCGGAGGCGGCCCCAACGGCCATCCCCAAGATGATCCGGGAAATGATCAACGTCCAGAACTCTGGTGAGAACGCTGAGCCCAACGCCCCGACAAAGAAAATAATAGCAGATAACAGTAATAGCTTACGCCGGCCGTAACGGTCAGAGGAAGGCCCGATGATGGCGGCCCCTAAAATCGCCCCTAAGAGGACGGCACTGACGACCCAGCCCTGTTGCCAGGAACCCAGGTGCATTTGTTTTTGAATGAAGAGGATTGCCCCAGAGATGACCCCAGTGTCGTACCCAAAGAGTAAACCACCCAGTGCCCCAAAGAAATAGACAAATCCAGTAGAAACTTTACGCATAATCTCGCTCCTTATGCGGCCCATAGCCGTTGAATTAAGTACTCGCAGAAACTTCGCGGTGTTGTCAGCTAGGGATGGAATTTACTGTCTCGCGGCAAATCCGGTATCGGTAGTTCGGCAAACGCCTTATCATGTGTATCGTGTAAGTTGGTGATTCAGTTGGTTGATTGTCGCAACCAACCATGATAGTAGTTTAGCACGTTTTACTCTCTTTTGAAAGCGTTTTCTACGTCATTTAAACAGATTTTCATCTCTGTCAGGCTAGCCACGGCATTTACCTCACCATAAAAAAATCGCCCACCCATTGACTGAGCGAGCGATTTTAACCTTTAGTTATTATTCAGCAGTACTCAGGTCGCTAGCTGATTCCCCAGCCTTGGCCCGCAGTGTTGCTTCGATGTCTTCCAGTGAACGATTCCGCGTTTCGAAGACCTTCTTTTGGACGAACCAGATGGAGGCGAAGCACAGCACACCGTAACCGATGAACAGGCTCCCAGTCCCGAAGAAGTTCAACAATGCTGGGAAGGTCAAGGAGACCACCATGTTGGCCGACCAGTTGATCACACTGGCAAAAGAGTTCCCCAGTCCCCGAATGTTCAACGGGAAGACTTCCCCGATCATGACCCACATCACCGGACCCCAGGTTGCGGAGAAGAAGGCAATGTAGATGGTCAGGGCAATCACGGAGATAATCGCTGCGGCCTGTGAGCCACCCGAGAATTTCATCCCGATGCTCATGACGAACAGGGAAATCCCCATCCCAACGGCACCAATGTTCAGCATCTTCTTACGGTCGACCTTATCCATAATGGCCACCGCAATCGCCGTCACGGCCACGTTGAACACCCCGATTCCGATGTGAGCCAGCAGTGCCGCGTTCACGCCGAAACCAACGTCGGTGAAAATCGTTGGCGCATAGTACAATACAGTGTTACAACCCATAACTTGTTGGAAAATCGCCAGGCCAATCCCGATAATCAGTGATGGCCGAACCATCTTGCCAAATAATTCAGACCAGCCGCCGTTCTTCATTTTTGCTTGTTCTTTGATCTGCGCCAATTCAGCCTCAACGGCCGTCGTATCATGCTTGTTCATGGTGTCTAAGACATCGCGCGCTTGGTCCGCGTGACCCGTCTTGACCAGGAACCGGGGGCTTTCAGGTAGGATCAACCCACCCAGGAATAACAGGGCTGCGGGAATCGCCGCGAAGCCTAGCATCCACCGCCAGCCGGTGTAGAAGCCCGACCAGGCGTAGTTGGTCACGTAGGCCAGCAAGATCCCCGTCATAACCATCAACTGGAACAGGCTGGAGACCGTCCCCCGTTTATCAGCGGGTGAGAGCTCAGCCAAATACGTGGGAATCAAGGCTGAAGCGGCCCCAACGGCCATCCCCAGCACGACGCGGGAAATGATCAACGTCCAAAATTCTGGCGCCAATCCGGACCCTACCGCACCGACGAAGAAAATAATGGCAGATAACAGTAATAATTTCCGCCGGCCATACCGGTCAGAGGAAGGCCCGATGATGGCAGCCCCTAAAATTGCGCCGAGCAACACGGCACTGACGACCCAGCCCTGTTGCCAGGAACCCAGGTGCATCTGCTTTTGGATAAACAAAATGGCGCCAGAGATGACCCCGGTATCGTAACCGAAGAGTAAGCCACCCAGTGCCCCAAAGAAATAAACAAATCCGGTCGAAACTTTACGCATAGTTCTCGCTCCTTATGTGGTTTACACCATAGATTCAAGTCGTGACAATGTATGTGGAAGTATAGCTGAATGTGTAAGTTGGTTTTGTTACTGTTGGTTGGTCGGATAAACCAACCCTGAGAGTAGGATACCACCATTCGTCTCATTTTGAAAGCGTTTTCTTTAAATTTAAGACTTTTTCGCCATCTTGGCTAATTTCTGAAAGGCCCCGATCTAACGGCGATCCTACAGCCGTAAAGCTTAATCGTTTTACCAAATTTTCCATCATCCCTCCTACGCAAAATACCCAAACTGACGCCGTTGTCAGTTCAGGTATTTCAAAAATATTGCCAATCACCAGTGACCGGCCGGCTACAGTTCTGCCTTCCGGTAAGCTAATAACTGCGCACTGATGCCCTTGGTCTGTTGGTAGACCTGCTTGTAAATGGCATGCATTTTCGCATATTTTTCGACGTTTTCTGGGTTCGGTTCGTAGGCCTTGCCAAAGTGCACGAAGGTCTTGGCACAGTCTTGTAGCGAGTCAAACCAGCCCAGGCCGGTGGCCGCAATCATGGCCGCCCCCATGCCGGGACCTTGCTCGTTGGTCAGGCTGACCACTTTGCGGTTAAAGATATCCGCTTGAATCTGAAGCCACAGCGGGCTCTTGGCCCCGCCCCCGATGGAAACGACGGTATCAAAGTCCGCGCCGTTTTCTTCGTAGATGTCAAAGAGGTCTCTAAAGGAGAAGCTGATGCCCTCCAACACGGCCCGCACGAAGTCGTAGCGCTGATGGGTGCCGTCGATACCGGTGAAGCTCCCCCGGATGTCTGCGTCCGCATACGGTGCCCGTTCGCCCACGATATAAGGCGTGTAGAGCAGGCCGTTGGCGCCGACCGTGGATTTGGCCGCACTGGCCACAAATTCCGTGAAGTCGTCGATTGGGGCGAAGGTCTTCTTGAACCAGCTCAGCGAGTAGCCGGCCGCCAAGGTGACCCCCATGGAGTAGAACTTGTCCGGAATCGCGTGGTCTTCAAACTGCAAGACCCCGTGATAATTCACGTCGGCATTGTCTTCGTACTTCAAGACCACACCGGACGTCCCGATACTGGACAGGACCATGTTGGGCTGTAAGATTCCAGCCCCCACGGCCCCCGCGGCATTGTCGGCCGCCCCACCAAAGACCTTGGTGGCGGGTGTCAAGCCGGAAAATTCGGCGTAAGCGTCCGTGACCGTCCCGGCAAAGTCGACTGACTTGATCAGTGGCGGGCACATGGACAACGGAATATCAAAGGCGTCACAAATTTTTTCACTCCACTCGCCCTTGGCCACGTCTAACAAGACGGTCCCGGTGGCATCGGAGTAGTCCATCGCCAGGTTGCCGGTCATCCGGTAACGCACGTAGTCTTTGGGCAGCACAAAGTACTTGGCTTGGGCCCAAATGTCGGGTTCATTTTCCTTGACCCACAGGAGCTTGGTCAGCGTGAAGCCTTCCAGCGGTTGGTTGCGGGTAATGTCAACGAACTCATCGCCCAGCTTGGCCTCAATCTCTTCTCGCTGCGGCGTACTGCGCGTGTCGTTCCATAAAATGGCGGGGCGCAGGACCTTCTTGTTGGCGTCCAATAAGACCAGCCCGTGCATTTGCCCGGAGTAGCTCAGGCCTTCGATGTCTTCGGCGGCCAAGTGGTCGTTTAAAATCAGCCGGACGATGGCCACGGTCGTGCCGGAGACCCAGTCCTCTGGATTTTGTTCATTGTAGCCGGGTTGCTTTTGAATCAAGTCGTAGTCGAAACTTTCTTGGGCGACAATCTGCCCGCTGCGGTCGAGGGCGGACACTTTAACGGCACTCGTGCCCAAGTCCACGCCCAGTACGTACTTCCCCATCAGTCATTCCTCCTAGATGTTCTCTGTTCTAGTTTACCGTAAATCACGGTGGTGCGACCAACGCAAATTGGCGGACGAACCCACCGTTCGTCCGCCATTTGCTGGTCAGTTATTTCGCGTCACGAAACGATTACTTGCTAAGGGTTTCGATGATGTAATGGTTAATCGTGTCTTTAACTTCTTCCAAGTGATCGGAGTGCGTTGCGGCAACCAATTCTGATTGTGGCTTGTCGATTGCGTAGGCTTCAAGTGACTTCAAGTCAGCCTTGCCGCTTTCGATGTCGGCACCGATACCAGTCGTGTATGAGCTGTAACGATCAGCCTTGAGGTTGTCTAAGAACCCGTCAGCCTTCATTGCTGCAGCAACCCGCAGGCCGGCAGCGAAACTGTCCATCCCAACGATGTGGCCTAAGAAGAGGTCTTCTGGGGCGAATGAGGAACGACGAGGCTTAGCATCGAAGTTCAACCCACCGCGAGGGCCGATGCTGCCGTTTTCAACAACTTCGTACATTGCCGCGGTCGTTTCGTATAAGTTAGATGGGTATTCGTCGATATCCCAGCCAATCAACTTGTCGCCTTGGTTGGCATCCAATGAGCCCAAGACGCCGGCTTCACGAGCGACACGGATTTCGTGTTGGTAAGTGTGCCCAGCCAAGTTGGCGTGGTTGCCTTCCAAGTTCAACTTGAAGTCTTTGTCCAAGTCGTATTCCTTCATGAAGGCAATCGTGGTTGCGGCATCAAAGTCGTATTGGTGCGTCGTTGGTTCCTTAGGCTTTGGTTCGAGTAACATTTGGGCGTCAAAGCCGATTTCGTTAGCGTAGTCCTTCGCCATGTGGAACAGCTTAGCTGCGTGTTCTTGTTCTTGCTTCATGTTGGTGTTCCAGAGTGATTCGTAACCTTCACGGCCACCCCAGAAGACATAGTTTTCGGCGCCAACGCGCTTCCCAACTTCCAAGCTGTGCTTGAGTTGTGCGGCACTGTAAGCGTAAATGTCAGCGTATGGTGAAGTCCCGGCACCTTCAACGAAGCGTGGGTTCGTGAACATGTTTGACGTGTTCCAGAGAACCTTCATGCCAGACGTCTTTTGGTTTTCAACGATCTTGTCAACGACCTTGTCCAAGTTGGCGTTGGTTTCACGTAACGTGTCGCCTTCAGGAGCTAAGTCCCGGTCATGGAAGCAAAGGTAATCAACACCTAATTTGTTGTAGAATTCAAAGGCGGCATCGACCTTGGCTAAAGCTAAGTCCATTGGGTCGGTGTACTTGTCGTAAGGACGTTGCGCAGTCCCATCACCGAATGGGTCAACTAACCGTTGATCAAAGGTGTGCCAGTAGGCAACGGAGAACCGCAGCCAGTCTTTCATTTTTTTACCAGCAATTACTTCTTCTGGATTGTAGTATTGGAAACCTAAACCTGATTTTTTATCTTGATGGCCGACGTATTGAATCTTGTCGACGCCTTTCCAGTATTCTTCAGTCATAATTTTATAATACCCTCCTAGTTAGTTCGTTGCGACAACCAACTTACAAATATCAGTATACAAGGTTTTTCTGTTTTTGCAAGCGTTTTCTCGAATTTTGTTGGGAATTTTTTTGGAGCGCATTCTGAACCTATTGCGGTGGTTGTTTAACGGCCTTGGCTAGTAAAAAATCGTTATTGATATACAGTATAAACGTATAGTTATGATCGTTAACTTTTTTGATATTATCTAGATTTTCCTTATAAATGCGCTTATAATAGACGTTGACGATAGGACAATTAGGACTGTCTATTTAGCTTATCACCCGATATTAAAAAAATGGGTAATCAGTACTATTCACCGGAGGAGGACCTATTATGTTTAAGGGGCACAATGAATCGCTGCACTATAAGATGTACAAGAGTGGTAAATCTTGGATTTTTGCTGGGCTAACAGCTGGCTTACTACTAACTTTTGGTGGCACGACGGCCTTAGCGGATACCACGCCAACGACCGATGACCCGGTGGCCGAACAATCAACGATCCAACCGGACGAAACCACCAAAACAACTGTCGCGCTTAAAGATACGCAACCCGCTGAAACCACGCCGACATCTGCAGAAACGCCGAGCGCTGAAAAGGCCACTGATGACCCAGTCCCGGATTCTGAACCAAATTCGAACGTTGATGTAGACGACCCCGCAATCACGCCTAAGGAATCCGAAGAAGTAAATGACCCGGAACTTGTTGATACGGCGGATAAGTCCTCCTCGTCAGATGAAACCAGTGAGAAGACCGATACCGACATTCCTACTCAGCCTGCAAAGACTCTCAACGTCCACAACCGCTATGGCTTGATGCGTTCCGCACCAACCGTAGCCACTGCACCCGTAGTTGAGGCCGCACCCGCTGTGACAGTGAATGAGTCGATTGATGATTGGATGCCAAATAAGGCGCTACAAGACCTAGTGGCATCTCAGTTAAAGAAAACTGTTGCAGCCCTTACTAAGGCTGACCTTTTAAAACTAACTAGTCTTGAAATTGGCTGGGGACAAACATCTACATTCATTGACGGTACCTCCTCATATTCACTAGAGGGACTACAATACGCCACTAATTTGACTCACCTTGACCTTGGCTATAACCTAATGAACCGTCAGTTTCACAAATATTTAAATGGTGATATCACTGACATTTCACAACTAGCTGCGCTGACAAAGTTGACCTACCTTGATTTAAGTAGCAACCGAATCTCAAATATATCTGCATTAACCGATCTTAAAAGCTTAAAACAATTAATGATTTCCGGTAACGCCATTGCTGATTTTTCTGCTCTGGACTACAAGCAATACTCAGATATGGAATTCGGAACACAGGATATCGTTCTGACAGACTTGGTAACAATCGACCCCTCGAATCCAACAATCACAATTCCGCAAATTTTTAAATTACCACAAAACTACAGTGCAAACTTACAGTACGACGTTGCTACGGACTATACTAAAACCATCAAGGACTTATACGTTTGGCAAGATCCGATGACTGGAGCCGGTGCTACTCATCGCTTTCTTCGCGGTGGAACCATTAAAACCAATGAACAAGGCGCTCACGTTGCCAATCCTGACGGCAGTGTCACTTTCATTAATATTCCAAAACAAATTTCCCCAGCCGACGTCCCAAGTGATCGTGTAGATATTTCTATCATTCAGAATCCTGTCACATACTACTTAATGGAAGATATCGTGGGGGGATATGAAGTACAGGCAAACGTCTTCATCCCCTACGACAACCCCAAAACAGCCGGCGACCTCACCGTCAAATACCTCGACACCGACAGCAAATCGATTCAAGCCGACCAAGTTGTCACGGGTAAGCTGACCAGCGACACCTACGACCTGACGGCGGAAACCATCAACCTTAAAGGCTACACCTTTGACCACGCGGACGGCGAACTGACCGGGCCGTACACCACTGACCCGCAGACCATTTCCCTGTACTTCACCAAGGATGCCACCAAGCCGGTCACCCCCGTTACGCCACCCGTCGTGACACCGACGACGACTGTCACCGTGACGACGCACTACGTTGACCAAAACGGCCAGTCGCTGCATGCCGACCACCTTCAAACGGGGCAAGCTGGCGATCACTATACGACCACTGCCATCGATATTCCTGGCTTCAGCCTCACGACGACACCAGCCAATGCTAGTGGGACACTGGGTGCGGCTGATGTCGTGGTCACCTACGTTTATAACAAGCTTGATGAGGCGGGGAATAATCCCAAGCCGACTAAGCCAACGACTACGACTGATAGCGGTGGTAGTGCCGCCACAGCAGAAGACTTAGTTAACCAAGCGACACCCCCAGACAAGCCGCAAGCTGGTGACGTTGCTAACCTGGTCAGCACTGGTGGCCAAGGCGCTACCGTTGCCGACCTGTCGACATCTGCTGGCGACCCTAATCCAGCGAAGGCCACCGTAACCGCCACAGCGTCACCCGCTACGATCACCCCCGCAGCCAAGACGACCTTGCCACAAACCAACGAACAGACCCGCTCACCATTAATTGGGCTGGCACTGCTACTAGGAGCGCTCGTCGGCTTTGGTTTGAAACGACGCAAACAACGCTAAACCAAAAAATCTGACTCAGCCATCACGGCGAGTCAGATTTTTTATTCAGCGGTTTCGGCGCTAGGCCGTTCAAAATTCAATTCATAATGTGTCAGATTCAAGACACGGTGCGTGATCACCGAACAACCGCCCAAAACCGTGGCCAGCCGGGCATTTTGCGTGACGTCGATGGGCAGGTCATTTTGCGCCAAGGCCTGGTAGACCTCACGAATCTGCGTCAACAGGTCCGGGATCTCTTCGACTAGCGGCGAGTTCAGGAAAAAGGCGTCCGGGTCAAGCGAACGCATTAGGTTGTAGATCAAGCCGCCGATGGCTGTGGTAAATTGTCGCAAGACCACCACAGTGTCCACATCGTGCTCCCGATACAGTTGCACCAGGCCATCTCGGTCCAGCGTGGCCAGTCCCTTTTTTTCTTCAATCTGCTGGATGATGGCGTCTTCGGAGCTGATGTCTTCGGCGTGGACGGGATGGGCATTACCGGCCCCGTCCATGGCAATGCTGACGACGGTCTGACCGATTTCACCAGCGTCCCCGTGTTCGCCGCGGAACAGGTCGCGACGCAAGATGATGCCGGCCCCGATACCCCGGTGAATGCTGACGGTCACGGTGCTGTTCAGGTCCCGCGCGCCATTGAAGTCACGTTCGTACACGGCGGCCAGGTTGGCTTCGTTTTCCAAGACTACCGGCACCTGGTAGGCCGTGGTGAAGACCTGTTCCAAGTCGACGTCGCCCATATCAATGAACGGTGATGTTTGGACTTGGTTGTCGAACACGATGCCGTGAATGGAGAAGCAGATGCCCAATAGGCCGTGGCTGGTCTGGTCTTCGCGGCTCATCTGGGTAATGTACTGGTTGATCTGGGCGATCATGTCGTGGATCGACTGCCCCTTGGTTTCAATGCGGTCATACTTCCAGACGTGTCCGTCCAGGAATGTGGCAAGTGCGTGCAAATGCCGGTACCCCAAGTCAAACGTTAACGTGAACCCGTAGTTGCGGTTGATCTCCACCAGTGTTGGCTTTCGGCCACCCGCGGTCGACGCCTCCCCCAGCCCCAACTCTGTCAAGTAACCGGCGGCCATCAGGGTGTTGTACAGTGATGAGATCGTGGACTTGTTCAAGTTTAACTGGTGAGAAATCGCGATCCGCGAGGTGGGATGGTTATTAAAAATTTGTTGCAGGACCAGACTTAGATTTTGGTCATGCAACTCGTTACGATTCATACTGCGACGAACCATGTGGTCCCCTCCTCGGTAATGTGATCAATGTGGTTGGACGTTTAACTAAACCAACTAACCGTTTTGTTAAACAAGTTAGCATTAGTCTATTTTGCAAGCGGTAACATTTTACTTACTCTGGTTTAGTGAACCAACCAACTCCAGTATCACCTACTGAAACGCAAATTTCAACCGTTTCTGGCCAATTTCCGTTAAAAAAGAACCGCTGCGTGCTGGCGCGGCGGTTCTTGGGAATTCAGTCATGTACTTTGATTTGTAAAATGCGGTCCACGTCGGCGGCCGTTTGGACCGGCGCTTGGTGCAATTCCAACGCTGTGATGGCCACCATGTCGGTCGGCAACAGTTCGAAATCCTTCACTGCCAAATTTTCTTGGAGCCGGTCGGCGTGCGTGGACTTGGGAATCACCACGATGCCGCGTTGTAGCAGCCAACGCAAGGCAATCTGCGCTGGCGTTTTACCATATTTGCGGCCAATCTTTTGCAAGACGGGATTGGTGAACAACCCGTTTTGCCCCTCAGCAAACGGTCCCCAGGCCTCCGGTTGGATCTGGTGAGCCTGTAGGTAACTGACCGCGGCCGTCTGCTGGTGAAAGACGTTGATGGGAATTTGGTTGACGGCTGGCTGGACCTGGTTGAAATGAGTAAAGGCCGCCAGCAAGGCTGGTGTGAAATTGGACACGCCAATCGCCCGAATTTTCCCGGCTGCGTAGAGCTCTTCCAGGGCGCGCCAGGCGCCGTAAACGTCGCCGATGGGCTGGTGAATTAGATATAAGTCGAGGTAATCCAGGCCCAATTTGTCGAGTGAGTCTTGAAAGCCACGCCGCGCACCGTCATACGTCATGTCTTGCACCCACAGCTTGGAGGTGATGAAGAGCTCCTCGCGCGGCACGCCGCTGGCCCGAATAGCGGCCCCGACCGCGGTCTCGTTGTGATAGGCCGCGGCGGTGTCAATCAGGCGGTACCCCAACTGCAGGGCAGCTTCGACGGTGGCCTGCGTTTCCGCAAGGTCCCAGACCTGAAAGACGCCCAGGCCGAGTTGGGGCATGGTGACGCCGTTGTTTAACGTAATTGTCATCTGGCTTGTGCCTCCAATTCATGAATCAGTTGTATCACGCGGCGCTTGACCGCATCACGGACCTGTCGAAATGCGGCTAGCACCTCGGCTTGACTGCCCGTGGCCTGCGCCGGGTCGGGTAACGGCCAGTGCCGCCGGTCAACGGTGGGTGGCGTCATGGGGCACTTGTCCCGGGCATCGCCACAGAGCGTGACGACCACGCTGCTATTGTTCAGATACGTGTCGTCGATCAATTTCGAGGTGTGCTGTGAAACATCCACGCCGACCTCGGCCATAACCTGGACCGCAAGCGGGTTTAGTCCGTGCGTTTCCACGCCTGCACTGGCAATCGTCCAGTCGCTGGGGGCTAAGGTACGCGCGAACCCCTCCGCCATTTGGCTACGACAGGAATTTCCCGTACATAGAAAGTAAAGCTGTTGCCGCATGACACTCACTCCTTCATTTAGCCACGATGTTCCTGGTGCCAACGTTTGATATACGCCAGTCGTTCCTTGAAGCGGCCTTCGCGTCCCTGCTCGGTCGGTTCGTAGTACACGTGGCCCTGCAAATCGTCCGGCATCGTCTGCATGTTCGTCAGCTTATCCTGGGTATCGTGGGCGTACTGGTAGCCCTTGCCGTAGTCCAGATTCTTCATCAACTTAGTCGGCGCATTACGAATCTGGAGCGGAACTGGCTCATCGCGGGTCACCTTGACATCCTTCTTGGCGGCCAGGCGCGCCTTGTAAATGGCGTTGGACTTGGGTGCCAGCGACAGGTAGGCCACGGCTTCCGTCAGATGAACGTCACATTCCGGCATCCCCAGAAATTGGCAGGCCTGAAACACGTTGACGGCCACGTTCAGGGCGTTCGTGTCGGCCAAGCCAATGTCTTCGCTGGCAAACCGGACCAGCCGCCGCGCAATGTACAACGGGTCTTCGCCACCCTCGAGCATTCGCGACAGCCAGTAAATGGCGGCATCCACGTCGGAGTTACGCATGGATTTGTGCAGCGCCGAAATAATATTGTAGTGTTCTTCGCCGGTCTTGTCGTAGAGCACGAACTTTTGCGTGATCAGCTGCTTCAAGTCGTCCATGGTCACGGTAACTTCTTGGCCAGACTTCTGACCGTTCAGAACGGCCATTTCCAGCGTGTTCAGGGCATTACGCGCGTCACCGTTGGCAAATTCCGCGATGGCCCGCAGCTCGTCGGCACCGATGTTCACGGTGACATCGAACCCGTCTGGATTATTGATTGCGTTGGTCAACAGCTGCTCGATGTCGCTGGTCTCTAAGGCTTTGAGCACAAAGACCTTGCAGCGCGACAATAACGCGGAGTTGACTTCAAACGACGGATTTTCCGTGGTGGCACCAATCAGAATGATGCTCCCTCGCTCCACGTAGGGCAGAAAGGCGTCCTGTTGGGCCTTGTTGAAGCGGTGAATTTCGTCAACGAAGACGATGGTCTGTTCACCGATTTCCCGGTCACTTTCGGCTTGGTGCATAATTTTCTTGATCTTGCTGATGCTACTGTCAACCGCACTGAAGCTGAGAAATTTGGCCTGCGTCTGGCGGGCGATAATCTCGGCTAGCGTGGTCTTACCCACACCCGGCGGTCCCCAGAAGATCATTGAGGAAACCTGGTCATTTTCAATCAGTTCCCGTAGAATCTTGCCGGTCCCCAACAAGTGGGTCTGCCCGACGAACTGATCCAACGTCCGCGGCCGCACCCGACTCGCCAGCGGGGTGTTCTGGTTATTCGCAAATAGCGACTCTTGTTCCACGTGAAACACTTCCCTTTTAGGTCCATGATACCTTGTTTTGGGGGAATACAAAAGTCATTAAAACTTGGGGGAACACCTATGACAAGCACCTGAAATGGCCCTGACAGTCAAATAGCATTTTCCCCATTAACTACCACGTGGATTGCTTAGAATTGGCGTTGCGCTTGAGCCGCTAATAGTGCCGCCTGCAGTGCCTCATCGACTGCATAAATGTACAGGCCATTGACGCCCCTTGTGAGCAAAACATTCAACTCATGTGGTAAAAGCTCATCGGCCACAGAGATCTTATGTTGCTGGCCAGCGGCGTCCGTCACCGTCCGTTTCTTGGTGACCTTGCTATTTTGACTAGCGCTAGGATCAAAGATCACGTGGCCATCGCGGTACTTAACGGATGGCCCGATGATGACGCCACTATAGTTCAGGTCAAAACCCTGAATCGTAAACGTTGACCCAACTTCGCCGAGGGTCTGTTCTTGTTCTGCCCAGGCTAAATGTTTGGTCCACCGCGGCTGACCCTTGGGCGCCTTTAATTGCTTGTTCCACGGCAATTTCAAATTTCCAGCTGTGACGTAGTACGTTTGCTTCCCCTTAGACACATACGGCCAGTCAAAGGTTGCCAGCATTCGCGACAAACCATGGCTTTGATTCTGGGCTTTTTCTTTGATGGCGTCATACATGGCTACGGGGTCCGTAAATACTTTTAAATCATACTTTTGGTCCACCGGAACGGGACCGATAACGCCATCTTGAATGAAGGTGGTCAACCAGTCTTGCATCGCCTGATTGGCGTTCATCCGTAACTGATGATTGAGGGTGATGAGTCCACCTTGGTGTGTCGCACGGTCTTCCAACGATTGGACCTGTTCAGCCGAGATGTACCCTTCCCGGCTGAGAATCTGGCGTTTATCAAAAACTGCCACGACCACTTTGGCTCGCGACAGAATGTCATCCCACTGATTCTTCCCTTGATAGGACTGCTTACCTTGCGTCCACAAGAGATGGGCCTCATCAACCAGAACAACGTCAACGCGTTTGTTCTCGGGATTCGTGATAAAGGTCGTGGGCTTACTGACGTGACTCACTGGGATACCCAGCTTCTCGGCAATGTTCTGGTAGACCTTGACCTGCTCATCATGATTGACCAATAGGTAGTTTTCCGCGGTATGGTAGTCTGTATAATTTTGGTCCTGACCAAGCTGCCAGAGCTGATAAAACAGCGAACTCAGTAAGACCGTCTTGCCAGACCCCGCTTCACCTTCCACCAAAATCAGTTGATGCCCCTGCGTTGCTTTAAAAGCCGCTTGAATCTTACGTAGGATTTTCTCACGGGCATGGTCCTGTTCGCGCGTCAGGCTGTGAAACGGTGAGGCCTTGAACAGTGCAGAGTCCCGGACAATCGATTCGATAGGAAATAGGTCGGCGTCTATTTCATGCAGCTTTCGCCAAATTACCGAGAAGATGGCATTCTTTTCGTTGGCAGTGTAGTACTTATTTTGTTGGTTTTCTCGCCGATTATTCAGACGTTTAACACTTGGTACACCTGACATGTAAAGCATCATGCTATTTTCAATGTCCATCGTCAGCGACTTATTGAAGTGCGGGTGGCCAATCACCACCAGCCGGGGATCAGGGCTTTCTGCCAGGTATTTCCAGTCCTGACGCGACGACGGATCAATTTCCAAATGTTGCCAGGTTCGATGTGCAATGTCGTTGGTTTCCCCAACGTAGACCTGATAGTTATGCGCTTTTTCCTTGTCGTAAACGATGTAGACCGTGGGGTATTCCAGCAACAGCTCGACGTGGCTACCCGTAACCTTCTTTTGAATCTCAGTTCTTACCTGATCATTGAACCCGACCTCTTGAACGACCGGCCTTTCAACCTTTGCCATGCTGTCACCCCTAGTCTTGGTCAAATTTCCAATGCCGTTGTACGTTGATTTCATGTTTCTGTTGGACAAGCTCATTCGGCGTGACGCCCAGCTGGTCACACATGTAGTAGGCGTAGGTCAGGACATCCCCCAACTCTAGCTTTAAGTCAGCGATTTGCTGGTCGCTGAAAGTCTGGTGGCTATCCTGCCAAAGAAATAACTCATTAACTTCAGCGGTCTCCACTGACAATGCCCGAGCCAACGCCGGTAACGTATGGTACTGTTCCCAGCCCCGTTGATGCCGAAAGTCCCGTAATTCCTGAATCACCTGCGAATAGTCTAAGTCAGCCATGTTGCGCGTCCCCCTATCAGTTTGATTAGTTGGTCAAATTATACCATTTGCAGGATCTGATTGAGAATTGATTTTGCCCAGCTGAGAGCTTGATTTTATAGACAATTTCTTTCATACCATAGAATCTTCACCTTAAATCCTTCACCGATCACGCTCCGGCAACTGCCCCCGTTGACTGATCAAGCGCAAGTGTCCCCATACCAGACTCAAGCCAAAGCCCAGCAACGTTGGGACCAGCCAGCCCAATCCCATTCCCGCAAATGGAATCAATTGATGATATAGGCTCAGTGCCGTTTGAATCGGCGCCCAACCGGTGATGATTGCCGGCGCACTATTTAGCATGTCCAGAACTGCCGGTAAGACTGTAAATGCGATCGTTACCTTGTATACCAATCCGGCGTACGACCGTTTGGCCACCGTGAGTGACAGTAAGATCAAGGCCAATGCCAACGGGTACATCAACATCAGCACGGGCAGCGACCAGCTAATAATCGTGTCCAGCCCCGCATTGGCCACCAGGAACGAGAGAATCGTCGTCACCCGTAGCCAGGCCAGGTAACTGACCTTTGGGAACAACTTATGAAAGTCCTGGGCAAACGAGGAGACCAAGCCAATTGCCGTCGTGAGAACGCCCAGCGTCACCAGCGCCCCCAGCAATACGGTCCCCACGTTGCTGAAATAATGCCCCACAATCTGGGACAATGCCACACCACCATTTGCCGAAAGCTTCAGCTGGCTCATGCTCAAGGCGCCTAATAGCACTAGCCCAAAGTAAATCACGACTTCCAACGAAATGCTGATCAGGCCCGCCTTGGCCGTTAATTTTGTCAGCTCACGGCCCTGATAACCCAGTCCCCGAATGGCGTGGACCAAGGTAACGCTCAACGCCAGTAACGCCACCGCATCCAGGGTGTTGTACCCTTCCAATAGCCCGCCAATCGTGGCGTTGGCTTGGTACGTCGCCGTAGGAGTCTGGGACAAACGCCCCATGGGATTGATGAACGCGACTAGAAAGACAATCGCTAGCAACGTTAAGAAGCCAACGTTTAAATACTTGCCCACAATTTTTAAAAGCGCACTTTGATGTGTCGCGGCAACGTAGGTAACGGCAAAGAATATTCCAGTAAACAGCAGCATCCCCACCGTAGAAAAACTTTTCGGGATAAACGGTTCCGCGGCCATTTCATACGCGGTCGCAGCCGTCCGGGGCGTCGCGAAGAAGGGGCCAATGGTTAAGTGCACCAGGATCAAGAAGATAGCTGCGTAGTGTTTACCCACCGGACGGGCCAGGTCTAACAAGCCATCACTCTTGGTGACCACGACGGCCATGATCGCCAACAGCGGAAAAAGCGAGCCAGAAATCGTAAAACCTAGCGCCGCCAGAAACCAGTTCGCCCCCGCCATCTGGCCTAAATGAACGGGAAAAATTAAGTTTCCGGAACCAAAAAACATCCCGAAGATTAAGGAACTGACGACCAATAATTGACCCCAACTATGTTTTGGTGCGATACCTGTATTTTCCATCATCAATTCCTCCAAATCTTAATTTACCCACGAACGTCAAAAGAGCCCTTCTCCCACTACGGGAAAAGGGCTCTACAAGTAGAACGGTACCACCTTTTTGTCTTGACCAACGTCAACACACTCATCACGGACTGACATCCGCTAGCCCAGTAATGGTGGCCACCACGGTAGCCTTATCAACTACCGAACTCAGAATTAACCTTCACGAAATGTTGGCGGTCACTTTTCACTTCACGTGACTCCCTAGACGCCAATCGTTGCGCTACTACTTTCTTCAACGTTTTTAAGTATTGGGATGTATTATAGGCCTTGAGTAATTAAATTTCAATGAGTAAATGGGTATTTTTTAATTTTCCTGTGTCCCTATGATTAGTCGCTTAGCATCTTCAATACTCCCAGCCACCCCTTTTCCACCTGCCAAGTCATCTTTCCAACCCATCCTTTCGAAATTTGACCATGCGCAAGCTATCTCGTTGACCTTTTCTACCTAAGAAGATATGCTAATCCCACTGATCATCGAAACAGACTTCGAAATTAGAATATAAAAAACACAAGGTTCGATTATTTTCAATCGTGTTATCCTGTGTTTTTAGATTTGACATGGCTATAATTCCCATAATAACCATAATTTTATTTTAAAATAACCTCTTACAATTTAACTAACGTAGCAACCTCGGAACCAGAAACTTTGAATAAAACATCTGGTTGTAATCGTGCCGTCGGAGCAACTGATGCATAAGGTATACCTGCAAATGTTTTCAGTACAGCCATTAATATGTGACGCATTCCCCGAGGTGGGATCGCCATACCAATCTGTTTCCTCACAGATTCTTTACCACCAATAAAATGGAAGTCGTCCGGAAAAGTTTGAAGGCGTGCACGCTCGCGATTTGTTAATGCACGATTTTCAGACCAATGGTACATATGGGTACCACCGCCACCAGATCCCGTAACAGTATAAGAAGGCTTATTCCTATCCAGACGTTTGTAAATATTAGAAAGCTTTGCTCCTTTGACATTTAATCGGAGATTTTCTGGAATAGACAAAGACCACGCATTCCCACCCTCAGGAATATAAGATAACATCTCTACCGTTCGCTTATTATGCTTTGTTCGTTCATTATTTAGAGCATCTTCTGGTATTGGAGGTTGAGTAATTGCTTGTTGCGCAGTCACATAATCTTCTGGTTCAGGCGTCGTCGGCGCTGGCACATGAAACTTAATTCCCTTTTTTGCCAGATCATTACGGATACCAACAATAAGAATACGATGTCTAGCTTGAGGAACCCCATACTCTTCAAATTTATAGAAATTAGGGGTTACAGTATATCCTGATTCAGCCAGGGCTTTTAATATTTGAATAAAAGCCTCACCATCATTAGCAGAAGAAAGGCCACCCACATTTTCCGCAACAAAGAATTTAGGTTGATAATTCTTGAGCACCTTTACTCCATAAGTGTACAGGGGGCCATAAGTTCCATTTAGGCCCTTATGTTTTCCAACAACTGAAAAATCATTGCAGGGAAAACCAAAGATTAACGCATCAATTCCTCCAAGTAGCTTTTGATTATCCAAATCAAAATGGCGAACATCTTCACAGTAAACTGTTGTCGCATCGGGATTGTTCAAAATATTTTCTTTATAAGTCTCAACAGTATCCGGATCAAACTCATTAGCCCAAGCATGCTGAAATCCCCACTCAACACCCTTATCGTCAATTACATGGCTGGTTTTAGCCGCGTATGCACCGCCACCAGGTCCGGCAAATAGTTCTGCAGTTTTAAAAATCATGGTTTAATCCCCCGATTCGATAGAATTATAGGCACCAAACTTAAGTTCGGGCATATGCCTATGCTGAAGATTTTACACTAGTAGTAATTTTATGCAAGTCTTAAGTTGTAAAGTTTTTAGATATTTGGCCATAAATTGTTGTATTCTAGTGATATAAACAATTACTGGAGGGATAAAAATATGGGAAACTTATATTCAAAGGTGCCACCCATCCCATCGATCTCAGATTCTACATTAATCGTCGATGAGATTGAAACGGCTATGCAAGAAGCTGATGAAGTGAAAATTGCAGTTGGATATGTATCAGTAGCCGGACTAATTCAACTTGATAAATTGGTTCGATCCAATAAAATCAACCACATCGATCTGGTCATAGGGATGTACAAGGTCGAAGGTATTCCCGAAAGCATCTATAATAAAATAACAGAGGTAAATACCTGAATTATTCACCAGAAACTCCAAAATCCCCATCAAACACATGATTCAAGTGCTTGATGGGAATTTTACGTTT
>NZ_JAMXAZ010000033.1:0-23929 GCF_024718525.1 Levilactobacillus yiduensis
TTCATGATACAAAAAATGTAGGAAAACCAACAGTTCTAACCTGCCGTTTTCCTACATTTTACGGGTGCCTTTTACACACGCCCCTAGATACGGCCATGCATACCCTACGAAAGAATCTTAATGGAGTAATTAATGCCGCCAAATCGTCCTACTCTAACGGACCGATAGAAGGCATCAACCGTAAGATCAAGGAGCTCAAACGTGCTTGTTATGGCTTCTCCAATCAGGCCAATATGTTCACACGCGTCTACCAGCTGATTGCCTAGATTATCTACCACAATAACGTCACGATGGTAGGCTTATTTGTTATGCCTTCAAGTACGATATTCAGACGACACACCAGATTAAACGCCGCAACTAATAAAAAAACAAAAAAGATCTCCCACACGAGGAGATCTCCAAAGGATAGAAACTATCCTTCAACACCATTTGACAAAGAGCCGTTAAAAACATGACTAGTTTTTATCTTTATAATTTATTTTTATTAACGATTAAATTAGAATCTTGCCATACCTAATGCATGTTGAGCAGCTAGGTTAAGCAAACTCCATTGACGGTCAAATCCTGGTTGGAAGAAGAAGTCTTGTTCAGCCAAGTCTTCCAAGCGCATCTTATGACTAATTGCCAAAGCTAAAACATTGCCTTGAGCAGTAATATCATACTTAGAAAGGACAGCACCGCCTAAGATTTGGTGAGTATATGGATTAAAGGTTAAGCTGACATATACCTTAGGATTATCTGCTTCTGGGACATAAGCTGGACGCATATGATCTTCATAGAAGCTAGTTTGATAATCAAGCTTATTCTTAGCAGCTGAAAACTTATTTAATCCCGCAGTAGCGAAGTGATAGTCAAAGACGCTAAGAGCTGAAGCACCGATAACACCCTTGAAAGCGCGATCTGGCTTATCTTCAAAGATATGATCAACCACATATTGTGCTTCTCTTCTAGCAGTAGTAGCTAAAGCAATTGGCATTGGCTTACCTGCTGGAATAGAAAGTGGCAAAATTGCATCTCCAATAGCGTAAACGTCTTTAACATTCGTTCTCAAGTATGGATCAGTCTTAATCCAGCCTCTTTGATCTAAATCAACTGTGCCCTTTATCCAATCAGTATTAGGAGTTACCCCTGCTGAAACAACAACCAAGTCAGCTGGTATATCGCCTTGATCGGTCTTGACGCTTTCAACTTTTTCATTACCGTTGAAGCCTTCAATTTTAACGCCCATCTTCAAGTCCATATTCTTCTTAAAGGTAGGTTCCAAAACATCAAGCAATTCAGGGTTCAAGTAAGTTCCTAATGGACGATCAATCATGTCCATTAAAGTTACATGCTTGCCAGCTTTAGCAAATACTTCACTAGCTTCAGTACCAATATAACCAGCACCAACAATAGCAACATTCTTAATTGCTGGATTGTTAACAGCACTCATTAACTTAGAAGCCCAATCACGTCCACGCATTAAATAGATATTCTTAAGATCATTGCCAGGTACTGGTAAAACCTTTGGCGTTACACCTGATGAAAGAATTAACTTATCATATTGAACTTCTTCTTCAGAATTATTGGTTAAATCCTTAACTGTTACTGTCTTATGTTCAGGATGAATCGCGGTTACTTCATGGTTGGCATAAACATGACCGCCCTTCTTTTCAACATCTTCAGGAGCAAAGTTTCTGACGTCATCTTCAGCCGTAACTTTATTTTCTAAGTATAATTGCATACCACAGGACATAAATGAAATAAAGTCGCCAGCTTCATAAACAGTTACATCTACATCATTATATTTATCCAACAGCTCAATTGCTGATTCATGACCACCATGTGAAGCACCAACAATTACAATTTTACGTTTATCCATAAAATCCTCCTAACACAATAGTTTCTTCATTACATTTTCAAGGGTAACACTTATTACTTAATGTCTATCATATTTTGCTCAATAAATTTGCTTCACTGCTTTCAGTGTTGCCCGATATTGATCAGTGACTAATCGATCAGGCCGACCATTGGTCGTCAAGAGACGCTTCAAAAAGTGATAGGATGCGGTATAATCGCGGTGTTTTCGTAACTCAAAATCCATGGTCAAACCGTTACTGTCAATAGCGCGATACAAATAGGCCCAACGGCCTTTAACTCGAATATAGGTCTCATCGATTCGCCAACTTTTAGCGTGAGCTGTTTGATGCCGACGCCATAGAGCCTTAAAGATGGGGCCATAGTGATGAACCCAACGCATGACCGTGGTGTGATGAACAGTGATACCCCGATCCCGAAGCAATTCAACGATGTCACGATAGCTGAGACTGAATCTGAAATAGTAGCCAACGGCTACTAAGATGATGTCCTTTTGAAAGTGGCGTCCCTTAAAGTGATTCATGCGCGCAATCCCTCGTTTCTTGGCACCCAGTATACTAAAATCAAGTCAGCGAGGAAAATTTGCACCAGAACCAATAATATCACACCGCACCGGTGTTAGTTAGCAAATCAAAAACTATTATTTAGAATATAATTCGGACTTATTTTCTTGCTTCTATTGCTCGTTCAATCCGCCCCTCATCATAAAGCCGCAATACAAAATACATCCCCACATAAATAACCAACGGAATCCAAACATAATTCAAATCAATCATGGTGAGAGTTGCGGCATTCTGGGTTCGATTGGCAACGTAACCCGAAAAGTGAAACAAACCAGCTGTAATCAAGCCGCCAACACCAAGGCCGACGTTAACGCCAAAGTCATCCGTTGAAGCCAGAACTCCCTCGGCTTGGATCCCCATGCTGGCACCATAACGGATTGTGTCAGCAATCATGATTGAGACGAGGCCGATAATGATCCCATTGCCAATCGAGTTAATCAAGACACCGCCAAACAAGAACCACAGTATTTTGGTATAAACCCCAATCGCAATCACGGCTTGACCAACCAGCGCTATTAAAATACCGCGAAGCATCGTTTGCTTCTTACTGCGAACCTCGGTAATTCGAATGATCAGCAATACCCCGATTAACGCTGCCAGGGTAAAACTGTTAGCTAGTGGTACCAGGTTTTCGTTTCCCACCGTATATTTAAAATAGTAAATGGTTGTCTGATTCTTAATTGCCGTCACCAGCCAGTACATGATAATCACGATTGACATAACGATCCATGGCTGATTATGTTTCAACATTTTTAGGACAGTTGTTAACGGTTGATGGGCAATTTCAGGATTCGCGAACCGTTCGCGAACATGGACAAACGTGTTGATAATCAAAAGAAATGAAATCAGGCTAAACACGATGATTGTGCCCAAGAACCCTTTTTGCTGATTACCGTGGCCGAAGAACGCAACCAAGGGTAATGTGAATACCGCCACCACAATTTGAACCGAACTGCCAAAGAATTGACGAATGACACCCAACAACGTCAACTCACGAGTATTCTGCGACATCGTTGGTAAGATTGACGTGATTGGCAGATTAACAGCCGTATACAGAAATCCAAGGCCTAAATACGTCACATATGCCCAGATTAATTTACCATTATACGAAAAGTTAGGCGTCACAAAGGTGAGAACCGCAAAAATAACGTAAGGTAACGAATACCAGAGGAAGAACGGTCGGCTCTTGCCAAACTGTGAATGTGTGTGATCAATCATGATCCCGATGACAAAACTTTCAACAACGTCAGCTACCCGCGCCACGACAAATAAAATGGCCACCGCGCTTGGTGTCAGTCCATAAACATCCGTGTAAAAGAATAGCAAATAGGTCGTCATCATTTGAAAGACTAAATTATCGGCGGCGTCACTTAAGCCGTAACTAATTCGTTCGGGCCACCGTGTTACCCATTTCGTCGTGCTTTTCATCCCATCATCGCCTTTATCGAAATTGTTAATCAACTTTATCATACTCTAAAATTTGGATGTAAGCTGATTCCTGAGACAACTTTTAAGTAAAGAAAATAGGGACCCTTTCAGTTAACATGTGCTAACCAAAAGGGGGCCCTATTTTCTTTTAATACCGTATTTCACACGGTATCGAATAAAGGTCGTCCGTTTAATCCCTGTATTACGGGCAACATCTACATCACTCATGCCTGCCTGATAAAGTTTAAAAGCATGTTGCAAGCGGGGATCGTCTTGGGTGTATTGGGGTTTGCGCCCATGATATTTACCCTGCTGCTTAGCTAAGGCAATCCCTTGCTGCTGGCGCTCAATAATTCGCTTACGTTCACTCTCGGCCTGATACTTATAGAGTTCAATAATCAAGTTGGTCATCAGTTGACGTAAATTTGGGTCAGCAATCCCTGTCATGGACGGTAAATTCAACACATCTAGGGTAGCACCCTTACTTTGAATGGAGTTCATGATCTTAGTCAAATCATAGTTGTTTCTGCCTAAGCGATCTAATTTAGTGACCATTACAATATCACCCTCACGAATATAGGCCAGCATTTTTTGCAGTTCTGGCCGATTAATGTTAGCTCCACTTAATTTATCCGTAAATAATTTATCAACGTCTTTTAAAGCCGCTAACTGTCGATCTAAATGTTGCTCCTTGGAACTCACACGCGCATAACCAATTTTAGCCATTTTCCAGTTCTCCTTTTGGACAGTTCTAATGAACACTTGTAATTCCTAGTATAGCACAGAAATAAAAAAGGCCACTAGGGTATACCCTATTGGCTAGATTGGTTTAGTCAAACAAAAATCTTAATTGGTTCCTTATAAGAGCATATAATTCCATCATCACAACTGTCCTGCTATAATTATGGTAAAGGTGGTGGATCTCGACATTGTTGCTGAATACGGCATTGATATTTCTAAACTGTATGACAAGATCAAAAATGTTATCGTTCGGGAAGTAAAGAATATGACCGAATTAGAAGTAATTGAGGTAAATGTGAATGTTGTTGATGTCAAGACAAAGGAGCAACATGAAAAAGATTCGACTTCTCTGCAAGATCGCGTGAGCGATGCCACAGACAAAACGAAGGAAGCCGTCAGTAAGGGCGCAAAGAAATCGAAGGAAACATTAGGTGACAGCGTTGATAAAGTAACGTCTGACAATAAATCTAGTCGTGTTAACTAAGGGAGTGAGTAAATATGGGACTTATTTGGTCATTAATCGTCGGGGCAATCATTGGTGCCATTGCTGGCGCAATCACTAACCGTGGTGCTGCTATGGGCTGGATTGCAAACATCGTAGCTGGTTTAATCGGTGCGTGGATTGGCCAAGGGCTCCTTGGTACTTGGGGCCCTTCGTTAGCTGGCATGGCATTGATACCATCGATCATTGGGGCAATTATTTTAGTTCTGATTGTTTCATTAGTTGTTGGTCGAACCAGTAAAAAGTAAGGGGGAATTTTATGGACGTCTTGAAAAATGTATTTAAGTTTATGATCGCTTCTACGCTCATTATAGGTGGTGTCCTCATCGGTGGCACCGTCTTGGCTGCTAAGAAAGTAGATGGCATTGGTGATACATTGCAACAAAAATTACATGGATAATTAGCCAAATTTATCTGTATTAGGCTTCTTAGAACGTAAATAATTGAGCAATTGAAGATCAGTTAATCAATATTTAAATTGGGAAGATAACCCTTTATAAATATAGATTGGAATGTTTTTGATAATTAATCAAAGCAGGCACTTTTTTACATAGGTGCTTGCTTTTATTTATGGTAGATTGCAAATTTAATCCGAATTTTTGGACAAATTTGCAATCTACCATCTACCTAAATAATATAAAAATTCTTTTTCAT
The DNA here is from genome assembly GCF_024718525.1 of Levilactobacillus yiduensis. Taxonomy (NCBI): domain Bacteria; kingdom Bacillati; phylum Bacillota; class Bacilli; order Lactobacillales; family Lactobacillaceae; genus Levilactobacillus; species Levilactobacillus yiduensis. The sequence continues at coordinate 5,746 of NZ_JAMXAZ010000033.1, forward strand.
CGGCAACTTAATGTAAAGTGCTCCATAACTGTTAGATTTCTTGTCTAACAATTATGGAGCACTTTACTTTGGCCGGTTGCGGACAATCTTTTATTAGATAAAAAGTAACTAAGCCACTGCCTTTAAAGCGGCTCGCTTTTTTATTTACATTCATATTTTACCATCAGTGATTACCCATAGCATAGCAAATTATGAAACGCCTATTTGATAACTGATCATCTAATTGAGTTAATACTTTTCAACTTCACGCGAATCTATTATTCGCAAGGTACTCACATACATTATTTCACCGTATATGAGACTTGGTCTGTAATATCACAAATCTCAGAAATCTTGGCAATAATGGCTAGAATAACCGAAGCGGAGAAATTTGTTTCGATTACGGTACCATTTTCAAGCGTGGCCGGTGCGTTGTGAGGCCTAAAGAGCATTCGACTTATCTGATTGTTTTCTTTAATCCGATCATAATTAAGACTATCCCTATTCCAAAGATCATTGAGGAATATTTTCAACATTTGTTTCCATGTTTTTACTGGATATTCGTTTTCATTAATTGTTATTTGAACAGCGGCTTTACCCGTCACATCAACTGTTTGATCAATTGTGTACTCACCAGTAATTTCTTCTTCATTAACTTCTTTGATGTTTGGCATCGGAAAGATTTGGATTAACTCATCTGTTAACTCTTTAGTGCGGTCGATAATTGCTTCTTTTCCCCATTGATTATACGTTTCAGAAACTTCTCGAGTAAGAGAAACATTTGAGTCCTTATAAAATTCTTTTTTCTCACTATAAGGCTTATTACTCATCTCCTGATTATATTTAGTTAAAGTCAGGTTACCAAGCGTACCACCATACTGTTCTTTAACCTTATCAGCATTAGCAACCTGAAGTCGCCATTCTGCGTTCAATCGTTGTGGCATGATATGCTCAACCTGTGCATCATCAAAATTAATTGTTTCTCGAGTCCTATGTTCTTCAAGGATCACCAATGATAATTTTGCTAAATGATTTCTTTGATGATAAAGGTCCACTTCCATCAAACTTTCCAATAACTTTCGATTGTCTGGAAAGTTTGCCTTTAGCAACCGAAGTAACCTGAGGCGTAGGTTACCACCCTCTTTAGATAAATCACATAGGCCTACGACAATTTTATTTAAACCATTTGTTGGCATTTGACATGCCTTTAATCGGAAAAGATAACCTTCCAAAATATGTGCTAACTGAATGGCTTCTTCTTGATTAATTTTTGCTGTATCTACTAAATCCATTAATAGCATTAGATAAGGAAATACAACCTTACTATCCATCACATTGATATGCTCTAATATCTTATTAAACCGATCATCAGCAGATTTGTGATTCAAAATTTGATCGTAGTAACTAGCAAATTTAAAGAGGTCAGCGAGAGCTTGTTCGGAACTTAACCCATTTGAAATGAAGTAGTCCTTATAGCTACTATATACACCATTTTTTTTAACTGACGTATGTGTTTTGACAACCAAATAATGCCGAATAAATTCAGCAAATGTTTTAGTAGCAAACATACGCTCAATTTTAACCCAATAATTTTTATATAATTTCGTTTGTTGCTGTGAATCAAGTCTCATTAATAGGAAGTTTCGAACTAGATCAGAAGGTGATAACGAAACTCCCGTCGAATTTAAACTCTCAAAAATAACTTGTGGATTTTCTTCATTTGGATCGCTACTTAACTCAATGTAAACCATATTAAAATGGTTCATCGCTTCATACAGTTTAGAACTATCGATGTCACTGCTTTTAATCAGTTTTTGAAAAAGGCGATAATTATCGATAACTTTTGAAGGCTTATCAAAATCTAACCTATTCATTACTGAATAAAATGCTTCATAGTCATGTTCAACCGGTTTTAGTTTAAGATGATTATTATCATCCAGATATTTATTAGTTAAATACTCTTCCTCAATTTCCGCTTGGTCGTGTTCATCAGCAACCGACAATGCTTTTAATAGTAAAGTTAAGCTTGTTATGCGCTGCTGACCATCAATAATGCGATATATATGACTCATCTTATTACCGGTTTCGGTAACATAAACAATTGCACCAATAAAATGATCAGTATTAGTTTGCGCCGCAACGGTTAGGTCTTTAAATAATTGTTTACATTGTTCTCTATCCCACTCATAATTTCGCTGGAAAACAGGAATTTCAAAAATTGTTTTACCATTCCCCAGGAAATCAAATAAGTGTATGCTATCAGCTTTCATACTATTCTTCCTCCCCAAATTCGCGTTGTACTATTTCTGGCAGCGTACCTTCTTGCTTAATTTACGTCATTAAATTCGTTCAAGTTATTTCTTGCAATCTACCATTTACCAAAGAAATGTGTTTTGACAAAAATACCGACTGATATAGCAAGAACCAATAATAATGTTGCCTTGAAATCTGTCATAAATCTAAATATTAAAAACAAAAGCAGCCCAACTACCAAAATTAAACATAAAAACTCAATAATTTTTTCCATGTATCCCATTTTACACTAAGATACCAACGGCTGTGGCAATAATTGTTGCTGCTGTGTTAGCAATCCCCTTAGGAACACCACATGCTTTTAATCCTTTGGCAATTGCACTCTCCAAAGCTGCTCCAGTTGCCACACCGATAGTATTATTCCAGATATGCAAAAACTTAGCTTGGCTAACTTTTTTACCGATTAATTTTGCGACTTTCTTGTACACAATCTTAGGTAATGTCTTAGAAACATACACTTTTCCATATTTAGCAGCTAACCGTGCCATTAATCCTAATGCTGCTCTAGACTGAAAGCGAGGTGTTGTTATAGTTGCAGGTGCACTTTGCGATACCTCAGCTTTTAATTCGTCCTGAAGTTTAGCTGAATAGATACTAACTACATTTTCTTGATTTGTCGTTAAATTATCCATGTCATATGTATCAATAAGATTACCTAATTGATCTGAGTTCATACTTTGATAATCAATCTTTGTAACAGATGAAATTCCTTCTGCATCTGCAAAAGCAGATATAGAGGGAACAGCAACACCACCTAAAGTCATAGCTGTTAATGTCAATGTAATTAGCCGAACAGATTTTCTCATAAAAAACTCCCATGGAAATATATTTATCGATTTCATTTATCGATGTTCATATGATCGCAAAAGTATTGGCGATAAAAAAGAAACCATGTATTTACGTAACTAGCTAGTTTCCTTTATAGTTTTATAGGGAGCTGGCGTAAATTAAAAAATAGTTTATGCAACATCTTGTATTGCTTGTTAAACACCCCATTGTGCTGATGGTTAGATTAATAATTGTACTAAATAAAAGCCAAAGAGAATCGATTCTCTTTGGCTTTTTTATGTGGTTGATGCATGATTTCAATCCCATTTAGTAATTTACCATTAGTTTTAAGAAGAAGTATACTGAATTATCTCAAGCGTCCTGAGAGAGCCTATATTTCTATAGATTAACTGCTTTACTTTTCAAAGAAATCCAATAATCCATTTTATTGTCCGTAACACGCGACGACTCGTTCAATAGCTGTACTTTTGAGATTGATCTAAGATACCTTTAATACCTTACTTTTTGGGAAAAGTAGCCTAAATTTTTCTGATATTGTAGATTGTAAAATTATGAAGCCTAAACGCTAATCTGTTCGCGTATAATAAACTAGTGAGTAATTTAAAAGCGGGGGAAGGACTGTTTTTATGTTGGAACTGTCGTTTGAAAAAGAAGTTGTTAAAACCTTAACGACTGGAAGCAATCAATGGGTGGAACGCAAAGACCTATATGGTGCGACCCCGGATCAATTATGGGCTAATTTTCGTGATAAATTAAATAACAATAACTATGCTAAATTGCAGGGACACCCTTTAACTGATACCGAATTTAATCAGGTTAAACGGGCGATTGAGGTCCGGACACCTTACGAAGCAGCTAAGTTACTAGCCGCCGAAAATGGCATTGGCAAAGTTGAAGTTGAACGTGATGATGCTAAGCTGGGCACGGTGACGCTCGAGTTGTTTTGGAAAGCGGACGTTGCTGGCGGTAAATCTAGTTATGAAGTGGTCCGACAAGCAGTGCGACCACGGTTAGCTGGTACTCAAGATGTCGATCCTGATCGCCGTTTTGACGTAACCCTATTGATTAATGGGTTACCCTTAATTCAATTGGAACTAAAAAAAGCCACGGTCGAACTTAACCAGGCTTTTAATCAAATTGACAAATACGCGCAGGAAGGTAAATATACGGGGATTTACTCGCTGTTGCAAATGTTTGTGATTATGACGCCGGATAGTACGGCGTATTTTGCGAATGCCGAACCGGATCATTTCAATAAAGCCTTTTTGTTCAATTGGCGAACGCGGGATAATCACCCCGTGGAAAACGGCTTAGCGTTTACGCGCCAAGTCCTTAATATTCCCATGGCCCACAAAATGGTCAGTGAATATACGGTCATCGACCAAGAACGTCAGAGCTTAATTCTCTTACGGCCTTATCAGATTTATGCGATTGAAGCCGTGATGCACCGGATTCATGACCATCAAGATGGCTTTGTTTGGCATACCACGGGTTCTGGTAAAACACTCACCTCATATAAAACCGCTAAATTAGCGGCGCAAGATCCTGGTGTCGATAAGGTCATCTTCTTAGTTGACCGGCGGGATTTAGACGAACAGACAACTAGCAACTTTAGTGCCTATGCCGCCAATGATGATATTGCCATTAACGAAGCCCAAAATACCGGTGATTTAATGCGTAAATTGCAACAAAATGACGGTAAGGTCTTGGTCACCTCGATTCAAAAACTTCATCGGGCGGTCAAAAAAACGCAAGCCCAGCTGGCAACCGGTAAGCAATCCCGCTTTAGTAAAACTTTAAAGCAACGGGTGATCTTCTTTGTTGATGAAGCCCACCGGTCGCAGTTTGGTAAGATGCAAAAGGAAATTCGGGACGCGTTTGTCAATAGTAATTGGTATGGTTACACCGGCACCCCCATCTTTAATGAAAATAAAAAACAGCTCAAGGGTGATCTAGCGGTTACGACTGAGGAGCTATTTGGTAAAGTCTGTCACGTTTATAACTTACGAGACGCCTTAGAGGACCAAGCCGTGTTACCGTTTAACGTGGAACACGTAACGACGATTGGGAAAGACACGTTGATAACCCGGGCCCTCGAAAAAGAAACTCAGCGCGTCAAAGCGCGTCGTGATAAGCAAGGCCGCCTGCTGAGTACGGCTGATGAGGCAAAAATTCAAGCCAAGATTCAAGCGATGTCAGTGAAGGACCTGGAAGAAACGTATTTAACTCCGGCTGACTTTGAGACCGATGAGCATATTAATCAAGTTGTTCAATATATTTTACAAAAAGGCCCGCGTAAAACGAGTTTGGGTCATGGCAACTATAATGCTATTTTGACCACCAGTTCCATTGAAATGGCGCAACGCTATTATCAAGCCTTTAAAGCCGCTAAAAAGACTACTCACAATCAGCTAGATCCTGATTGGCCCCGAATTGCAATTACTTATTCATTAAGTGAAAACGAAGATCAGAGTGCGCAAAAACATGACCAAATGGCCACCATTTTAAAAGATTATAATCAGCAGTATCACACTAATTTTGATTTAGCCGATTTGAATCTCTATAACGAAGATGTCGCAAAACGGGCTGCCCGGCGTGAGGCGGTCTTTGCTCATTTGCAACCCGATCAGGAAATTAATTTAGTGATTGTGGTGCGACGGTTATTAACAGGTTTTGATGCCCCTCGGCTAAACACGCTCTTTGTTGACCGCACCTTAGCTTATCAAGAACTTATTCAAGCCTACTCACGCACCAACCGGCTCCAAAACCGGGAATTAAAACAAGAAGGCCAAATTGTGACCTTTCGGGTGCCGGCAATCATGGAAGCGAATGAACGTGAAGCTTATAAGTTATATAGTGGCGAAGGCTCGTTTAATGTCATCATTCGTCCCACTTATCAGCAGGCTGTCTTAAAATTTCAAAAGGCTGTGGTCGATTTAAAAGCCATTGCTCAAACGCCGACGGCGGCCGATGACCTGAAAGGAACCACTGCCAAGGTACAGTTTGTGAAAGCCTTTCGCCAAGTGAATCAGCAATTGAATTCCTTATCGATGTACAACGATTTCACTTGGAAAAATAGTGAAAAAGCTTTTGGTATCGCTCAGCCCGAAGTAGAATCCTATACGGGTAAATATCTGCGGATTAAAGCGGCGGTTACTAACCAAGAGCCTGAGAAAGTCCCCGAAGAATTAGCCGCCTTAGACTTTTCCCTAGCCGTTGGTTCAGTCGTCTTGGTGGATTATGATTATTTGACGCAATTAATTCAAGATTGGATTGATGAACAGCAACAGTACACGACACCTGATCAAGCCCAAGCCCATATGACCGATTACCTGCAAAATAGTGCCAAAGTACAGGCTAGTTTGAATAAATTAGCGGAAACGCAACCGCAACAGGCTCAGTTAATTCGTGAAGCCATGCCCTATATTGAACAACAAATGCAACAGTCTCAGCAACAGAGTGACCAAAATAAAGCGCCAGTAGCGTTGAATGCTCGGGAGTTGGTGGCTGATTATGCCCAGAGACAATTGGTCAAAAAAACGTCGGTATTCGCCCACACGTGGGGCTTAGATCAAACAGCCCTATTGCGGGTGGCGCGTGAACACACCGTGGGTACCGATGAATGGCATCATGAACAAGAATTAACGCAGTCAGCGAATTTAGCAGCGGCCTTACAAGCTCAAACTGCCACTGGGCCGAAGATTCCAGCTATTTTGCCACTATACCGGATTAAGTCCCAGGCCGCTTGGCGGCAGTTTATTGAACACGATTTAGCAATTTATCTACAAAAATAAGTGAGGTTAAACAATGTCAGAAAAAACAATGCAAGCTAGTCAACTTGAAAGCGCCCTATGGAATGCGGCCGATGTCTTACGCGGGAAAATGGACGCTTCTGAATATAAAAATTATTTATTGGGGTTAATTTTTTATCGGTTTCTATCTGAGAAAACCTTAACGACCTTTAGTGATTGGGCAGGCGAAACCGAAAATGTCACCCGGAAATATGCTCAGTATATGGATCCGCAGTTTGAGTTGGAAGGCGTCTCAGTGCAGCCCAGTTTAGTTGAGTATTTGCAAAACACGCTCGGCTATTTAATTCAACCACAAGCGTTGTACACCACCCTGATTGGCAAGATTCAAGCCCATACTTTTGCGTTAGATGATTTATCCCAGGCACTTCATGATCTGGAACAGTCGACGCAAAATCTGTCTTCAGCGCAAGACTTTTCGGGCTTGTTTGCCGATGTGGATTTAAGTAGTAATAAATTAGGCAGTTCTTTACAACAACGGAACCAAACTATTAGTGATACTATGTTAGCTTTAAATGCGATTGATCTTATCCATCATCAAGGCGACGTCCTAGGTGACGCCTATGAATACTTAATCGCGCAATTTGCCAGTGATTCCGGTAAGAAGGCGGGTGAATTTTATACCCCACGGCAGGTGTCCGACATTATTGCCCAGATTGTGACTTATCAGCGCAATGCAGGTGACAAACAAGTTCGAACTATTTATGATCCAGCAGTTGGTTCTGGTTCACTGCTATTAAATGTCGGACAGCACGTGCAAGACCCCAATTTAGTGAGTTATCACGGCCAAGAATTGAACACCACGACCTATAACCTGGCCCGAATGAATTTAATGTTACATGGGGTCTCGTATGACGATATGCATTTACGCAATGGCGACACGTTAAGTAAAGATTGGCCGGTTGACGAACCTTACTTATTTGATGCGGTCGTTATGAACCCGCCCTACTCGGCGCACTGGGATAACAGTGACAAACGTTTGTCTGATCCCCGCTTCCGCGACTATGGCGTCTTACCGCCTAAATCTAAAGCCGACTTTGCCTTTCTGCTACACGGATTTTATCATTTACAAGAGCACGGAACTATGGGCATTGTCTTACCCCATGGCGTGCTATTTCGGGGGGCTAAGGAAGGCAAAATTCGCCAAAAGCTTCTGTTAGATAACCGGATTGATGCCATTATTGGGCTACCCGCTAATATTTTTCATTCCACCAGTATTCCAACGTTGATCATGATTTTAAAGAAACATAAAACCACTGATAACGTCTTGTTTATTGATGCGTCACGGGAATTTGAGAAGGACAAGAATCAAAATAAGCTAACGGCAGCCAATATTCAAAAAATTGTGACCACTTATCAAAACCGGCAAGATGTCGATAAATATGCTCATGTGGCCTCACCGGCGGAAATCAAGGAGAATGACTACAACTTAAATATTCCGCGCTACGTTGATACATTTGAACCGGAACCCGAGATTGATCTGAACCAGGTCAAAGCTGATCTAAAGCAACTGGACGAGGAAATCAGTCAGAATGAACAAGCCTTTAATGAATTAGCTAGCCAGTTAGTGGCCACCCAGGAAAATGACCAGTCAAAACCGGAGGCCCACAATGAAAGATAACCAAGCTAAATATCCGCAATTAAGATTTAAAGGTTTCACTGATCCTTGGGAAAAGCGTACTTTAGGCCAAACTACAACCAAAGCCAAATCATACTCATTGTCACGCGATGTGGAACGTGATCATGAAACTGGATACCGTTATATCCATTATGGTGATATCCATACTGGAGTTGCTGATATTGTTACAGAGCACACCAAGTTGCCAAATATTGAACCAGCGAATTACGATGAACTCAGAGTTAATGACTTAGTAGTTGCTGACGCTTCTGAAGACTATCAGGGAATCGCTGAACCAGCTGTTGTTGTTGGTTTACCCACGCACCTGGTGGCAGGGCTTCATACTATTACTCTGCGCCCCAGCTCTGCGAGCTCCCTGTATCTTTACTATCTTCTCCACACCGACTCTTTTAAACACTTCGGCTACCAAATGGGAACTGGATTAAAGGTGTTTGGAATTAGCTGGTCGAATCTTTCAAAATTCACCTTCATGATTCCTTCTCGACCAGAACAAGAAATGATTGTTAAACTCATCGAATCCGTTGACAACCTGATCGCAGTCAACCAGCGTAAGTTAGATTTGCTCAAGGAACAGAAAAAAGGCTACTTGCAAAAAATGTTTCCAAAAAATGGCGCAAAAGTTCCTGAATTGCGATTTGCGGGGTTTGCTGACGATTGGGAAGAGCGTAAGTTATCTGACGTAGCTAATCACAGAGGCGGAACAGCTATTGAAAAGTATTTTGACAAAGATGGTGTATACAAAGTTATTTCAATTGGTAGCTATGGATTAAATAGCCAATACGTTGATCAAAATATTCGCGCAATATCAAATGAAATTACAGATGGACGAGTTGTTAATTCTGGAGAGCTCACCATGGTGCTAAATGATAAAACTGCTAATGGAACAATTATTGGAAGAACTTTACTGGTAGAAAAAGATAACGAATATGTTATCAATCAACGAACTGAAATTATTTCACCGAAAGAAAACTTTGATTCTAATTTTGCATATACCATACTTAATGGTCCTTTTAGAGAAAAAGTTAAACGAATTGTTCAGGGGGGAACGCAAATATATGTTAACTATCCTGCAGTTTCTAATCTAAATCTAGAACTACCTAAGATTGAAGAACAACAAAAAATAGGCTCTTTCTTCAAACAGTTAGATGACACTATCGCTCTTCATCAGCGTAAGCTTGAAAAACTCCAGGAACTAAAAAAAGGGTATCTACAAAAGATGTTTTGCTGATTCTAAATTTGATCAAATTTAGAATCCTATGAAACCCCATGACTTAATTTTTATTGTGCTTGGTCAACACTTAATTCACCTGTATAATGGATTACGCAGGAAGTTTTAAGGGCGGTGGCTGTCTTTTCCCTTGCGAGGTGAGGCCCATGGGAACATGGAAGAATCTTCAGGAAGGTTTCACAGTCAATGAGCGTCTTCCAGACACTCTCGTTGATGTTGCTGTTTGCAATGTTTATTTTAGCGTTGCTAACATACATCGACAAAAGGAACAAATAAAAAAGCCGCCCTGCGTAACTTTGGCTAGGTTACAGGGTGACTCAACTATCATTTTTTAACTAATGCCACCGCCTTTGAAGCGGCTTGCGCGGGAAGTCTTGTTAGCGCAAGACTTCCTTTTTCTATTACATTATAGCATGTCCCTTAAAAACTGGCTAACGTTTTAGGCTTTGATCAGGTTCAGAATCTGGTTGTTTGATTTCTGGATGCTGTTCAGCAAATGCTTGTAGCTGTTTTTGTGTTCGATTACTGATTTCATGGTGTATATCATTTAGTTTATTTTTTAGTTCTGATTTTTGTTGTGGGTTCCTTGCTTGCTGAACTTGTTGTTGCAAGCTTTGATAGGACTTATTCAGTGACTGGGCTGCTAGCTTTTTTAAATCGTGCTCAGGTCCTTCTTGTGCTTCTTGCAAGCCTAATTGTTTGGTTAACCCGTCGCTAAGCTCAATCACTTTGTTACTAACTTGCTGGATTTCACTTAAAGCGCTATGGATCACGGCTTTATCTTTAGCCCAGGTGGCCACGTAACCGAGTGAGTAGTTGCTGGTATCAACGCCAATATTTTGCATGGCAACATACGCAACCGCTTCGGCTTGGGTTTCCTGATAGGCTCGTGGCCGATCTTTAAAGGCTGATTTTAAGCCGTGTAGCTGGCTATGCGCATATTCGTGGTATAACGTCTTTAGTTTCAAAGCATTGTCGGGCTCATCGCCACCAATGACGATTTCATTAGTGCTGGGTTGAAAATACCCCTTAACCCCATTTAGCGTCGCTAAAGGCACTTCACTGACTTTAAGGTCGGTTTGCTGGTTTAAATAATCTTTGAACGCGTTATATAAGCTTGTCACATTCTGATGATCAGCCAAATTTTCTTTGACAAAGTCTTTAGCACTTAACACTGGTTCACCGCTAGTTTGTGCCACATCAAAGACGGGTAGATAGCGATAACCGACAATGGCGCGCTCATCGGTGGTATCAAGATGCTTCTGCTCGACTGGTGTTAGCTTCTTAATGATCGGAGCTGCAATCCGAATCGCTTTTGCGCCCCGGTTGACGGTGGGGTTAAAAGCCTTCTGCCATTGCTTAAAACCGGCGACTTGAGTGGCTTGAGGATTTTGCGCATAAATTAAATCAATGTTTCTGGCGCTATAACGATGAAATTTAGCCAGGGTATTGAGATACTTTTTAAATTGGTCACTATCAGTTAATTTTAGGATTTGCTGTTCAGCCTGGGCGACTAATTGTGCTTTCCAAGCCTTAACATCTGCTTTATTTGGCATAAGTTACCCCTCCTCATCTTCAAAAATATCATTCAGTATGGGAGCCACTTTTGTTTGAATTGAGGTCGTGCCATAAAGGGCAACGTAACCGTCAGACAATTTTTGCCAAGCCACTTGATAATAGGCTCCGTTACCAGTGATTTCTTTTAGATACTTGTAGGTTCCTTTAGCCTGCAAAACTGGTAATTCACTCCCAATGACTTCTAATTTATTATCCATTTTATGATCTCCTTTGCTTTGCTAATCTCACCCGTTGTTTAGGTTTACTTTTGGCTTTATAAAAGTGAACCTAAATGACGGGTTCACCAACCGGAACGTAGTGCAGGGCGGTAGGCAGGTTCTAATCAAAATCAAAACTTAATTTATGGCCGTCAAGCTTTAACTTGGCGTCAAACGACTTTCCTTTTTTACTCTTGAAACCCTTTAATTTGCTCGTTTTCCCCTTGGTGACCAACGCTTTAATTGCGGTCTTACCGAGGGTCTTACTGCTCCATTTCTTGGGCAGGGTAAAGCTTTCGCCTTGCTTAGGCTTTACAATGTAAAACTTCTGTTTATTTAAAACGGTCGCTTGCGGTGTTTCTAAGAAGACCTCGTCGGACTTTTGTGCTTGCTGTTGGTGATTGATTTGTTGCTTAATGGCTGCATTGCCGGTTAATTGTGTGGGAACATCAGCGATTAACTTCGCCACAAACTTCTTGATTTGGCTCAAAAAATTATCCGGAGTGCGTTCTTCGGTACTGATTTGCTGTAACGCTTGCTCCCATTTAGCCGTCATTTCTGGGCTAGTTAGCAAGGGTTCGAGTTCGACCGCTTTACATAATGTTATCCCGGCTTCACTGACGTGCAGCTTATTTTTTTCAGTGACGAGATAGCCGCGTTTTTTTAATATTTCCAGTACATTTGCCCGGGTCGCACTTGTCCCAATGCCTTGCACGTCTTTGAGAATCGCCTGGGCTGCTTCATCATCAAGCGTTTTACCGGCCGTCTTCATGGCCGTAATCAGGGTACCTTCGGTAAATGGTACCGGCGGGGTCGTTTCTTTTTGCGGCGTTTGCAGATTTGCTTGGACTTGATCGCCTTGGTGAACGAGCGGTAAAGTTGCTGCTGCTTGCTGGTCGGCTGTGTGATCATCAAATAATGCTTGCCAACCTTGCTTCGTTGGGACCTTACCCGTTGCTTTAAAATTGGCGCCACCAACTTGGGTGATAATGGTGGTTTCCTCGTACTCATACGGATCAGCAAACATCGCTAACGTCGTTCTTAAAACCAAGTCATAGACCTGTTGCTGTAATTTAGGTAAGGCCGCTAATTGATTTTTCGTCGGCACAACTTTAGTCATGATAATAGCGTAGTGTTCTTCAACCTTTTTCCCATTGACGTAACGTTTATTCGGGGTGGTATTGGTTAAAGCGACTTGCTTAGAGACTAACCCCAGATACTTCGTCAGATTAGCCACTAAATACTCAAATTCTTCATCAGTGATATAAGCACAATCCGTTCGGGGATAACTCAGCAACTTGGCTTCATATAAACTCTGAATGGCCGCTAAGGTTTGGCTGGCACTGGCATGATACCGTTTATTCATCGCACTTTGCAGACTGGATAGCGAGAATAGTTGGGGACTAGCACGCTTTTTACCTTGTTTTTGGACGTTCTTGATTAAACCGTCCTGTGAGCCTTTCTGAACGTGTTTAGCTTGCATGAATGTCATTAGCCCTACTTCGTCTTTAAACCGCTGATAGGGGTCTAATTTCGCGGCGAATTTTTGCTGATTGGCTAAAATTTCCGCATTTAGTTCAAAATAGGGTTCCGGCTTAAAGTTTTTGATTGCCTGGTCTCTTCGATAAACCATATACAAGGTTGGCGTCTGCACGCGACCAATTGAGTACACCCCGCGCACCCCTTTTTGTCTTAACAACAAAGTATATAAAGGACTGCCATTCATACCAATTAACCAGTCACTAATTTGACGGGTTTGGGCTTCTTTATAAGCCAAATAGTCTTTGTGCCAATCACCAAGATTTTTAAAGCCGGTAATAATCGCGTCTTTTTCTAGGCTATTCAACCAAAGGCACTTAATCGTTTTCGACTTAACATCAATATGCGCTTGGTTCATGATCGACCACGCGATATTTGACCCTTCTCGACCACTATCGGTGGCCACAATAATGGTATCGGCTTTCGTTAACAGGTCTTTAACGACCTTGAATTGGGCTTTTTTACTAGCTGACACTTCAAACTTGTATTTATCGGGGAAAATCGGTAAATTAGATAAGGCCCATTGCTGGTATTTCTGATCATATTTATCCGGTGTGGCTAGTTCAACTAAATGTCCGAGACCATACGTGACAAGCGTATTATCGGGCAAAACAGGGTCACTAACCGTATAGTAACCCTGTTTTTTTGTGCTCTTTTGAAAGGCTTGGACGTATGAACGGGCTTGACTGGGTTTTTCAGCTAAGATAACAGTGGTCATGTTCGTTCACTCCTTATGATTCAATTTTTGATCTAATTCTGTTTTGCCTTGTTCAGCCGCTTTTAACCAGGTTTAACGGTGCATTTTTTATTCCGATTACAAGTGCATGCCCCCATCTTCATGCCGATTTCGAGTTTGGTGTTGCCGTTGCTTTTTCGCCATTTCCCACTCAGTCTCTTTTAAACCTTGCGCCTGTCTTTGTCGTTGGTAATCTTCATCACGAGCATATAGAACAGTCATGATCGCGTCACTAAAGGCCGTCTTTAAGTAGTAGTTTGGACTAACTGGCTTATAATTTAACGGTTGATAATGTGCCAGCTGGGATTTTCGATATTGATCGTCCTTAGCTTGTTGCTCTTTTAACTGTTTTTGGATTTTCTCAATCTGACTGTTCTTAATCGTTGGATCGACTTTACATTCACCCAAAAAGAGTTGTTTAGTGCCGTCATGCTTTAAAACCCGTTGTAAGTGATGATTCTCTAACTGATCTAAGCTAAGCTGTCCCGATAAATAAGCTAACCCTAATTGATGTTCTTGGGTACTGAAAACCCTCGGTGGGTTTTCTTGCCATTGTGCCATTGTTTCGACTTTTAATGGCTTTAAAGTTGGATCATAGTACATCACGGCTGTATAGGCCTGTTCTTGTCTAACTAGTGAAAGATCATCTAAATCACCATTAGGAAAGGCTCTTTTCAATACTTCATGGTATTGCGTTTGAATGACTTGCTTAACTGCTATGATTGTCCGTAGGTCTTTGACTGCTCTCGTAATCGTTTGCTGTTCTGCTGGTGAATACTTTTCTAGTAGTCCTTTATCGACGTGTTCTAGGCTTTCTAAGCTATCAGAGTGGATCATTAGCGTATATTTCAGATCAATTTTGGCCTCTTTTTCTTGTTGCATTAATAACTTAAAACCAACGTATGGCCGCTTGGTAAAGGTCAATAATTGCTGGGTCAATAAATCATCACGAATATTCATTAAACGTTCGTTTAATTCACTGCCTTTGAAAACTGTTTGCTCGCTTTCGGTTTCCTTAATTAATTCTCGTCTTTCAGCTTGCGTGGTCTGTTCAAAATTAAGCTCTGGATAAAGTTTTTTCGTGGTACGATCGACCACTTTGTTTAAGAGTTCATCTGCCTTTTTTAATGAGCTTTCTTGTTGGTTAATTGTCAATAATTGTTTAGTCACATCTTCACCAACTGCATGTTTAATTAAGGTGCTATTTTTCCAATTAAATAGCATGCGCCGTTTATCATCTAAACTCTCCAAACTGATATAAGTTTTCAGTTCATGGCTTAACTCATTGACCACCCGTTTTTCATTAAACGAGAAGTGTTCACTTAGGCTATCTAAGTGACCTCTATTGATTGCTTTTTCTTGGTTGTTTTTATAACTGGCTTTGGCTTTGCGATAGTTCTTTACTTGTTGGTTAAATTCTTTTCTTTCATACCGCTTACTATTAATTCCCTCGTGTTGGGTTGGTGTATCATCTATTCCCTGCTCAGTAAATGATTTTTCACTGATCCGATCGGGAATATTTTTTTGCTCTAAAACCTTATTGACACTAACTGCCCAATTATGACGCCATTCAATTATTTTTTCTTTCTTATCCCAATCGACCATCAGTATCTTTCTACTCTTAGGGTACTTGCTAGTTCCGGTATACATTTTATTGCCATTCTCATCTAAAATATATTGCTTTTTACTCTTGATTCCCCATGTTCCGTCTGGGTTAAATGGTCGGTTAGTTAACATCACATGTGCGTGCGGATTATCTTGGTGGTCGCGATGAATCGCTACATCAGCTACCATGCCTTGATCAACAAAATTTTCTTGCACGTATTTTGTCAATAATTCTTTCTGTTCATCTTCGCTTAGTTCAACTGGCAAAGCCACGTTAAACTCTTTCGCATACCGAGAATTTGCTCGCCGATCTTTTCTTTCTACTTCGTTCCATAATTTTTCTCGATCACTGGCCCATGCTGGTGCATTTTTAGGAGTTAAAATAAAACTCTCTGGTATGACTGACCGAGCATAGAAATAGTGGCGACCTTCTTGATCATCAAATAGCTTTTCACCACTTCGATAAGCGGCACTGGCAATCGCACTTCGTCCTTTCCCAGCACTAATATTACTAAAACTCATGTGGAATATTGCCATGTCAGTCACCGTCTTCCTTTGATTCTATGGGTTTTGACCTTGTTGTCGCCATCGGCGACTTCTAATACAGGATTTTGGCACGATTTACCCAACAAGTATTTAGTGGGGTGTAAGTGCGCATTGACCTCGTTTTACTCGGTCTGCTGATTCTCCTGAATTTACTTTTAGTGTATGCCTTCCGCTTCGCTATTTCAAATTTTATACTTTGACTTAACGTTTCCTATATGATATAGTTTCGGTGATTATTTCTAATATGATTGGAGGGATCGTTATGTCTCAAAGTAACTTAGAAAAACAAGAAGCTAAATTAAAAGCCCTTAATCAAAAAATTAAGGACGAAAAAAATAAGATTGAACAACGGCTAGGTAAACAAATCATCAGTCAAGCCAATTTAGATTATGCTAATTTATCTAATGACAATATCAAGTCCTTATCCAAAAAAGTATCCGAGTTTTTAAAGGAAAAGTCCGTAGATCATTAGTCATAGGAGATGGGGAATTCCATGCCTAATCAATATGAAAAACTAATTGAACA
Source organism: Levilactobacillus yiduensis (assembly GCF_024718525.1). Classification (NCBI taxonomy): domain Bacteria; kingdom Bacillati; phylum Bacillota; class Bacilli; order Lactobacillales; family Lactobacillaceae; genus Levilactobacillus; species Levilactobacillus yiduensis. The sequence goes on from NZ_JAMXAZ010000033.1 coordinate 22,229, forward strand.
ACAAGCGCGTTTAAAACAAAAAATTGAGCGGGAAGATTTTAAGTTACGCCAATCTAAGTATTATGAAAATCGACAAGCACGAAAAGCCCGTTCTTGCCGATTAATTCAAAAAGGGGCTTTATTAGAAAAGTACTTTCAAACTAATAACCTCTCGGTCGAACAAACCGAAGAACTTTTAAAAACATTCGCTGACTATGTTAACGCCCATAAACCGGATAAATTAAAAAACGATCAACCTAATAACTAGGCCGATCGTTTTTATTTTCACGATTGTTTTTTGGCTTAATTTCTGGATTGTGTTTAGCAAAGTCTTTTAACTGTTTTTGAATTCTTTGTGTAAGCTCTGCTTTACTTTCTTTGTGCTTCCTTTTACTTGATCGCTGTTGAATTATCTTTTGACCCTTACCTCTTCTTTTTGATTTTAGGTCAAGCGTAAAATCTGAAATTTTATTTTGATCTAGCTTACTTAAATGACCGATTTCTTTAAAGTTTAAACCGGCTTTGGGAAAGCGATAAATATTACCAAGATCGACCCAGGAAGGTTTCTTCAACCCAGCGGATTGCCAATCTTGAATCAGATAATATTGTTGCTTGATATAAGCCGACTTCTTTTCATACTGACTAGTAATTTTAAAAGCCTCGACCTTCTGTTCTGATACCCGACGAATTAAAACTGGCCGAGACTTGCCACCGTTAGTTTCTACAAAACTAACGTATAGGCTGACTAAGTCATTAGTCCTCGCCTGGATCGTTGAGCCAATCAGCGACCTCTTTAGCGTCTTTGAACTCGGTGACTGGTGTCCCTTCGGTCGCCTTTAAAAAGCGTAAATTAGCTCTTTCTTCTTCGCTTAAAGACGCATTAAAAGGTAAAGCACCATTAGCAACAATCCGCTTGTAAAACATGTTAATGGCCGTGGTTGGATTTAAGCCCAATTCGCTTAAAACTGCTTCGGTATCATCGGCCAAATCTTTATCAATCTTGACTTGGACCCGTTTCTTTTCCTTAACTGCCATGATTGTCTCATCTCCTTTTTTGCTACTACCATTATACTACCTTTTGAGTATATGATCAACGGATAAAACCCTGGCCTCAGACCACTTGAGGTTGGCATTGATCTAAAGGCTGAACTTTTGAACTAGTTAGCTCTGACACTTATTTAAAAGCCCCTTTTCTTCTGTTTAAGCCAGTTAAATATAGCTTAAGCATAAAGGGGTGAGTAAGTCTCAAAACCGTTTAGAAAGGATTTTGCAGCCTTCTAGGACTAGTAGTACAACCCACTGTTGTCGTTGTCGGCCGGCTTTTCTTCTTCGGGGTGTTTGGCCGCGTATTCTCTAGCCGCTTGTTTATTCCACCAAACACCAAATAGATTTTGCATGGTGCCGTACAGGTAGTTTTCCACGTTCTTGATGTCCTTCTCATTGCTTCTTAGGGCGTTAAAGTAACGTCTCAAGGCTTTAGTCATTAAAAATTTAAGTTCTTCGTCGTCCGGTGGGATTATGACGCCAATATCTTTATGATCCTTCTCAACTCGGTACTTAGCATTTAAGATAATGCCAATGAAGCGCCGCATTTGTTGTGGGGTACGGCACCAAAAACTAAGTAATTGCACGGCTTCGGGTTCTAAGAAGCTGTCCAAGATCTATGATTTTTGATATACTTCTATGTAAAAAGCGAGTTTAAGCTATGAAAAATTATCCCAG
>NZ_JAMXAZ010000034.1:0-23491 GCF_024718525.1 Levilactobacillus yiduensis
TTTGGGATTCATCTGTGGTTTCCATTGCGAAAGAACATGCGACACAGTAAGCAAGTCAACTCAGCATTCTTGAAGAACCAGCGGCGACACATCGAGACTTGTTTTAGTAATTTGAACAAGGTCGGCCATTTTGAACACCCAGAGACTGATACGATGAGCGGCCTTAACAGCCGGTTATCAACGCTTTTTCTCTGGAATGTCATTAAAGTTCATCATCAATTAGAACAAGGGTTAAGCGGGCTTAAGATTAATTGAAAAGTTACAAAGCTAGCACAACACGTTAACTAGTGAAAAATAAGAGGAAAGACCTCTTCAAAATAAGCAAAGAGAGACTCAAATCTGGAAAAACACCAGATTTGAGTCTCTCTATTTTAGATAAGAGCTTAGAAAAACTTCTCAACAGCCTACTTTTTCAGCAACCCCGATAATCCTGGGCTCTTTTTGCTGGCTATAATCAACTGTATGGTGCGGACAGTGAGACTACTGCGGTTGTGTGACAGGTTGTGGTTAACTACTAGACTTGCGTAGCGGTAATGGTGACGCAATCCAGGAGACGCTCTGTTTGGTATTTGACAGAGACAATCGTGCCGGAGGAGGCCAGGGGTGGAACCAGCTGTGTCGACGGTGTTGGCTGAGGTCTTGTCTCAGCCTACAGCGTGGGGCGACTTGGGAGACTGGCGGTTCGTGCCAGGCTTTCAAGCGAACTGGAAGCCCGTTCCTCAGGCTGGAAGAGTCCCCCATAGCAGGTGGAACTCCTGGCAGCCGCAGGCAATGGCGTCATCTAACGTACCGGTCAGAATCACGCGTTTCAGTGCTTACTCGCGCAACGGCAGGCGCCAGTCGTTTGCCAGGTATCCGGAAATTTTGCCGGTGTGCCGGCATTGGTTATGTACAGCGCCAGGTGAGAAGTGTATCCTGACTAGTGGTGCTTGACGCATTAGACTAGAAGAGTGAGAGCAGTTTTTATGGATAAAAAAATTATTTCTGGATCATTTTGGCTCTCATTTGGGAGCATTTTTTCACGAGTATTAGGCGTAGTTTACCTGATTCCGTGGTTGGCGATGATTGGGTCGCCGCAACATCAAACCGTGGCGCAGGCGCTGTTTAACACGGCGTATACGCCCTATGCCTTGTTCATCGCGCTGGGGACGGCGGGATTTCCGTCCGCAATTGCCCGGCGGGTGGCGTTCTTTAATGGTGAAGATAGTTTTCAAAATTCCAAACACATTGCCGTGGCGGGTTTTGGTTTCATGGTCGCGTCCGGGATCATCTGCGGCGCCTTGCTATATGGGTTAGCGCCCGTGCTGGCGGCCAACAGCCCCGTGAGCTCGGTGGCCAACGCAACGGTGGCAATTCGTTGCCTGGTACCCGCCATCGTTATTTTGCCGTCTATGAGCATTTTACGCGGATGGTTCCAGGGAAACGGTGACCTGAAGCCGTTCGGTATTTCGCAGCTGTGGGAACAGTTTATCCGGATCATTGTGATTCTGGGCGGGACCTACCTGCTGATTGAAGTGTGGCACCAAAGCTACGTGCAGGCCGTCTTCATCAGTGTGGCGGCGGCCTTCGTCGGGGCGGTCGGCAGTTATTTGTACCTGTTGGGCCATCTCTGGCGGCAACGCGGCACGTACCGTCAGCTTGCGGCTAAGAGCCAAGACAACAAGCAACACGCCGCTGGTCAGCTACTCAAGATGATTGGGTATGAGTCGATTCCCTTTGTGATTGTGGGGTCGGGGATTACTCTGAGTCAATTGGTGGATCAGTTATTCTTCAAACAAATTATGCAGGGGATGTTACACCAAACGGCGGCGATGACTCAGTACATCTTCACGATTTTCTCCGCCAATCCCAACAAGATTACCACGGTCATCGTGTCCCTGGCCATGGCCGTGGCGGAAACGTCGCTACCGTTGTTGGCCAGTAAATTGGGCGACATCAAGGCCAATCGACCACAGATCAGTGCCTTATTGACGAATAATTTTCAACTATTAACCTTTGTCTTATTGCCACTGGTGATCCTGGTCAGCGTATTTGCCTACCCCACGTACGGTATCTTCTTCAACTTCGATGGGGCCGGGGCGACTTACTTGGTGGCCAACGTCTGGCAAAGCTTGGTTCTCGGGCTGGCCTTGGACCTCTTGACCGTGCTGCAGGCACTGCGGATGAGTAAAAAGGCCACAACCTACCTATTAGCGGGGCTGGGCATTAAAATCGTGCTCCAGTTACCGTTCGTCTATGCATTTCAAGGCTACGGCGCACTGCTGACGACCGGCATCGCCTTTGGCGGGATCACGGTGGTCAGTTGGCGGCTGATTCGCCGGAGTTATGCCGTTCAGCTCAATGCGATTGGCCCCATTGCCCGGCTAAATTTGATTTTTGCCGTGGTGGCGACGGTGTTGGTCGACGGCTGTCAATGGGCGTTCGGCCATCTGTTCTTCACCAGTAAGCTCCTCGCTATGAGCTACGTGGGTGTGCTGGGGCTGGTGACGTTAGGAATTTACATCATTCTGGCTAACCGGCTGGGCGTGTCCCAGTTGATTTTCAAACGGCCCATCAAGCTGGCCTTACGTCGGTAGGGTGGCTTTGATGAATAGCAAACAGCGGTGCAGATTTGACAGAATTGTCAGCTCTGCGCCGCTGTTTTTGCGTCTAGTATTAGGTCAGTCAAATACCGAGGTCGACCTGACGATAATTGCGAGATGACAAGGACTAAGGGGCTAAACTAGCTGACCATTAGATAACGTAGCCGATAGTCGCGACCAATATGGGCTCAGCCGTGGGAGTTTCCTTAGCAGCGGTTTTGGCTGGTTAGGGAACTGGCGTCTTTGAGATGTAATTTTCGACTCAAAGCGAGGACGAGATCGCTCTATGGCTCAGCCGGTCCGCCCACCGCGTTCCAACCCCTATTGGGCACGACGGTAGGCGGCCAGCGCCAACTATGTTACTGACTAAACCAAAAATCCCCCGTCGCGACCAACGACGGGGGATACAGTTTATCTCATTTATGAAGTTTGGAACTGTTAGTGGTGCTTAACTTTATTCGACGGTACCAACGCGGGCGTAACCAACAGCGTGCCACCATGGGGCGTGAACGGCTTCAGTCACAACGCCACGGTTTTGGGAATCGATCATCCGACCGTTACCAACGTATAACCCAACGTGAGAGATAGAACGCTTGGAACCACCGAAGAAGACCAAATCACCCTTCTTGATGTTCTTGTAGCTCACGTGCTTGTACTTGTTGTATTGGGCTTGGGCAGTCCGTGGAATCTTTTTAGAAGCACCCTTCTTGTAGACGTAGCTGGTAAAACCAGAGCAGTCAAAGCGGGAAGGACCAGTTGCGCCCCAACCGTAAGGCTTTCCTAATTGCGCTTTGGCAACCTTGTGGATCTTGTCGTAGGACATCGTAGCGGCACTAGCGTCAGTGGGTTGGGTAATCGCAAACCCGGCAATCGCAAAGGCCACAGTGGCCATCAAAGTTAAAATAATATCAGTCAACGTCTTCTTCATAAATGTAAACAAACTCCTTTTTCAATTAAGTTTAGTATTTTGTATGTCTTGCTTCGTTTCAACATGACTAATACTATCAGGGAGTTGTTACAGAAATGTCTCAAAGAAATATCAATCGGATTAAAGGTAAAGTTAAGCTTTGCAACATTTAACGTTAGTCGGCAGAATAAGCATGCGGAAAATGCCGGTGTACCACCATTTCAGGGGTTAATTTGATTTGTTGCAAGCGGTGGGTCGTACGGGGAATAAAGTTGTAAGTCAAGCGGTCCAAGTCAATAACGCCCCGATAATGAGTGTAGTTGTGGTTGCCTTCGTGCCGTCGTAATGGGTCGTAAGGCAGCTGAACCTCGGCTAACCAGCGGAAGAGTTGGGTGGTGGCGGCCGCGGTCGTGGTGGCTAATGGGGTTCCCCAGCGTCGTAATGCCGTGTGCACGAACCGCCGCGTGGGTACCGGACCCGCGGGCAGCGGTTGGCCACTGGCAATGTAGGCTTGTGCGGCCTGGCGCGTGGCGGTCGTGAACGTGGTGCCGGGTACTTGCAGAAAGTCATTGAGGTTTTGCAGGTGAGTGGCGAGGATGGGGGTGTTGGTCAAGACGCCGGCCACGTTGACCTGAGCCGTTAGGGGGCCGCCGGTGGGTTCGATCACCAGCGTTTGCCCCTGGCGGTCGCTTAAGATCCAGTGGAAGGGGTAGACGTAGCGGTCAGCCCCCCATTTTTTGCCAACCAGCGTGACTTGCGGCAGGTCGGCCACGACTTCGGCCAGGGTGGCGTGTTCGCCCAGCACCCAGTTGATGAAGTCTTGCGGTGTCAAATTGATGCGGCCAGCGACCGGGCCGTCCGCGTAGTCGACGGCGCCGGGGAGGTAGAGTTCAGCACACGTGATACCGGTTTCATTTACGCCGTCCGCCATCAGATAGGCACTGAAATCACTGGCGATGCGGCCGCCCCCCAGCAGCGCGTAACGCGTCGTCCGCGAATCCCCCAAAGCCGTGCGCCAGTGGTAATTTCGCGGCAAGAAAACGGGACGCCAGGGCGTGGTCGTCGGAAAATCCATCGTCCGGGCAAAAAAGTGGTGGCCTGATGCGGCCGTATAGGTTAGACTAGTACACACGAGGGTTTCCTCCTTTTGAAAACCAAAATTGGGTGATTAACGTTGCAGAATATCCATTTAAGTATACCATTATGGAGGAGACTGGTTCGATGCGCAGCACCATCAGCGAGAACGTCTAAATAAGAGACTTATTTTTTGGAAGGGAACTGGGAAAATGAAATCGACATGGAACTTGGTCGGGATGGCACTGTGGTTGCTGGTCCTGGTAACGCTGGTCTGGATGGTCCACGACATGCGCGTGCGCCGCATCCGACTGATTGTGAAGGAACACCACAGTTTTTCTTGGCGCAACTTTACCATTTCAACGATTGAGTTAGTGGTCTGGCTACTATTTTTCGGGGGAATGAGCTACACGACTTTCTTCCAAAACGTCAACCAGCTGGGCGACCGGGTCAGCCAAACCACGCGTTACGAACCGCTGGTCATCAATACGGGTAGTGGCAACGGCTCCGCGTACTACGTGACCGTGAACAACAGCACGGGGAAGAAACCTGTTCAGACCTATACATACCTGACCGAGGGTGAAAAATACCAGGTCAGCAGTACGGATGCCACGGTGTCGGCGGGCAAGAAGGCGATTAATTTGCCAGCGTCGGCCTACACGTGGGACAGTAAAAAGGTGGCGAAGTATGACCAACGCCACCAGCGCGCCTGGGTCGGGGTCATCGAGACAACGTACAAGAAGTCCTTCGTCAACGGGATTGGCTTGCACGCCGGCCGTTTGGCCAACCGCTTCACGCTGATTCGGATTCCGGATCATTCCTTTATGCAAAGCGAATAAAAGAATCGCCTACCACTCTCGCGTTGAGAGTGATAGGCGATTTTGCTTTATCAGTGATATATAGTTCGTGCTGGCCGCCTTACCGTTTGCCACGTTTGAAACGTAATACTGTGGGGACCACCTTCAGCCTGAGAGGCAGTTTTCCGGTTAGCTTAAAAGTCTAGCAAAAGTCGCCAGTCACTCAGGTCGTTTCACTGCTAGCTGACTGCGTTGACCAGTGTTTATCAGTGATACTGGATCAAGCTAGATTTAGTTGTAGCTCAGTTATCGCCAAGGATTAGACCAATTGATGATGAATGATCCCTGTAGCCGAGAGTTCGCTAGATATGAGTTCAGCCGTGGGAGTTTTCTTAGCAGCTTGCTGGTTAGAAAACTGGCAACTTGGAGACGTGGGTTGTCGGCTTCAAGTTGAGGTCCGAGACCGCTCTTTGGCTCGGGCCGGCGCCCACCGCGTTCCGACTCATATCTAGCGAACGGTAGGCGGCCAGCGTAGATAAGTCAGAAATCGTTGGGATCTGCGGCGGCTGGGGCGTAGTCGTCCATCTGCGTGTCGCGGTAGTCCCACCACTCGTTTTCGTAGCCGAAGAACCCGGCCGCTTCCATGGCCTGGTTGAGAATCTGGTAGTGCTTTTCCTGAGTGGCCGTGCGGGGATGATCCCGGTGGGCCGCTGATGTGAAATCGTCAAAAGGCGTTTGCATTTCCAGCTCGTTACCGTCGCTGTCACACAGCGTCAGGTCAAAGGTCACGCCCTTTTGGTGGGAGAAATTCGGGTTCGGTTTGGCCACGAAGGATGGGTCGGGATAAACCTCATACAATCTTTCCTGGGCAGGAACGGGACGATAGGCGTCCCAGACTTTGAGCCGGTAGCCTTGTTCCCGCAGGAGTGCGCTGGCCCGGGCGAGCTTCTTAGCCGTGCCGGTTCGCGCGATGGCGGTCGTGAAATCATAAATCACGTGATGGGTAAAATTGTCAGTGGTGGCATAGCGCAGGTCGACCAAGATGCTGGGATCCAGCGCTTGAACGTTGGTAAAGCCAGTTTCGAGTTGTGACATGGGGCACCTCCGAAGTGTATTCTGCGGCTGGCAAAGTTAAAGCACTGCCGCTACTTATTCCTAGTATACCGGGTTTGCGCGGGGAAAGCTTGTGAAATGGCTCGGAGAAATGCGGCCACGAAAAAAACGACTGACCGCGCAATTCGGTCAGCCGTTGGTCGGGAAACACGAAAGTCACTCAGCTTTCGCACGTCCCATTTTACGCGTTTTCAGTCGTTCTCTAAATGAATTTCGGTGGTTGGTTAAGTGACCGTCCAATTAGCGGGCGGGTTCCAACCGGTCTTGGGCGTAGATGCCGATGTCGGCGACGTGAATCGTGCCGGCGTGGTGCTTGCCGACCGTGGTCAGTAAGCCAATCTTGTTATAGGCCATGGTCGTGGTGGTATCGGCCACGACGGCGACGCCCATGACATCACCGGTGTCCGCGTTGATGCCTGAAGGCACGTCGATGGCAACGGTCTTGGCGTCGGCCGCATTGATGGCGTTAATGGCGTCCGCAAATTTGCCGGTGACCGCCCGTGACAGGCCGACCCCAAAGATGGCGTCGACAATCACAGTCGCGTTGACCACGTGATTGAGGTCTTCTGTGATGGGAATATCGTAGTAATTGGCGATTTTAAGCTGTTGCGTCGTTTGGGGCGTGGCCTTGTCGGGGTCCCCCAGCAGATAAATTTCAACGTCGATGCCCCGTACCTTTAGCAACCGGGCGACCGCGATCCCGTCACCGCCGTTATTGCCAGTTGCGGCAACGACCACAACGTGAGATAGGTCGAAATCGTCATTTAAAATATTATTGAAGGTGGCCAGCGCAGCGCGTTCCATGAGGACTAGCGCGGGGATACCAATCACGTTAATCGTGTGCGCATCGTAGCGTTGGGCCTCAGCAATGGTAATGGCTTTACTCATACAAATCCCTCCTCGTAGGAAATGTGGCTAGTGACTCTCAGTCTGATCACGGAGGACCCGTGAAGATAGCAGCTGTAATTGCGCAGTGATGCTGGCGTAGTCGAAGTCAGCATCGGTGGGTGTGGCCTGTTGCCACCAGTCGTGCAGGACGGTAATGGCCTGCTTGACCAGCTTTTTCCCGTCGGTGGTCAGGGTCAAGCGGCGGTTGCGGCGGTCGTCTGGGTCCGTTTCTTTTTGTAGCAGGGATAGATCGACCAGGTGGTGCACCATGCGCGCCATCAGGCCTTCATCGACCGCCATCGTCCAAGCGGCCCGGCGTTGATTGAGCTGACTGGTCTCCGAGACCAGCACCAATAAATAGAATTCTGTGATGTTGATGGGCATCTTGTCGGCTTCCAGAATTTGGTTCATTGCCCGCTGAAATTGCCGGTGGAGGATGGCCAAGTTCGTGGTAAAGTCCAGTATCGAGTCTTCCATGAGTCGCCCCACCTCCTAAAGTCATAGTCGTTTACATACTCCTAGTTTACACCAGATTTGTGAGAAGGATAACGCTTTGCCTCTATTCTTTGCCGGAACGTGCTAGAATAGCAATAAAACTAATTATGGGAGGCACAACTATGTTTATTCAAGTACCAACGGATATGGACGAGGTGCAGCTACGCCAGCTACAGTTGAAGCAACACGGTGAGGACGTGACGGAGGACACCATCATTCGCCAGGCGGTGTTGGATATCTTCCAAAATGTCTTGGACCAGATTGAGGACGGCCATTACGACACGGCGGATTGGGCTGGAGAACAACTGACGGTCACCGACATCAATGGCGAGCAAACCGCCACGGTAGCGCCACAGGGTGACACGTTCATCGCGGACTTCCGGCAGAATGCGGACGCCACCGAAGATTATTTGGAACAGCAGGCAATTAAGGCCTCGGGTGCACGTTAAGTAAAATTATTTGTCTATTGAACTAGTATTGCGCTAAAATGTAGGCGTTGGGCGCCCTTAGTGTAATGGATAGCACATGAGATTTCGGTCCTCATGATCCGAGTTCGACTCTCGGGGGGCGCATTTAATCGGGTATGAACCGTTAGAAACGTTGTAATGACGCTAGTTGTGGCTAGCGTCTTTTTTGTTGGTGACACTTTTGGTGACAATTGCTAGGATTCCATATACTTAACGAACTTGTTAATGGTGTCTTTCTTAGCGTGTTTGGAGACGTGGGTATAGACATTCAGAGTTGTTTGCGCGTCTGCATGGCCTAGCCGTTGTTGTACCTGCTTGATAGATGCACCGGCTTCAAAAAGCATACTAGCGTGCGTGTGTCGGAAGCCGTGCGTGGTGATGCGCTTCAATCCGTACTTGTTGATAATCTGATCGAGCCAGATAGTCGTACGGGAAGGCGTCAGCAGATTGTTTTTATTGTTGGTGAAAACGAATTGGTCGGGGTCGTTGCCAATGTTGAATCCTAGCATGAGCATGGCCTTCTTTTGGGTGAACCGCCAACGAGTAATCACGTTCAGCGTCTCCGGGTCAATATCAATAGTCCGAATAGAGGCACGCGTCTTAGGTGTTTCCAGCATGAGACCATCAACGCCATTGGACAGCGTGCGTGTAATTGAGATGGTGCCAGTGGTGAAGTCTATGTCAGAGTATTTCAGAGCCAGACACTCGCCCTTACGCATCCCTGTATAAGCCAGAATCCTAAATAGGGTTTTGGCTTTTTCGTTACGTTCTTTGTTCAGGCATTGGAAAAAGAGATTGAGTTCGTCCTTGTCGTAGAAGTTACCGTCAATATCCCCGGTTGGCTTGTCTTTCCGTTCTGGAATGGTGATGAGCTTAGTTGGATCACGCTGTATCAGTTCCATACGCATTGCGTACTGAAACACCTTGCTGGCGTAGTTCATGACCTTCTTAGGGTCTTGAATGGACTTAGACCAGTCGTTAATGACGTGCTGGCATTGAAGCGGTGTGACCTTCTTAATATCCTTCTTGCCGAACGCGGGGAGGATGTGGTTACGGTAGAAGCCCAATGCCTTGCGCAGAGTGCTACTCTTAACCGTTTTTTGATACTGAACCATAAACAGGTCGTAGACTTCCTGAAAGGACTGTTTACGACCTGTTTTAATGCCATGATCGTATACCGATGATTCCTCACGACCTGCTGCTATTTGGGCTTCCTTTTTGGACTGAAAACCGCGCTTGTGTGAACGTACTCGCTTACCAGAAGCTGGATCAAAGCCTAGAGACAACGTGTACTCCCATGCCTTGGTTCCGTTTGTCTTAGTATATTGCTTAAAATTTGCCATTGTTAATTCCTCCATAACGTACCACGGCAGGGCGATGTTATGTAAGAAATGTGGGGATGGCTATTTAATTGAAACTGTTGTGTCCATGAGTTGGATCATTTCCCGTTTGATCGGTGTAGTTGGCACGACTTAAGAGCTTTAAGAAGTATAGGTTCACAGCATCTTTAATGTAAGGTGGAACTTTGAATGCAAACTCGTCGACTTTTTCCCAAACGTTATTAAATACATCAAAACCGAATTGTGCTGGCTCAGGTATTTCATTGTAAGTTTTTTGGATTTCCTTTTGAAAATCATCAGGAATGTTAAGTGCGATAGTTCCATCATCGTTAAGCGTTAGGTAGGGTGCGACCTCTCTTATTTGACCATCACGGCCAGCAGAACCATATAAGTAGAATAATGGGACATCGAACGTCTTGGCGAGTGTTTCAAGTGCTTCTATTTTGGGAGATCGGTCGCCACGTTCATAAGCGCTCAATGAAGAAACAGAAATTCCTGTTCTAGTAGAAAGTTCTTTTAAGGTCAAATTATGCTTTAATCGTAGCTCCTTAATTCGATTCAAAAAATCACCTCCATAACGATTTAATTAGTATTATAGCATAGTTATTCTACAAATGTAGTTGACAAAATATTTCTACTTTTGTAGAATAAATTTAGTTCCACAAATGTAGCTACGAAAGGAGGCTGAACTGAATGGCACAAATTTCTAAGGATATGCTAACGGCCGTGCGCAGAAAGCGTGGTGAATTGAACTTAAATGTCCTATCCCTTTCAAAGGAAACGGGAGTCAGCCGTTGGACGTTGGATAAGATTTTAACCGGTGAGCGTACCAATGTTCGAGTTGGTACAGCTAATAAGTTAAATGATTGGCTTTATAAGCAAGTTTAGGAGGTGTCCGGGCCCGTATGAATGAACTAGTGTTTCTTACCGATGGTAGTGTGAACGCAGAGCCATATACCACCGGCGATATTATCGCGAAGTACGCAGGGCTGACCCATCATGGGGTAAACGCAAAGATTGAAACCTTTAAAAAAGACCTAGAAGACTTTGGAGGTTTAGTCTATTTCATGCATAAACCTCCGAAGGGAAGTAAGGGTGGCCGTCCTCGCAAGGTCTGGCGCCTTAATGACCAACAGGCAACGACCTTGATTACTCTGATTGGAAATAGCCGACAGATTGTTTTTCTAAAAAAGGCGTTAGTTAAGCAGTTTTATGCCATGAAGGAAGAATTAATAGCACAACGTGTGGCTTTCAAGTTCGGTAAACAGTCGTCTAAAGGGCTGAACGATGTCATTGCTAACAGTGATGCATTCGAGGACGACAGTCACGCATACAGCAACCTGAACCGCCTTATGTATAAGCAGGCGCTGGGGATGAACACCGCCCAGATTAAAAAACTACGGGGCATCCCCGAACATCAGGCCATTACGGAATATCTAACGGCAGATGAAACTGCTGCTTTAAGTAAGGTTAAGTCACAAACAAGCGTATTGATTGAGTTAGGCATGGATTACAAGCAGATTAAGGCCACGTTAGCTAACCAAGGTATTATTTATCAGATTAAGCTAGAAAAGCCACAGCAAGCCATTACAGGTTAATCAGGAGGTGTACAGAATGGAGATTCCATTTGAACTATCAGATAAGTCAATGAACCAGATTGGATCCGTCATGCAGAAGATGGCTATCGTGGCTTTCAAGGAAGCTGGGGAGCACCAGAAGTATGGCCCTTACATGACTAAGCAAGAAGCGGCTAAGTATCTCCACATAGCACCACAGACGCTTACAGAGTTCATTAATCAGGGCTTACAAGTAACTACAGTTGGCAATATCAGCCGTATCAGTAAGGTGTCAGCCGACAAATTTATGATGGAACATCAAATCTAAAACCACGGCAGGGTGATGGATTTAGTCGGTAGATATTGCATAACGATTTGTTATTGAATTGAGCGGAGTTTTCCGCTGAATAGTTAAGAAGGGTGTTTAGACATGAAGATCATTTATCCAAAATTAGTAGAAGACGCGTTCGTCATAGCAAGTCAGCGTGGTCAGATTGCACCAGAAAAGGTGAACAACGTTAAGTCCCAGATTTATCAGATCATGGTTGAAAAAGGGGTGTTGAATGAGTTGGGCGAGCCTACCTGTATGGCCTTAAAAATGGGGCTAATTGAACGTTCAGCATCAGTTTCCAGTGAACCTAACCCAGTCGTATCGTTGGCAGACTTTAAGCGTCAGTGGCCTGTATATGCAGAATTCAAGGATAGTCATTTCATACTGATTGATGGTGAGTGGATGGCTGATACTTATGTAATAAAGGAACTGGCCACTCGTAGACTAGCGGACCCTAAAAGCACACCAGAGCAACGTCTAGAAGCTCAGTCAATGTTACAGAAGATAGAAAACAGCTAAGATTAGAACAGTGGACGGTGCAGTGACTGGCGTTGTTGCTTCTCGGTTCAAGGATTAAGTGGGATTCCCATTATTGAGTAACACGGACGTAGTGGGGAATTGTCACAATTTGTTACAAATACAGTCGTACACTTTTGTCCGCACGTTAGGATTAATGTTTATCCGTCTTTTCGGAATAACTAGGGGAGCCTTGAATTGCGACCCTCTGATATTGGAGTTAGAAAATCATGAATGAAGACACAAAAAAATCCACGCTATTACTTTGGCGAGTTAGCGTGGACGAATGCAGAATATGCAGACCTGATAAGGCCTTTTGTGGCTTCATTTTATCACGAAATGGAGACCTAAGACAATGAATTTTGATTTAGACGATGTGCGCGTTACGGTGCTTGAAACTAAGAGTATGGAGTTTGCGGTGGCTGAAATGCTGGATGTTCTCTCTGATGTGGTAGGTGACTACCGACAAGGGAAAATCGATATGAAGGGCGTTGGCTATGAAGCTGAACGGCTATTCGACAGCATGAATTGGCTTAGCATCATGACCAGGGACAACCTACAGCAGGTCGATGACCAAATAGGCCAGATACTCGATGCGGACACTCACCGTAGCAGATAGGGGGTGATTCAATGGGGATGAATCCTAGTAAACGGAAGCTGGTTGAGGACGGATCGCCATTGCTTGTGTATCCATCCCTAGCTAAGAAATTGGGATTGAACGAGGCAATAATATTAAGCCAAGTTCACTACTGGTTGCAACGATCAACGAACTACCGCAATGGGTATTATTGGACTTACCATAAGTATCGAGAATGGCAAAATGAGTTTCCGTTTTGGGGTAGGAATACAATCATTCGTACAATAAAGAAGTTGAAAGACGACGGTTATTTAATTACTGATCGATTCAATAAAGCTGGGTACGACAAAACCGTTTGGTATCGAATTGATTATTCAAAGTTGGATGCACTTCAATTAGACACTACCCAAAATGGGCAGGGTTCATACCCAGAATGGGTAGGGAATGGTACCCAAAATGGGCAAACCAATACCAGAGACTATACAGAGACTACACATAATAGTCAGGAACCCAGTTCACTTCGTTCACACCAAGCAGAAGAGACAACCATTAAATCCATTATTGATTACTTAAATAAGCAATCAGGTCATAGCTATCATGTAACAGATAAAACTAAAGAATTAATTGAAACCAGATTCAGTGAAGGATTTACTGAACAGGAATTTATGGATGTAATCAAATACAAGTCTCGAGAATGGAAAGACGTTACTGAAATGAATCCATTTTTACAGCCTAGTACACTGTTTGGAGACAAGATGGATAAGTATTTGAATCAGGCTAAGTCCAATGGTGGTTCTGTTGAACCACGGGGTTTAAGTGTTGAAGAAGGTTCCGCTGCTAATGATGCTTATATGGCAGGATTGGAAAAACAGTATGAAGCAGGCAAAGAATCGCCTTAATGTAATTCTCTGCTAGGCAGGGATGTACTGACCTCTGAACCACTGGGTCTAAGAAAAGAGAAAGAGTTCCGCGCGAAAGAGAAAGATGTGCGCGATTTTGCGCGAATGTTCAAAGAGAAAGTGGGTCAATCAAGTTGACTGAGTTTGATGGCTCAAAATTGAGCAGTCAAATCAACTAGCCCGAAAACTCGGGGCATCCCTCTCAAAGAGAAGTGAAATGCCTATTCGTCCCTAACTAGGCTGAATACTCAGCTCAGTTCTGGTGGCTGTATTTTCAGCAGTCAATGCCCTAAATTTAACTTAGGTACCATTTTAGCGAGTCAGATAGTTCGGCTGAGAATTCAGCCCAATTGTGACTGACGAATTTTCGACGTCGAAACCAAAGAAAAAAGGCCATATCAACGGCCCTCACCAAAATAACTCAACAACTTATTTTACCACGAATGCGGTGGACTAATGGGGGCTGTGAACGGTGACAGATATTGATTTTAAGAACGTAAGTATGAGTGACATCTTTCCAGAAGTAAACGAACAGAAGACCCGGCAGAAGGTGGCTAGTTTTCTCTCTCGGACGTTGCCGCGTATGATTCGGATAACTTCAAAGTCATTGACTGAATTACGCTCACAGCGCTTAGACGGAATGCCTAAGGGGTCTGGTAGCAACAATGACGGTGATCGTCGAATAGTCCAACATCTCTATGCAGAACAGGTCGTTGAGCAGGTTAAACAGGCCATTAGCCAATGCGATCAGGAAAGTCAGGACATATTGGATATGCTGTATTTCAAGGGGTATTCAGATACCCAATGCTATATGGCCCTCGGTCGGTCCGGGTCTAGCTACTCCCACTTATACAAGCCACAGGCGTTGTTAGAGTTCGCTGACTGTTACTTTCTGGACGACTTACACATTTACCAAGCAGAATAGAAGACTGGCCCTAGCGGAGACGCTGGGGTTTTGTTATTCTACGGATAGTTATACTTAAAGGAGAAAAGAAAAATGTGGAAAATAGTCGTGGATGTTTTCAGTCAGATGAGCCCTCTTCTGTGGTTTACCACTATCATTGGAGGAATTTGGACTATAGTCAAGCAACGTGATGCGGAACATTCCAGAAAGGAAACTGAGAAAGAACTGGAATCTATGAGGCATCAATTAAGTGATAAGTCACATATCAGCCAAAAACGATTTGATTTAGAACTGGAAATTTATAAAGATTTGTCAAAAAGTTTGATTGCAGCATATGATGCCTCAAGTCTATTGCAACCGATTATGGACAGCTTACCCGAAAAGTCCGATGACCAGTTAGTGGTTATGAAACAACGAGATGAAGATTTTGTTCAGGCTTTTAATGACTTTTCTCGGGTTAGACGTGAAAATGCACCGTTTTATTCAGAAAGCGTTAGTAAGAAATTAGAAAGTATTTCAAAAGATATGAATGAGTTATTTAACCTGTTCACATACAGATGGTTTGAGCCAGGCATGAAGGCTTATGCTGTTAGTGTGAAAGGAATACAGCGAAACAAAGATCTACATGAGTCTATAGAGAACGAAACAAATCAAATTATTACTGAAATACGAGAAAGATTAGATAAGTTAAGCAATCAGGCTTAGCGCAGATAATTGATGAATCTGGATAATTTCAAGTATACGAGTGTATGTTTTGGAGATTTATCGGCGGCCAAGCAATCTTTGAAATTGGACGTCGGTTGAAGTGGGTGAAGGAGAATGATTTAGCGCATGGAGAGTTTGGAAAATGGCTCCAAAATATTGATATTCAACCGCGAATGGCTCAACGATTTATTAAGGTAGCGTCTGATCCAGAATTAAATACGACATCGATGTCGCATTTGGGAATAGCTGCTTTGTACGAAATTGCCACTATGCCTGAGACTGAACGCGATAAGCCACAGCAACTTGATTCCGGGAAAGTAAAAAAGCCTGATGAGATGGCCGTTATACCAGTGAGACAATGAATGGCCTTGACGCTGGTTGTCAGGGCTTTTTCTATTGGCCTAAGCAATCATCCCCGATACGGTCAAACAGACAGAGACGGGGCCACACACCCTTGCAAAACCCAGTCGTTACCCCCTTGCAAACCTTAACTGGATTGTTGGGAGATGTTGGGATCATTTGGTGGTAAATATTGGCCTTATGATATGAGTTGCACCCTAGGAATTGTTAAGGTGAATCCGGGTAAAAAGGTGCAACCTGCATGGGATTCTAGTAAGGATAAGAGACCAGCAATTACTAGCCTAAGCATGCTGTATAATGCTGACAATTGCTGACAAGTTAGGGCTTGAAGAAGTCATTCAGAGTACACGAAAAGGGTGCAACCTTCTAATTTAGGGGTGCACCCAAAGTTGCACATATTCGGGGGATGCAATGGACGTGAATTAGTTGTTTAATTGAGACATAAAACGCTAGTTAGAAAGGCGGGATAGCATGGACGAATCCTTTACAGTTGGTGAGATGATAGCGTACCTCTCACAGTTCGATAGTGACGCTGTAGTTAAGGTTAGAAGCGATTCAACTAATGATATGGGAACCAACGAGACCATTACAGAGGATAGCTTTGAGGTGCCTGATGATGGCTTAATTGTGATCCGTTTCTAGCGAACAAGGGTAACTCCAACTACGGTTGTTCGTGATCGTAAATACTAGTCAGAATGCTTGCAAATGCTAACATTTATTCGGGATTGAATAGCGGTGTGTAGTTCCAACTACGAGACACAAGCGTAACTACAGTTACGGACATGGGATAATAAGGGAATAGTGGGGAATACCACCAATAGAGTAGCGATTCACGACGGTATTGTACGGGATAGATCATGTTTCTGACTTGTCTTCGGTAAATGACTAATCACCACTCCCACAAGGGAAGTCTAGCGTGAATGTGGGGTATATTTATTTGAAGGTATGAATGTGGGGGGTGACTTGCCACCCTTTTTTGTTTGTCATAAGTGGCAATGTGCATCCTTAACGGTACCGGATAGGGCCTCTTTTGGAAGGGGGCTCAAAAAATGAGTATCCTTTCCACACTCGTGCAGAATAATTGCATACTCCCTCTGTGGATGGATTAAACATGCTGCTAAGACCTCATTCCCCAATTTTGGGGAGCCAGATTGGACTAAAAGGTGATAGCGTACTTTACACCGTATTGTGTAAGAAGTTTTAATGTGTGTGGTTAAAGGGTAATTGATAGCTAGAAGTGAACCCGAAATACGGGATTGGTTACAAGCGTTTGATCTGATGCACTAACTTGGTTCATTAGCCTAGTTATTCCATCAAGTGGCGTTAATCTTACATAAGGCAAATAACAGGGGTAGGTGAAGCATGTTCACTTGGCTAAGTGCATCCGGAGAACTTAGAGCATTCGAGGTCGTTCAGGACGACTAGAAAACAACTTAGCGGAAAATTACGTTCAGTGTCGGTGAACAGGTGATTTCAAGTAACCTGTTTCGCTATCGTTTTGAACGATAACGGTACTTATTCGGTCAGTCAGATTGATCGAGTTCGGTGCCATTCTACGGTACACGGTTCGTCATGGCTTGGAACCATAACGGATGTGAGAGCAAAATAAAAACTGCTAGCCATTAAGCTAACAGTTCCATCGCCCTTGCCGTGTTTACTGGTGACACCGTGGTGACAATTTGGTGACACGTAACTATAATGAAGTTAGTTGATGGTGTGATAATCCCTTATACAGCAAGGGATACAGTCACTATTGGTATCTTATGAATTTGAATAAAGAGCCCTCGGGGGGCGCATTGTGTTTAAAATTGAATAGAATCGTTGAATTGACGCCAGGTTTTGGGGGCGTCTTTTCTTTTAGCAAAAGTAGCGCTGTTTAGTTGACGAGATGTGTGTGTCCCGTTATGCTCAGATTGCCCATTTAGTTTCTGGGTGGTGGCAGTGGCTTATAGCGATTATTACTTAGCATCAATGGCTTAGTAGAAAATAAGTTTTTGCGAACACTAGTAAAAATACAATAATTGGAGTTACGGAGGTAAGTATTATGGGGAATACAACTGAAGTCAAAGATCTGATTGCTTTTCATCCTGGAGCCTACGTTGAGGAGATTGTTGATGATTTAAATATCACGCAAGCAGAATTTGCTGAGCGACTTGGAGTTTCGAGTAAAATAGTAAGCAACATTATTAATGGTCAAGACAGCGTCAGCGCAGTAACTGCAGATAAACTCGCTAAAGTAACAGGTGTCTCCACGGAAACGTGGCTTAATCTGCAAGCGCAGTATGATGCGAAGATAGCTAAGAGCTAAGTTGTCAAATCAGTGTAGGTGGCTGATTTGAATTGAAATTCATCTTTGAAATTTTATGCGACGCTAGTGAATAACTGGCGTCTTTTTTCGGCTCTTTGTCAACCGGTATTGATGGGGAGAATTTTTTCTGTCAGGGGTAAAAACACCCAACAAATTTTCCCGAGCGACAAATGGTGACACCCTCACACGGTATACTGACTTTATTGAAACGAGGTGGCTGTCATGAGTGACAGGCAGTAGGCGCTCAGCCAGTTCGTTAGTGATTTAGGAGGGTGACGATGAAGAGCCAAGAACGTGTGATTAATATCTTACTTAAATTAATTAGTGGTGAAAAAATTACGATTGACGATGCCACTAAGGACCATTATCAGGTCACGGAACGGACGCTTCAGCGTGACATTAAGGTGATTCGCGATGCGGTCGATCGGGATGAAGCTGATTTTAAGATGCAGCGTGATGCCACGAGTGGCAGTTATCAGTTAGCCAAGGGCAGTACACTGGCGACCGAGGAGGCCTTGGCACTGCTTAAAATGGTGATTGGCACACGGTCATTGACAACGGCAGAACTCTTGCGGGTTAAAGACCATCTGGTGGCGCTGGTGAATCCGGATGACCAGGAGCTGGTCACGCAATTGATCAAACAAACGTTGAAGCACTACACACCGTTGTTTTCTAATGGTGACCGGGAAATCTTGCCGCGGCTCAAGAGCTTTTCGAAGTGGATCGCCCAGCAGATGCCGATTGCGTTTAGCTACCGGAGCAGTGTGCCCAACCAACAGGGAGAATTGATTGCGCGGCCGGGCTCCGGGATCCCGCTGAGTGTTTACTTCGCTGATTATTATTTTTATGTCGTGCTGTACGTGCCGGAACGGGAAAAGAGCGTGCTTTACCGCTTGGACCGCTTTGAAGAGGCGCACGTGGCCCAGGGCTCGCGGGTGACCGTTCCCCAGCATTTGGGTGAGGGCACGCCGCAGGACTTGGAATATCAGCTGGTTGGTGGCACGGACATCCCGTATGAATTCCGGTATTGGGGCTACCCACAAACCGCGCTGGACCGCCTCCCCAATGCACGAATCACCAGCTGGGAAGACGATGGGAGCGTCATCATTAAGGGCGACCACCTGGCCTCCCAGGGCGCCTTACTGTGGATCATGAGCCAGGGTGCGCAGATTCAAGTCGTTGCCCCCAAGGCCTTGGCCCAGGCGGTGAAACGCGAGTTGGCGAAGACGTTGCGGTATTATCAGGACTAAGCTGAAGACTAAAAATGGCACCGGCCAACAGCCAAGTGTCATCACAAAACATGATTGGACTGGACGTTACTGCCAGTCCTTTTTATTTGGGAACGTCTAATTTATGAATAAAGTCGACGATGGCGCTGGTCTTAACGCCTTGCGCGTCGTGGCCCCAGAGGCTGACCAACGTGCCGGTCGTGGTGACCTTGGGTTCGTAGGTGCGGTCCTGGTTTTGGCCGGTGGCGCTGATTTCATTGAAGAAGTACGGCCGGTATGAGTCGCGCAGGTAGCTGGTGAAATACTGGTCGTTAGCGGCGTTGCCAATGAATTGTAGCTGATAGTAGGTCGCGTAGCTATTGGCGTTAACGATGGTCCGCTTGGCCTTCAGGAGGTCGCTCACGGACACGCGGTTGGCCCGGCGATCACTGAGGGCCTTTGTGGTAGCGCGGTTGCCGGACTGCGACCAGTAGTTGACCACGATGTTGCGGTTGAGCTTGCTGAGCTGACCTTTTAGGAGCGAGTCGTTCCAGACGATGGTCGTGTAGCCACGTTTATTTTGAAATTGATTGAGTTGGTTGATAAAGGTTGTCAGCTGCTTGTAGTCGTTGTCGGTCCCAGGGACTTCGTCGGCGCCGAGAAGGAGCGCGCGTTGCGGTTGCTTCTTGAAGCTGGTATCGAGTTCCTGGTAGAGCTTCTTGACCAGAGTGACGGTGGCCTGGTTGGTGTAATCCAAAGACTGACTGTCGAGCTTGACGTGCCGGTAGATTTTGGGATGGGATTTTTTCAGTTGCCGTAAGAGGGCGCCGGTGTGGGCGGGTACGTCCAGCGCAGGAACCAGTTGGACGTCGCGGGTCTTGGCAAAACTGACCAGGCGTTTAAGTGCAGCAGGCGACAGGACCGTTTTGGTGGCCTTATTTTTAAGATATTTAGACTGAAAACTTAGGTGTTCGTTGTCGCTCAAATGCAAGACGACGTAGTGAAACTTCTGGTCCGCCGCGGCCTGAATGACCTGTTGGAGGCCTTTTTCAGAGAGGGGATGCCGGCCAAGGTCGATCAACAGGCCCTGACGATTGGCAAAAGCGCTGGGGTTGGCGGCGGCTTGGGCTTGCGTCGGTTGACCGCAGAATAACAGGATACTGAGTAACGCGAGCAACGTGAGCAAACCGAATCGTAATCTTCTGTGCATGGTGTCCCTCCTCTACAAGTGAATTTGCAAGATAGGATTAGCATAGCTTTTTTAGGTAGAAAAGGTCAACGAGATAGCTTACGCGTGGTCAAATTTCGAAGGGATGGGTTGGAAAAATGACTTGGTGGGTGGGAAAACAGAAATAGTAAAAGATGAGCTTGGGTTGTTGAGAAAAGTACCATTTTTACATCTGATAAATTCCAAAAGAATTAGATGTGAAGTGAGCCCCCAAGATTGGACTTCCTTCCAACCTTGGGGGCTCACTTTAACACTCACATAAAATGTCTAATCCCTTTTCGCTATACAGCAATTGTGCGAAACAAAACGTTAGATAATCATGTAAAAATTCTCTGCCTTAGGAAATTTAATATCAGGAACCCACACTGGGCTACCATTCCATCCCTTTTCTTTCTGACCTAGTACACTATATAGCGTTAAGACAAACTTATCATCTAATTTATTTGATTCTGACCAATCGTTTGGAGATAATAATGCACGAGTAGCATGTGTTATATCACGATTGCGTCGAACCAATAGGCCACCTTGAGCAGCTCGGTCATCGGTTATTTTTGAATTAATTGTTTGGATGTATCCGTCCATATTAAATGACTTTTCGGTAGAGATATGCTTTAAAATTTCAATAATAAATTCTAATGAAACTTGGCATACTGAGTCAGTATTACCAAATCTTGCGACTATATCTTGTATCTCCTCGTAAGTATCGTTAACTGGATTAATCGGGAAGTGGTGTGATCCACCAGGTACAATGTTGAGTAATGATTTGTCTAAGACGTTGGATCGCGTAGGGTTGAGACCATCTGGGTATGCAACTCTGACGCTGTTTCCCTGTTTGACTTGATTAATAATTGAATTATTAGTCGAATTGATCTCTGAAAAGAGTTTGTATAGTTCTCGGGAACTGTACATTGAGATAAGGCCAGGATCACGATCGTAGCCAAACATTCGCTGATGTTGCCACATTGTATCAGCTTGGGGATTTTGACTGGTTCGTGTGTATACAAACGTATTCAATTGCCCAAATGTAACGCCTCGTCCAAGATTGGTTCCACCAATAATAAAGTTACATCCTTCAGCATAATCTTCACTACTATCTGTGCTAGTTCCATTAAGCATGAGAATGGAATAGGATCCTTTTTCTAACATGGATAGGACTTTTTCTAATATTTCATCGTGAGGCCGCTTCTCTGTTTTAACTGGTTTTAGTGAGTTATATTCGCGATCAAATTCGCGGCTAAACTCATCGCCATCATGATGAAATCCCCACCATGCAAAGGCTGCTGTAACGTCGTCACGGGCAGCAGTGTGTGTATTCTGTCTTATTCCAGGATGGATGATGCAATTGGAGACTTTTCCTCCGGACAATAGAACTTGAGCAGACACAACTAGATGTCGCAAAACAGCCTCTTTAGCAACTTCTTGTGGGGTTTTACCATCAGTAAACCTAATGAAATCAGGTGTCTCTGTGGAATCAGGGAAGAAAAAGTTTCCGCCTAGATACCCTTCTCCTGGTTCGAAATAGTACGTAAATTCTGGTTGCCAATTTGATTCTTTTGACTGTAGAAACACTGCCTGAGGAGTCCCAGTAATTTGTAGAAAGATACTAGATAAAGCGGTGTTTCTGATATCTTTCAAATATTTATTTATTGTTGATTGTTTCTTTTCGTCATTATCTGTACGTTGATTGACCTTGGTGTTGAGAGAAACTGCATCCGCTTCGTCGTCCAGAATAAACAAAGGATTGCCCAACAACATTTTTGTGTTTTTAAAGCGATCTGCCCAAGATTTAAGAATTCTACTATTCTTTTTAATTACGATCATTACTGGAGCAGTACCATGATTACGAAACTTTTGTTCCTCATTTTCACTACATACTACAAAGTCAGGTAAGTCACGTTTAGCACGTTCGTAAGTTTGTTCCTGGAGTAATGTGCTATCTGTTTCTAGTAGTAAAAAAAATCGAAAGCCACGATCAGCAGCTTCACTAGCGATACCAAACATTTGACCAGTTTTTCCAGATTGAATATTTCCCAATAATAATCCAATTTGATTGGAAGTATAGTCAAACTTGCTTAGATACTTCTGGCCAACCTCAGCAGCTGTTTTCTTAATTGATACTGCTTGCTTAAAGCTTCCTTTAGCTTCAAAGCCTGCGATGTAGTTATTGAGATATTGCATCATTCATTTTCTCCCTCAAGCCCTTCAAAGTGAACAGTCCACACGTCGAGTAGTTTTCTTTTGGAATGTTTTTTGTCTAGGACACCTTTTTTGTTTTTTTTGGTTGGGGCACGTCGTAGGTATACGTCTCCAAATTCTTGTGTATTAGTTTTTGTCAAAACCATTACCCGCATATGCGCTTTATCCAAAGCTTCTAGCGTAACAATGCCATCACCGTTTTTATCGTCGTCAACATCATCGTAGGGCTCAACATAACCAGCCGTTGCTAGACGGCCCTTTATCCATCTTCCAAATACTCGGTCGTTACCTGTAGGGCCATATGCAGTTAGTTGTTTGTTATTAGCAGCTGTTGAATGTGCCAAAAATTTGTAACTATCATCTGTGACTAAGTAAAATGGGTCTCCTTTGGGGTAGCCAGGTTGAGAGGTGATTTTTTTGCTCACGGTGATTTGAGCTTCATACCAATTCCGTCGGCTAATCTTACCGCTCTTCGTATCTTTTCTGCCCTTGCCATAGCAAAGATTAATATTCGATTGGGTGTAGGCTTTAGGATCCTTTGAAAATTTGTCAGTGTAGTGTGGAGCTTTAATGGGTATGCGGAAAGTCAGTTTTTTTTCTTTATTTGTGTACGATTTCAATTCCGATTTCGTAATTTCGATAACACGTTCGACATCATTCAAAACATCGATTCGCTCATGATTTATCTGAAAGTTACTTAAATCAGTTGCGTTATCTGTGCTCGTCTGAATAATCGAGTTAATGTGGGCAATTAATTCTTTGCATTTGGAGATATTGGTAATTGTTGTTGCTACCTCGTATTGACGGAGAAGTGGTCCTTCTGGTGCTAATACTGAAAGATTTGCGGATCCAATAATTGCTTCAAATGGCTCTTTATTTTTCAAAAAAGCATATATTTTTCCGTGGTAGTTCATGTTGTTTACCAAGTAAATGGAACCGATGCCCAATTTAGTCCAGTTAGTATTTCCTGAATTATTCATACCTTTCAAAAAAGTCGTCAGTTTTCATGTTTTTCAAAAACTGACGGCTTTTGATCTTGC
>NZ_JAMXAZ010000035.1:0-22503 GCF_024718525.1 Levilactobacillus yiduensis
TGGCTCGGTAGCTCAGTCGGTAGAGCAATGGATTGAAGCTCCATGTGTCGGCGGTTCGATTCCGTCCCGCGCCATTATGGTGGGGTAGCGAAGTCTGGCTAAACGCGGCGGACTGTAAATCCGCTCCTTCGGGTTCGGTGGTTCGAATCCACTCCCCACCATCATTATAGGGATATAGTTCAATGGTAGAACAACGGTCTCCAAAACCGTCGATGTGGGTTCAACTCCTACTATCCCTGTTTGTAATGTGATGGCGGTATTGGTGAAGGGGTTAACACACCGGATTGTGGTTCCGGCACGCGTGGGTTCGATTCCCACATACCGCCCTAGATTGGGGCATCTTGATTTATTCAGCTGGTCCAGTCAGATTGGATAGGCGATTATGGTGGTATAGCCAAGTGGTAAGGCAGAGGTCTGCAAAACCTTCATCGTCGGTTCGAATCCGATTACCACCTTTGACTGGGTGTATCCAATCAAGTTTTATGAATTTTTTTGCCGGAGTGGCGGAACTGGCAGACGCGCTGGACTCAAAATCCAGTGACCGTTGAGGTCGTGTGGGTTCGAACCCCACCTCCGGTATCAGATGTTTCATCTCGGGAGTCATTGCAATAGGCGATGGCTTTTTTGTTTTGTTGGGAAAATGAGACCAGGTCAGTGACATCGACGCTTGGGTAACCAGTATCAATGGGTAGGACTCGCCGGTTACCATCGCTGAGGAAGAACCGTGGTGGGGAGTATCCAGGGTATTTTCAGATTGTTTCCACCTGTATTTGGGCCTATACTTAATCTTGTATTAAATATGTTGCAGGATTGGGAGGTTCATACATAAATGAAAAAACGGGATTGGCAAATACTGTTTGGGTTAGCGGCTATCTTACTCGGGTGGCAGCTGACGGGAGTGGCCGCTCAGGCGAGCTATAACAGCATGTTTGCTCGTGAGGGGTACTTGGCCAAGCATGAGCGTTTAGACGCGACACGGACGTTTGATCGGCGAATTAGCCGCTATAAATCCGTGTATATCACCCAGAATAAGGCGGGGCGTATCCGTAACGTGAGCGTGATGTTTTACGCCAAACCGCAGCAGGATCACTTCACGACCTATGCCAGCCATTGGATCAACGTGCGTCAGCTTCGCAATGGCCAGTTGTACGCCTACAATGACCGAACCGTGTATGGCAACTACCTGGTTGCCTATCACCAATTTGGTCGGGGACACGGGACGACTATTAAAGCGGGAAGTCGACCGGTGAAGCTGCACTTTTCTAAGCGGGGGAATCTATTGATCAAGTATCAAAAGAGCCTGCTGACGGTTCACCTGAAGAACGGTCAGATCAATCTAAATGGCAAGGCAACTAGTGCTAAGCACAATCGCCAATTTAAGCGAGCCGTCCCGACAAAGGGGAAGCGCGTGAACCGATTGATTGCGGATGCAAAGCGGTACCTTGGCGTGCCCTACAAGTATGCCGGCCGGGATGCCTTCGGTGGCCTAGACTGTGCCTCATTCGTCGATCAGGTCTATTTGGACGTGGAACACCGCGATATTGGCGGTATGACTGGCGTTCAACAGAAGTTAGGGAAGCACGTGGCCGTTCGGAAGGCCAAAGCCGGGGACTTACTCTTCTGGCAGATTGCTGGGCAGAAGTACACCTACCACGTGGCAATGGCTATCGGTCATGGCAAGCTGATTGAAGAAGCTGGGAAGTCGGTCCATATTTCTAAAATTGCTAACCGACACCCACAATTTGCGATTCATATGAAATAACGATATTTGGTGGAGGTGAGTTGCTAGCCTCCAGCGCACACGTAGAAAATTCTGAGTCTTGAGCAAGTGGGGCTTGCGAAATAAATTAACTCTGGTAGGATGAGTGATATGACAAAACAAGAAATGACAAACAAAGACAATATTGCCGTGTTCAAGGCCCTCGCCGATCCGATTCGTTTTGAAATTGTCCGCTACTTAAGCCAACTTGACCATGAAGTGGCTTGTGGTGAGATCGGTCAGGCGATGCAGATCAGCAAGACCTCGGGGTCCTATCACTTTAAAATTTTGCAGGAGGCCGGATTAATTACCGCTCATAAGGTGGCACGTGAAAAATATGTAACTTTAGACCGCTCGACCTTTGACCACTATTTAACTCATTTCTGGCAAAACTTATAACGAACTAGACCAATTGGGAGAAGCCGCTGCTGGGCTTCTCCCTTTTTAATTTGGGCCTTGCCAGGGTGTAAGCATCATGATATGTTTAGATAGTTCAAAAATATTTGAACTATCTTATGGCGTAAGGAGATTGGGAAATGAGTGAAAATGTGGGTCGCTCAAAATGGGTACTGTTGCTGACGTCACTTGGCTTTTTTATGGCAATGATGGATACCATGATTGTCACTACGGCTTCAACAGCTATTCGGACGCAATTTCAAATATCGGTGAGGAGCCTCCAGTGGGCATTGAACGCTTACAATATTACTATTGCAGCGGTCTTGTTGATTGGTGTGACCCTAGGTGAACGTCTGGGCCGACGGAAAATTTACAACTGGGGAATCTTAGTCTTTACTTTGGGATCAATTCTATGTGCTTTGGCACCGAATATTAGTTGGTTAATCATTGCCAGGATTATTGAGGGGATTGGCGCATCGGTCATGACGCCGATGTCCATGTCAATTCTCACGAATTCTTTGCCGGCTAGTCAACGGGGACGAGCCCTGGGTATTTGGGGTGGTATCGGCGGACTCGCATTGATTGTGGGTCCCTCACTGGGGGGATTGATTGTGGCGCAACTAGCCTGGCAGTGGATCTTTTGGATTAACGTTCCGGTAGGTGGGCTGGCCATACTTTTATCTAGGCGACATCTGCCAGAAAGCTACGGTCAGAACGCGCCGATTAATTTGGTTGATAATGGCCTGATCATTATTGCCATGGCCGGCATTGTTTGGGCCCTCTCTGCAGTTAACGGCAGTGGTGGTATGTTAGCTCTGATGGTGGGTGGCATGAGTTTAGTCGCGGGTGGATGGTTCATTCGCCGGCAGTCTCAGGAGACCATGCCGATGGTACCCTTAGCTCTTTTTCGAAATAAAACCTTTGTTGGCGGAAATCTCGCCACTGCCGGTCTCTACGGTTCTATGTATGGTGTGGTCTTTTTTCTACCGCAATACCTGCAAGTCAGTCAACAGGCCAATGCTTTGACTGCTGGCCTAGAATTACTACCTTGGACTGGAACACTAGTTGTCGTGGCACCGTTTGCCGGTCGAGCTGTGGATCGATTTGGTGAGCGATGGGTCGCCACCATTGGCTTGGGCTTACAAGGTCTTGGCTATCTGCTGATTGCGCTACTGGTTAGACAATCTTATTCGTGGTTAATTGTTCCACTAATGTTGGCAGGCATTGGACTGTCGATGGCCGGGCCGGCGCTGCAAAAGTCCGTTCTGGGTGCTGTGCCAAGCATGATGATTGGTAAGGCCTCGGGGGTATACAATGTTTTTCGTCTCTTGGGCGGTGCGGTGGGCACGACGGTGGCTGTGATGATTTTTTACCAGTTTCATGGAAGCACATTTACGAATGGGTTCCAGGCGACCATGCTAGGTGCCGCCAGCATGTCCTTAGTAGGAATTGTTTGGTCGAGACGCTTACATCTTAGCAAGACTCTCACAACCGAAGAGACCACAGACTTTCAAAATTAACGCCTCACTACCGAAAAAATGACAAATAAAAACCCTAGCTGGACTGGCGGCTAGGGTTTTTGCAGGTATTCGTCAATGTTTGATAGTGATTAATCGTTGTAGGCGTCTGCCAAACCGACCTTGTCTTGGTGGTCGATGGAGGCGTAACGATCGGAAGCATACATCACGCTGGACTTGCTAGAAGAATGGCTTAAGCCTAAGGCATGGCCAATTTCGTGGGTAGCAACGTTAGTCCGTTGGTTCTTGGTGTAACCGTACTTGGTTAATAAGCTGCGGTTCAAGGTGGACTTTGCAGAAACGATTTCGTTGTCGTTGCCCTTGTTTAAGTAAGAGTAGTTGGTGTAACCGGCTAACTTGCCGCTCTTGGTGCTGAGGGAAGCGGAAGAAGTCAACGTGATGTCAGCCTTTTCGCCGCTCTTGGCAGCCTTTAATTGAACAACACCGACTTTGTTCCAACGCTTAACGGCGTTCTTCCAAATGCTCTTGTAGTAGCTGGAGCCCGTGTTGGTCTTGTATGTAATTGTGGTTTGATCCCAAGCACCCCAGGAAGGTGTTGGTTTGCCGGTAGCGGCGGCGAAGATGGTGGAGCTGAAGGTTGCTAAGGTGATGACCAGAGTTGCGATAACTAAGACGGTCCATTTAATAATTTGTTTGAACATTTTGAATACCCGCTTTCTTTTAATTCCGAATGATTCGCTTTTTAATTGCTTACTATCTTATTGACTATGGTTAGTATAAAGCGAGAACTAAAAGAGTTGGACGGACACTTCTATGGGGATGGATAGTTTCGACGGGACAATAATTGTAAAGTGGACAAACTTTATCCCATAAACAGGATTGTGTGGTACTAGATGGTTACACATTGGCATTTGTGGCCACTTTTGGATGTAAGCGATTTGCGGGTTGGTTAAAGATTTTGCCAAATAAAAAAAGTCCCGCCACCCAAATCGTCAAAAACGACTAGGGCGTAAGGACCATGAGATAATTAAGCGAAATCAGTCAAGTGTAACGAACATTTCAGCGAGTAAAACCGTTAAACCCGCCGTAAATCACAAATATTTCACTGCAGTGCCGTAGGCGGCCACGGATTGCATGTCGGTACCAATCGATCCGGAGTCAAACCGCATCATGACCACGGCGTCGGCACCCATATTGCTGGCATTGACGCGTAGCCGGTCGACGGCGACGTTACGGGCTTCATCTAACATCTTAGTGTAGTCCTTGATCTCACCGCCCACCACGTTCTTCAGGGAAGCGCCAATATTACGGAGGACATTTTTTGATTGCGTGGTTAACCCAAAGACTTCACCGATGACCTCGTACTCGTGCCCAGGAATGTGTTCCGTCGTGGTAACTAAAATATCTGCCATGTGAATTCCTCCTCTATAGTTGTCTTAAATATACCCAAGCGGGTGGGAGAAGGCAAGTCAAGTCGGCGAATAAATATTTTTTGAAGACGCATTATTAGAAAATTAATTGCGAAGCGACTGCATTTATCGCTTGTTTGCGGATGTATATACACAAGATTAGACGTGCTTCGGATATTTTTAGCAAAATCTATGCAAAATAAGTTGGCAACAGGTGTTCATGATTGTATCTGTATTAATAATAAGGTCTGTTAATTAGGAATGAAGTGTGTTAATTTGAAATCAGTACTAGTGCTGACTAGTCTAAAGGAGGAGAATTAATGACACTTGCACCACATGAAATCAAGCGGATCTTGAGCGTTGAAGAGGCGTTATACACACCCATTTCAGAAGAAGATCGGCAATTGATTGATCAGTTTTTGGAGCTGCGCCAGGCCTACCAGTTAGTGACGCGGCGAATCGAGGATGCCTTGCAGGCGCCTTTAGACCATTACCAACAGCGACGTCACTTCTATTTGGACGTTGGGGACCTGGCGCATTTTCGCATGAACTTCTTCGAGTTGGTCGGCCACTTCCTGCAAAATACCGTGGGGTTGACCTACCGGCTGGAACTGTGGGACCGGGGCTCTCACCGTAAGTACAGCTTTTCGGATCAAGACTTGGCCGCAGCATTGCGTGACGACTTGCACACGGGGACGGCAGTTGAAACGCTGGTGTATGAGACGCTGAACTTTCGCTTACGGCGGAAGTTTGAGGTGCGCGGGCGACACTTGTATTGGGAAAAGTCGCAGTTCTTTGTGGCGGGCAAGGAAGTTCCGCTGACGGATGGCTTGATGCAACTCCAGTGTGAATTGGAGGAGCGGTTACCGGGAATACAGGGGACCATTTTGAAAATCAAAGAGTTCACGTAAACGGTGGGGGCTGTGGCCAATGGTGACAGCTCCTTTTTGCGTGTACAACACAATACTTAGCCGACAACGACCATTAAATTAGTCTTTACCCATCACCCGCGACCCATATTGAACGGTAGGCGGCTGGATTTGGCGCACAAAAATTGACCAATCAACAGCTGATTGGTCAATCTCAGTTCATTGTGGAATTCAGGGCTAATTTGTCTGCGAGCAAACGCTTAGTCGTCGTGATTTGGCCGCGTAACAAATCTTTGTGCGCCACCGCAATTACGTTGGGGCGGCTACGCAGGTGCTGATTGCTGCCGAGAATTTGGTCATCGATCAGGTAGAGCGCGTTGGGCGCTACCGTGAGGTCCCAATGATGTTCAGCGTGGACCTGCGTTGTGGGTAAGTGCAGCGCAGTCGCCAAGTTTTGACAAAAGTGAGCGAGCAAAGCAGCATCCACGACGCGATTACCGGTGAGCGTGGGTTGAAATTTACCACTGAGGATGTCGCCAATCACTTTGATTTCGGTCATGCAGGTTCCTCCATTACTAGATGATGCCCCATTTTAGCACGGTTTAGTGGGAAAACGGTAGTCGTGGCCCCTGGGTTTAGCGAAACTTTAAAATCTCTCAATAGATAATTGGTCTGCTTAATGGTTAATAGAGAATGAGAACGCCTACCAGAAACTGGCAAATGCCGGAGAACGTTAGCCGGTAGCGTTGATTGAGTCGTTGCTGCAACCACCAGTGAGCCGCCAGCAAGAGGACAATGACGATCGTGTGCCAGGTAAATGGCAAACTAAATAAGGAAAGAACACAAATAATTGGCGTGATTAAGGTTAACCGCCAGTCCCGTTCGGCCGTCAAATAGTAGGGCTCAAAAAAGGCCAAGTAACTAGTCATCAGGGGAACTAAGGGTGTCACGAATTGTAAGGCGAGGTAATGGTTACGTAAGAAAAACAAGATTACGGGCACACCGCAGCCGGCTAACACGCTGAAGACCACTAGCCCATAAACGGACTGAAGGCCCAGCTGAGGCACGCAGGCGAGCACTAGGAAGATACATAGCAGTAGGGCAAACACCTGGACTAAATGGTCATCAGGTGCCGCCAGAAAGCCCATAGTGGCGGATGCAACGACCAGGATGGGGCCGATGGTCGATTGAAAATGGCGTTTCAAAATCAAGAAGGTGCCGGCCGCCAGAAAGATACCGTAGATGGCGAGGAAGAATTTGACGTCGGTCGCCAGGGGTGTGCCGGTCGCGGCGGTCGTGCCGGCCAGCCACCACAGAAAGTTTTGACAGAAGACAAAGATGAACAGTTGCTGGACCGTTCGGTTTTTGAAGAAGGCCATGAGAGTGGTCATGGAATCGCTCCGTTTCGACTGATTAATTATAGTGTTGCCTTTTATCTTAGTAATTATTTGGCTGTGGGTCAACGGTTCTTTGAGAAATTTACCGGCGCTTCCTTTTAAGTCGGCCGGATTTGTGTTAAAATTCTTGAGTTATGAGTCAATTCCCGATAGGATTCACGCGTCTTGTGAAGCTGCCTTGTAACCGAATGGCGTTGAGATTATCGGTCAACTCGCCGTCTACTATATCTAGGGGGAATATCCATTGCAAGAAAGACATTTATTTACTTCAGAATCCGTTTCTGAGGGCCATCCCGACAAAATCGCCGATCAGATCAGTGACGCTATCTTAGATGCGATGCTGGAACAAGATCCCGATTCCCGGGTTGCCTGCGAAACGTCCGTCACGACGGGGCTTGTCCTGGTCTTTGGTGAAATTTCGACCAAGGCCTACGTCGACATCCAAAAAGTGGTTCGCGAAACTATTAAGGAAATCGGCTACACGGATGGGCAATACGGCTTTGATGGCGACAACTGTGCCGTCCTCGTGGCGATCGACGAACAATCACCTGATATCGCGCAAGGGGTCGATGACTCTTTGGAGACGCGTGAAGGGGATGAAGATCCACTCGACAAGATTGGTGCCGGGGACCAAGGCCTCATGTTCGGCTATGCCGTCAATGAGACGCCCGAATTAATGCCATTGCCAATCGAATTGAGCCACGCGTTGATGCGGCGAATTGCTAAGCTGCGGAAGGCGGACGTGATCGATTACTTACGGCCCGATGCCAAGGCTGAAGTCACAGTTGAGTACGACGACAACGAACGCCCAGTCCGGGTGGACACGGTTGTGCTGAGTACCCAACACGATCCTGACGTGACGTTGGATCAAATTCGCCAAGACGTGATCGAACAAGTCATCAAGCCAGTAATTCCAGCTGACCTGTTGGACGATCAAACGAAATACTTCATTAACCCCACGGGCCGCTTTGTGATTGGTGGACCACAAGGGGATGCCGGGTTGACCGGTCGGAAGATCATCGTCGACACGTACGGTGGTGCTGCTCACCATGGTGGTGGGGCCTTCTCCGGGAAGGACGCTACCAAGGTGGACCGTTCTGCCAGTTACGCCGCCCGGTACATTGCCAAGAACATTGTGGCGGCCGAACTCGCTACCAAGTGTGAAGTGCAGATTGCCTACGCCATTGGGGTAGCGGAACCTGTTTCCGTCTACATTAACACGTTTGGCACTGGTACCGTGGCTGAAAGCAAATTGAACGCTGCCGTTCGGCAATTGTTTGACTTGCGGCCAGCAGGTATCATCCAAATGCTTGACTTGAAGCGGCCAATTTACAAGCAGACCGCCGCATACGGTCACTTTGGCCGGACCGACATCGACTTACCTTGGGAACATCTGGATAAGGTCGACGCCTTAAAAGCAGCTGTGAAATAATTAAACGAACACATGGGAGGTCGGGGCGAGCAATCGTTTCGGCCTTTTGCTTATCGGCAGAAGGTTGATTAACCCATTAATCCTGCGTGCTAATCACTAAAACTAGTGAAACCCAACTGCCGCCGGCCACCGCGTTCCGCCCCATATTTGGTGAACGGCAGGTGGTCAGCTCGAACCAAGTCGTTTTGTAGTGCCAAGGTGCACGACGATTTAGCTGAAATTTACTGGCGCAATCAGAGGTTCAAAGAAAAAATTTAAGCTAACGACTTGTTTTTTTGACGGTTAGCCGTGATAATTGGTTTATTACTGAAAAACAGAAATTGGGCAGTAGCAGCAATTGGCTACGTAGATTCGTTGTGTGGTGGGGCCAACGTGAGGAGGAAATTATGTCTAAGAAACAAACTAACGTTGGTTTGGTCACTATTGCTGTCTTTGTTGCCACGTTTATGTCAGCCGTTGAGGGGACCATCGTCTCGACGGCCATGCCGACCATTGTCGGTGATCTGCACGGGGTGGCCCTCATGAACTGGGTCTTCTCTATTTTCTTACTGACCAGTGCGCTAGCGACCCCCATCTACGGGAAGTTGGCGGACACCGTTGGTCGGAAATCAGTCTTCTTGGTGGGCCTGTTCATCTTCGTGTTGGGGTCCACGCTGTCCGGCATGTCGCATAGCATGGAAACGCTGATCGCTTGGCGGGCCCTGCAAGGAATTGGGGCCGGCGCCATCATGCCCGTGTCCTTTACGATCTTAGCCGACATCTATCCCGTTGAGCAACGGGCCCGGGTCATGGGTCTCAATGGCTCTGCCTGGGGAATTGCGGCGGTGGTCGCACCGTTACTGGGTGGGTTCATCGTCGACCAATTGAGTTGGCATTGGATCTTCTTTATTAACATTCCTATTGGGATCATTACCATCGCCCTGATTTGGTTCTTCTTAAATGAGTCAACCGAGCGTAAGGCTTTCACCATGGATTGGTTTGGTTGCTTCTGGTTATCAGTGGGGTTGTTGGCAATGATGCTGACGTTCCAGCTGCTAGGGGAAGGTCAGATCAACGTCTTGTGGGTCGTGGCCGGATTTGCCGTGGCCATCGTGGCCTTTGGGCTGTTTATTCGTCAAGAAAAACGAACGGCCGACCCGTTGATTCCGATGTCGCTCTTCAGTAACCGCACCTTTGTGATTCAAAACCTGATTGCCGCATTGTTAAGTGGCTTCATCATGGGCTTTGAAGTTTATTTACCCACTTGGACACAGGGCCTCTTAGGCTTAATGGCGTCACAAGCTGGGTTTGCCATCACGCCAAGCTCGTTGATGTGGATCGTGGGGTCGTTTATTGCGGGGAAGCTCCTGTTGAACCGCTCACCTTACAGTATCGTGAATTTGGCGTTGGCGCTGGTCTTAGTCGGGGCCGTCACGATGGCTGTGATTCCGGCTAGCACGCCGTTCTGGTGCTTCTTCATTATCGCTGCCATCTGTGGGACCGGTTTTGGGATCACCATCACTACCACGACCGTGACCGTTCAAAGCAAGGTGGCCGTGGACGAAGTGGGGGTCGCTACCTCATTTAACACGTTGTCGCGGACGCTGGGGCAAACTATCATGGTCTCCATCTTTGGGATTATCATGAACCTGGAAATGGCCCGGGGCGTTGCCAGTCATCCCGGCACCAGCATGGCAATGATGAATAAGTTAATTAACCCGCAGACGGCTAAAGAATTGCCGGCGCACTTGTTACCGACCCTACATGGTATCCTATATCAAGGGCTCCACGTCATCTTCATTGGCGGGGCACTGCTGATTGTCATCTCATTCTTAGTGAACTTTTTTGATCGCAAGGATACAGAACAGGTTGCGGGGCACCAGGGGTAATTAGTCCCGTTTTAAGTTAAGTTACGGTATAATAATGCTAAACAACCAAAAGTGGAGGCGATAAGATGTTTGAAAGTAATCACGCACGGTACGCAAGTTATGGCACGGTTGCGGCCTTGCCGGATAATATGATTGACGCAATCTGGCAGATTATTGATCACGACCTCCAAGGGTTGTTTCCATTAGATAATCTGTTGACGTTTAAGCTACACAACCACCAAGGCAATACGACCTTTGAATACGTCCAGTCGGATGACAAGCAAATGACGTTGCGGGCGGGATTCGACACGGACTTTGGCTACACGCCAGAGCTGCCAGAAACGGTGTTGGCTTACGACGATGGTGACAGTCAGATTATCCTGCTGCCATCTGAAACGAATGACCGGTAAAAATTGACGCAATGAAAATGGTGATTGTGACGGGGGATGTCCGCTGTCGCAATCACCATTTTTTGTTTTGTCTGAGAGTTGTTTAGTAAATTTAAACGGTCGACGCAAATCTGATAACAGGTGCTGTCTAAAATTCGGCGAGCCGGCTGCAAGTGTTCTGCTAAAGGTTGCAAGTTTAAAAGTAGCTAAACTTATGGTGACACCAGGGTTTACAGGGATAAAATTAGTCTTTGAACGTCATGTAGTCCGTACTGGCCGCCTTACCGTCCGCCCACAGCGTTCCGGCCCATATTCGGCGAACGGTAAGGCGGCCAGTCCACACAAAAATCGTCAGGACTACTGAATCAAACCAAAGTGACGGAGCCCGTGGACGATGCCGTCAGTCGTATTAGAAGTGGTGACGTAAGCGGCTTTAGCCTTGGCTTCCGGCACCCCGTTGCCCATAGAAATCGGTACGTCGACCTCATCAAACATTTGCAGGTCATTGTAGCCGTCGCCAAACGCGTACGTTTTCACGCCTTGAAGACCAGCCTTATCCAGTAGAGCTTGAATGCCGGACTGCTTGCTGACGCCGTGGACCATGGTGTCTAAGCAGCGTGGGTTGTTGCGGACCAGGTCTAATTGGCCAGCAAATTGATCGTGGTATAATTGATCTTTATCGCGGTTGAAGACGTTGATGAAGTTAATCTCTTGATGTTGGTACCAATCAGGATCGACCACGGGGTTCAGCCGCAACAGCTGAAAGTTTTCGGTCGTGTCGGCGTTGGCCTGACTGAGCCGGAAGCCTGCACGATTGTAGTAGGCCAGTGGATCATGGTGAGCGTTGGCGAAGGCCGTGATGGCCGCTAACGTTGGCTGATCAATGATGGAAGCGGTGAGGCGTTTGCCTTCAAACTGCACGTAACTTCCGTTGGCACCGACGACAGAATCAATGCCAGTGGCGTCTAAAACATATTGAATCTCAAAAATGTTTCTTCCTGTCGCAATAACTGGTAAAATATGATGTTGTTGCATTTCGTGAATGGCAGCGATGCTGGCTGGCAAGACGTTCTTGTGGTCGTCAAACAAGGTGCTATCCAAATCAAAAAAGACGATTGCTTGATACATATTTAACCTCCTAAATGTTGACGTGTTGCGGTTCTATTATACAGCAAGAACCAAAGTTGACGAAATGGCGGAAATTTTTTTTGCCAAGCAAATGTAGTAGTTGCCATTTTTATGTTACACTATATCTTGTATTTTTAATTAAAGAGGGGCTATCATGGTGATAATTACAGCTGGAATGATCGGTGTCGGTAAAACGACCCTTACTGGAAAGATTGCGTCACACTTGGAAACTCAAGCATTTTTTGAACCGGTTGGTGATAACCCAGTGTTACCACTTTACTACCGGGACCCAAAGCAATATGGGTTCTTGCTACAAATTTACTTCCTGAACAAGCGGTTTAGCATGATCAAACGGGCCCTTGCGGACGACAACAATGTCCTGGACCGTTCAATCTATGAAGACGCGCTCTTCACGCGGGAAAACAACGCAGAAGGCAACATTACGGACACTGAGCTGGAAGTTTACCTCAACCTGCTGGACAACATGATGAATGAACTGAATGAATTGCCAAAGAAGGCCCCCGATTTGTTGGTTTACGCTGACGCTGACTTCGACACGATCCTCCACCGGATCAAGAAGCGGGGCCGTGACTACGAACAATTCGATGATAATCCTGAATTGGAATCATACTACAAGAAGATGTGGACAGCCTACCAAGGCTGGTTCGCAGACTATGACGTGAGCCCTAAGATCAAGATCGACTTGCAAAAGTACGACCTGGATGTTCCCGGCAACACAGAATTGGTACTGGCCCAAATCGACGATGCCTTAAAGGACATCCGCACGCCAGTTAAATAAGCACGTTGAAGCCACCACCGGTTTAATCGGTTGGTGGTTTTTTTATGGGACGAAATCGTTAAGGAATACTAAAGAAAGGGGGTCGGGGGTGACAAACGGCGGCTGGATTTCGTTAGTAAGTGTATAGGGGCCAAAGATTGCGGATTGAAGAATGAAGGTCGACTAGAATTAATATCATTCAGCGCGATAAAACTAGTTGTGTGCAGTTACGTGGTGCGCACTGGCCGCCTACCGTCCGCCAAATATGGGTCGGAACGCGGTGGGCGGACGGGTCGAGCCAAAGTCCGGTTTCGACACCTCGTCTTTGAGCCGAAGGTCGCGTCTCAAAGACGCCAGTTACCTAACCAGCAAATAGCGCTGCTAAGGTAACTCCCACGGCTGAACCCATATTTGACGAACTCCGGCTACAAGGTGATTACCAATGGACAACTAATTTAACTCCTAGTGTTAGCTACTTTTTTCACTGGCTTGGAGGTTAACATACAGTTACCGAGAAACACCATCCCGCCGGAGTCAACCAGCAGTGCAGCCAGCTGTGTCGTCCCAGTTAGCTGGCGTTTCTGGCCAGGTTACTGGGCGGGACGACTTGAGAGACTGGTGGTTTTTGCCAGGCTTTCAAGCGAACCGGAAGACCGCTCCTCAGTCTGGAGGTGTTCCCCAGAGCAGGCGGAACTGTTGGCTGACGGAGGCATTCTGGTTTCGCAAATCTAAGTGGTTAGAATATTAGTCAACCGTCAATCGAAACCAAAAGAGCACGCCGCCTCCAGTATCGGAAGCCACGTGCTCAAACAGATTTAACCCAGTTTCTTAGCGATGTTGGCCAACGTGACTTCTGCTGTGTCCGCGAAGACCATGTCAGCGGCGCCCAATTCTGTGGCGTCACCAATGCCCAGGGAGACTTCGCCAGCGGCATTGATAGCGGCGACACCAGCGGCGGCATCCTCGACCCCAATGCATTGGTCAGCAGGGAGGTTCAAGAGTTCCGCGCCCTTGGTGTAGATTTCTGGATCCGGCTTGCCGTGGGTCAGGCTAGCGGGGTCAACGATCTTGGGAAAGTAGTCGGCCAGCTGTAATTTGCCCAGAACCCGTGGCGCGTTCTTGGAGGC
Organism: Levilactobacillus yiduensis; assembly: GCF_024718525.1. Taxonomy (NCBI): domain Bacteria; kingdom Bacillati; phylum Bacillota; class Bacilli; order Lactobacillales; family Lactobacillaceae; genus Levilactobacillus; species Levilactobacillus yiduensis. The sequence continues at coordinate 14,010 of NZ_JAMXAZ010000035.1, forward strand.
GGACGCCAGTGACAATTGATACCCCTTGGCACGCAGGTCATCCAAGAAGGCCTTCATACCAGGTAAAATGTTAGCGGGCGTCATCTTATCGACTTCGGCCACGTAGTTCGTGTTTTTTTGGGTGGCCAGTTGTTCCTTTTCGGCTGGGGTGTAGTCGTTTTCCTTGCCGCCAGCCTTGAGGATCATTTCCAACGAGTCCATCCGGCTAATGCCCTTCAAGCCGTTGGCCAGTTCGTCGCTCCAAGCTACGCCCAAAGAATCGGCGAGTTGGTGCCAAGCGGTCCCGTGCAAAATGGAGGTGTCGGTGATGACACCGTCGAGGTCAAAAACAAATCCTTTAATATCAGCAAACTTAGTCATGTAAAGCACTCCTTAATAAGTGATAGTTTGTGGAACGTTAGGTTTTAGTGAAACAGTTTGTTGCCCAATTTTAAGTGTTGCGGTGTGGTCTGCCGTGACGGTCACACGATGGTGATCGATGGCAAAGGTGTAGCGCGTCCCGCGTAGCAGGTGGCTGAATTTAACGGCATCCCAGGCTTGTGGCAAATGCGGATTGACCGTCAACTGTTCTGCCAAGGCGTCGACTCCGGCGTAGTAACGCGTCGACATCAAGGTGACGGCGCCCATGACGCCCAGGTGAATGCCTTCGGCTGTGGTACCACCCTGGATATCGTAGTAGTCAGAGAACAACGCCTGGGAGAAGAGCTTCCAGGATTGGTCCATGTTGCCAGCCATGGCGGTCAGCGCGGCATAAACGATGCGTGACAGCGTGGAGCCATGGGTCGTGCGGTCCAGGTAGTACTGCAGATTTTGCAGTAAAGCGCGGCGGGGCAGGTCATAGCCCAACTGTTTGAGTAGCCCCAAGACCTGGGACGCATCCAGATTGTAAAAGGCCATGAGCGCGTCGGCTTGTTTAGCCACTTGGTAGGCGTCGGGCGTTTTGCCTTCCGCCTTTAGGATGCGGTCCATCCGCGAAATGTCCCCATACTTTTGCCGATACTTGGTGAAGTCCAGTTGCGGCAGCTTGAAGTAGCCCTCGAATTGGCCGATGATGCCGTCTGGACTGATGTCGAGCTTGAGGTGATGACTGACAGCGGCAAATTGCTTAAGCGTATCGTCAGTCACCTGTGTCTTGTGATCGACTGCCTGCAAGGTTTTAGGCGGCAACGTTTGCCGAATCTGCTTGAGCTGGTTGAACAGCCAGGTGACCATCAGATTGGTGTAAGCATTGTTGGCCAGGCCCGTCGTATCAGCGTTGGGATAATTCTCGTGGAACTCGTCCGGGCCCATGACCTTGTCAATCGTGTAACGGTGAGTGGCGTTGTTCAATGTGGTCTTGCTGAGCCAGAATTGGCCGATCTCCTGTAGCATTTCCAAACCGTACTTTGCCATGAAATCGGTATCGCCGGTGATGCGGGTATACAGGATGACGTTGTAGGCAATGGCCAAGGAAACGTGGCGTTGGAGGGACGAGTAGTCGGGGTCCCAGGTGTTGGTCAACGGATTCAGGTGGGTGACCTGTGACTGTTCATCGCCGTGTTCACCGGATTGCCACGGGAACATGGCCCCGGCATAGCCAGCCGCTTGGGCGTTCTTCTTGGCTGCGGGCAAACGCCGGTAGCGATAAAGCAAAAGCTGCCGGGTCAGCTTCGGGTCGTGGAGCGCGAAGACGGGCAAATCAAACATTTCATCCCAGAACACGTGTCCCCGGTAAGCTTCACCGTCCAGTCCCCGGGCGTTGATCGAAGCGTCGATCTGACCCGAACGAATCGCCTGGACCGCCGAGAAGAGGTGATACAGGTTGACCCGAGTCAGTTTTTGCGACGTGATATCGCCGCTGATTTGGATATCGGCGTCCGCCCAACGGCTTTGCCAGTAGTTGGTGCTGCTGGTCAGAGTGTCTTCAAAGGAGGCTTGCTTGAGCTCAGCGGTGGCTGCTTTCAGGAGATTGCCAGTTGTTTCGCGACTGGTGAAGAGGACCACATTTTTTTCAAAGGTATAGGTGTGTTGTGGTTGAACTTCGACCGAGCGCATTTGCCGGACTTGTTGTTCCGCGTTGGGCCGGGTATCGCTAGGCGCGTTCAGGGATTCACCAGGACCGGTCAAATGCGCACCGATGGCCATATCGACGTGGGATGAACGCGTTTGCGCTTCCAAAAAGATGCTATCGGGTTGTTGGCTGGTGCCGGTGATCCGGAGGTGCCGTTGGTCAAAGGCGTTGTAGCGCGCCACGTTGCCGTTGACGACGCTACCGTCGATGGTCGAATAGACCTGTAGGCTGCCCGCAAAGTTGATGGGCGTGATGCTGTAGCGAATCGCCAGGCGGTGCCAGTCCTTGAAGTTGGCCAGCTTGCTGGTCTTGATCTGCAACGTGTGACCGGTCGATAGCTGAACCAGCATGGTCGTGGTCAGCGTCCCGGTGTGAAGGTCCAGGCTCCGGTAGATGTCTTGGATATCAGCGGCCTTAATTTGAAAGGGATTCTGGTGATCGACGCCAAAGGACAGGGCTTGGGCGTTCGGTAGGTTGACCAGGTCTTCGTTGGTGACTTGGCGACCGTTGAGATTGGTGGTCAACTGGTCATATAATCCCGCCGTATACATGCCGGGGTAGTTGTCCGCGTCCGCGTGGGCTTCCGTATAAGCGCCCCGCACACCAAAGAATCCGTTGCCCACCGTGAGCATGGCTTCCTGGCCGTAATTGCGCTTGCCTTGGTACTGACCATAATAGTCCAGGTGCCATGTTAAGTAGTCGCGTTTGGCCTGTAAGGCGGCTTCTAGGCCCTGATTGGCAATGGCCTGCTTGCTGACGACCGGAATGTTTAGCATGTTGGTGATGGCCAGGCCGATATCGATTCGTTGGTGATTGATGCCCACGACCGTATCGGAGAAGGGGTAGCTCAAGGCGTTATCGACCACGGCGGCATCCACGTCGAGCCCCGCTAATTTCAGCCGGAGATTCTCAAGGTTTTCGCCAATCGTCTGTTCCGAATTGTATGCAATAATAAATTGCCGCTCGCCAGACTGATCTGTCGGGTGGTAGCTGACTTCCAAAGAATCATCTAAAACGTGTAATGTAATGATTTTCAAAGCTGATTCGTCATCCTTTCTGCTAAATGATAGCGTATTCTTTCACGTTTAATCTTAGGCTAACTGGTCGCAATAAGCAATTATTTCCGTTCAGAATGGTCAAAATAATAATTATCGTGAACGCCGAAATGGCGCAATTGCAATCGGTTGCAGCTTTTGGACGTTCTTGCTTGTGACGGTGAGAACTGACTCATGTCTGGGATGATGGTGCGCTTGTCTCCCTTGCTGAGCCGGACACGCGTATCTGGATGGATGATTAGAGCTCACTGACAATTACGGCCATAGGAAATGTTTGGGGCAAAATATCCAAAGTCTTTGGTATCTCCGTCCTTACATTGCTGAAACCTGGGCCAAAAGGCAGCTGGTTCTACGCTCATAAGAAAAAGAGCCCGGAATTTTCCAGGCTCTTTGCAGCATACATATTTAAGCTAGTTGACCACGTACAGTGGATCTTCACCCTTATCGACTCTGACCGCGTTCTTGGCAACGATAGCGGCCATAGCATCACGAGCTTCCACCGTGGCGTTACCGACGTGTGGCGTCAAGATAACGTTGTCTAAGGCCTTGAATCCGTCGTCTACGTTAGGTTCTGCTTCGTAAACGTCCAGAGCAGCGCCGGCCAGTTCACCGTCGCGTAGGGCTTGCAGCAAGGCAGCTTCGTCGATCACGGGTCCACGAGCGGCGTTGATGAGGTAAGCGGACTTCTTCATCCGTTTGAACTCGGGCGCACCCAACAGGTGATGGGTCTGGTCGTTCAGTGGACAATGCAACGTCAAGACGTCACTGTTGTCGATGACTTCATCCAACGTGGCGTAGGTCGCGTTGAGGCTAGCCTCAGTGGCGGCGTCTAGTGGGTGACGTTGGGTGTAGAGAATCTTCATGTCAAAAGCAGCCATCCGCTTAGCAACGGCTTGGCCGATTTGGCCCATACCGACGATTCCCAAAATCTTCCCGGCGAGTTCGTGGCCCAAGAAGAAGAGTGGGGACCAGCCGTCAAAGCCCTTGGTCCGCATCAACTTGTCACCTTCGACCATCCGATGGGCCAAGGTGATCATCAAGCCGGTCGTCACTTCAGCGGTCGAGGTCGTGGAGACCTTCGGCGTGTTGGTGACGGGGATGTTCTTGGAGCGGGCGTATGCGGCGTCAATGTTATTGAAACCGGCGCCGTAATTGGCAATAATCTTTAACTGAGGGTCGGCGTCGATCACGTCTTTATCCACTTGCGTAGACAGTGGCGTAATGAGGTAATCCTTGCCGACAATTCGCTTCAACAACTCGTCCTTTGTGATTAATCCGCTACCTGAATAACTGTCAACATCGAGCCCGGCTTGGTTCAAAATGTCTAGGGCTGACTGGGGAATAGGTGCAGTTACTAAAACACTGGTCATGAGTGTCACTCCTTCAGTAAAATTTCATTTCACAAGTCTATTGTAATCGTTTTCACCATGGAAAGCATCCTTCACTGAAAAAACTTTCGAAAAAATCTGGCAAACGTGGTAAGCTGTGAACCATAAGGCTGATGGAAAGGGGTTAACAACCGTGAAAGTAGTCACAGGTTTCCTCATTGTTGTCCTCACGGCTGGCTTGGTCGGCGGGACTATCTGGCTGATGCTCACCCTGACAATCGCCGCGTGGCTGGAGGTGCTGATTGGCGTCGTCGGCTTCGTTCTGGCCACGGTCGTCAATCTCCTGTTATTCTGGTTCCTCTGGCCACGGACATCGTCGTTTGATGAGGATGACGACTAAAAAAGAGTGGGACAACAGGCGCTTAGCTGGCGAGCATTAAGGCTGGTAAGCCAATAACAAAAGGTTGCAAGATTGAAAACAGCTAAATTCATAGTGACGCCGAGGTCTACGGGGACAAAATTAGTCTTTGAACGCCATGTAGTCCGTGCTGGTCGCCTTACCGTTCGCCAAATTTGGACCGTGACGCTGTGGGAAGGACCGGTCGAAGCCAAAGAGCGGTCTTCAACCTCGCTTCGAGCCGGAAATCACGTCTCGAAGACGCCAGTTTCCAAGCAGACCACTTGAAAACTCCCACGGCTGAGTCCAAATTTAGCTCACTCACGGCTACACAGTAGATTACCCGTTAATGTAGATGTATATCACCTTTTCAGCGATGTTCCTGCCAACTTTATGGTTGTCACTGACGTAACCGGAGGCAGTCAGAGGTGGAGGTTGCTGTGACAACGGTGTTAGCTGAGCGTTTTTTCTCAGCTTACACCGTGGGACGTGTTTGGAGATTGACGGGGTTCGTCAAGCTTGGCGGACCGTTCCGCAGGCCGCTGGCGTTCCCCATAGCTACCGGAACCTCTGACAGCCGCAGGTGGTGGCGTGAACTAAATTCACGTTTACAATCCTTGTCAGCTGAGTATTATCAGTTTAAGCGGAACCAGCTGCCTGTTGGCTCAGGTTTCAGCCATATAAGTTCGAAGAGCCCCAATAAGCAAGGTCACTTTGTCCCGAACGCACAAAAAAAGACCATTACGATAAGTCGCAATGGCCAAAGAGTAAGGTTACAACATAATTGGGGGATTATGTTGTAAAAAATTTCATCTACTTTGGGGGAGTAAAATGAAATCAGTCTGTTGAATGAGGACAGAAGCCTCACGGGACAAGTCCTAAAACTTACCCGCAACCATATATTACCGCATTCCTTAGAAAATTGCCATTAAAATATAAATTTTTCGTTAAACGGATTAATCCGGACAGGGTGAGACACCACGTTTCGTGGTACTTGCCCGTGGAAATGGCAGTTAGTTAGGCGAATCAACAAAAGTGAGAGGATGATTTTTTGTCAGCAAAAAAGCGGCAATTCGGCAGTACCATGGCGTGGCTTTGGTTGATCCTACTAGTCATTATTTTAAATATCGTGCAACTACCTTTGTTATTTCTTGGCCACGGAACGGTAGGTCAGCGGTTCGTTTGGGCAGTCATCTACCTAGCTGGTTTTGCGGCCACCATCGCCTTGGGGTTGTGGGTCTACCGGCAAGCTCATCCGGTGAAGTGGCAACGGCTGACAGGGAAAGATTGGTGGCTGATGGTCAAGGCGTACGGCTTCGTGATCCTGGTCGAAATGATCCTGGGCATCGTCAATAACCTGCTCTATCATCAGACCAGCACAGCCAATAACCAGGCCATCTCGTCCTTTATGGGACAGGGGACCTTGACCATGGTCATGTTGAGCCTGACCGCCGTCTTAGCCAGCCCCGTGATTGAAGAGATCACGTTTCGGGGGATTCTGGTAGACGGCTGCTTCCCGGCGAACATGTTTTGGCTACCAATCGTGGTCAGTGGCGTGGCCTTTTCTATCGTGCACATGAGCACCAATCCCGTGAGCTGGCTGATCTACGCCATGATGGGCGGGACGTTCGCCTACGTGTATAAGCGGACGGGCAAGCTACAGAGCACGATTTTTCTCCATGGATTCAACAATTTGATTGCGGTCGGGGCTATGTTGCTCACACTGCATTAGTATACGAAAAAGCGGGTCTGGGACAAAAGTCTCAGGCCCTTTGTGTCTCCGAATATCTGGTGTTGAAACCTGGACCAAAAGGCAGCTGGTTCCGCTTAAAACTGATAAGCAAACAATCCAAACCCGGGATTATTCGCTTATCAGTCTTAATGCTCGCCAGCTAACCGCCTTTTGTCCCACTCTCGAAAAAGCGCCCGGGCTGCGAAAACAGTCAGGGCGCTTTGTGGCGTTATCGATTAGAGTTCCTTGTCGACTTCTTTAGCAATCTTACGTTGATCGCTGACGATGTCGAGCTGGCTCTTGACGGTCACGAGCTCGTGCATCATATCGTCGATTTCATCATTGGACATGCCCAACAACGTTTGGCATTGGCCAATCCGCGTGTAAACTTCATCACGCTTGGTGGTCGCCATTTCAGTCAAGTGAATCAAAACTTGGCGTTCGTCGGTCCGGCTACGAACACGCTCGACCCAGCCTTGCTTCTCCAGACGCTTCAACAGTGGGGTCAAAGTCCCACTATCGAGTTCCAGGCGTTCACCTAGTTGATGGACGGTCAGTGGCGCGTCTTCCCATAGCACCAACATCGCAATATATTGAGGATAAGTCAAACCAAAGGGTGCCAAGGCGCTTTGGTAGAAATGGTTAAATTTTTTGCTGGCAGAATAGATGGAGAAGCAGAGCTGCTCATCTAAAAGAATCGGTGTAACTTTCGGCATGGCACAGGCCTCCTTTCAATTACTTTCCAGAGTATTGTATACAATTAAATTGCTGCTTGCAAGTAAAAACTCCCGGATTAAATCGCTTGTGAGAGCTGACTTGCCGGAATAAGTGTACGATGACTCCAAAAATGCGTTAACGTAACGTTTAAATAATTATATAGCATATCGACAGCTAACTTCAACAATTATTGATAAAATAAGTTTTTGCTTTTGAAAATTTCTAAATGGATAATTGGTTTGTTGGGGGTATGTGACAATTGCTTAGTTATTGGCAGATCCGAAGAAAATTCGAATAAAACCGTTCACGGTGGGTGCAATTACCCCTAATTGATGTAACGGATTAGTAGAAATGACCCGTTTTGTCAATGAAAAACAAAATGACTTAGTTAGTTAACGATATGCATCTAAGTATAGCAGAAGATTTGTAAAAGGAAAGTAAAATTAGTGAAATCATCCATTAGAATCGCATGAGGACACGATGGAAAACACTTTAATGAATCACAATGTGAAACAATTATCAGGCGATAGTTTGATTGAATATAACTCTTAGTTTATGTCAGTAATGAAAATGGGGCAAACTGGTTTTGAACATGCATAGTTTAGCTTGCTATTTACGTGGGATTAGGTACAATAAAGGTGTAGAGAGATTTATCCACATCTAATAAACTGTGAGGATGCCTGATTAGGGCCGAAAAATCCGGTGGGAAATCTTTAAACGGTCGTTGCAGACCAAAAGCGTGGTAGTGATAGTTTGGGGTGTAACCTTACTAGGGAAGGATTGCGACAGGTTCAGCCGTCGCCAACGAGGAGGAAACAAATCATGAGAACGCGAAGCTTAGTTGAAGCCAAAGAACACTACAAAGCATACAAGGCAGGCAAACATTGGCTCTACGCTTGTATCACGGTCGCAACGGTCGGTCTGGGACTCATCGGCGGTACGGGGATGTCCGCGCAAGCCGATACAGAGCCGGCTGGTGAAGAACCAGCTACGACGGTTGTCGCTGACCCGGCGACTGTTCCAGTTAAGGACGATAGCAGCGTTGGTTTGGGTGACCAGGAGGCTACCAAGACGGCTACCGACAGTCAAAGTAATGATGTGATTCAGGATGACAATCCAGACGTCAGCGAAGATAACGGGTAGCGTCAAGAATCTTGTGTAAACGAAATGCCTTCGTACATATAATATGTATCTAACTTAAATAAATGATGCTTC
>NZ_JAMXAZ010000036.1:0-18999 GCF_024718525.1 Levilactobacillus yiduensis
CACAGGTCTTCAAGAACATGCATCCGGTTATGCTTACGCCTTACTGTCCTGTGTTGCACTTGATTTGACAATTGGGGGCTTGCATACAGGCATCGTTAACAGCTGTTTACTATCCCTATAAGGGAAGTCTAGGTGTACTATTAATAAAGGACTATGAAATAAATAATTTTAGGAGGTCATGGGTAATGGGATTGACACTAGATGATTTAAAAAATAGAGAACCTAAAATTGATTTTGAACATATGGGGTGGGATGAGTTACTTAAATACCGGTTTATGTCGTTATCAGATGAAGACCTTAAAGCCGCTGCTAAACGTGGTCAGGAGTTAATGGATCAGAGAAAAGAGCAAAAGGAAAAGGACAATTCTTAGTGCTCTTCATGTTAAAAGGAGGGAGAATGGCTTGAACATTTGTACCACTTTCACTGCAAAGCATTGCAATCTTAATTGCCATACTTGATAATAGAGAAGTTGCCTAACCCACACTAGCAACAGTGGGGAGGTGAACTCTTATGTTTCAAAATCTTTTTGCGCCACTTGTTGTTGGCATCCTAGTCGCCTTATTCACGGACTGGTTAGATCGTAGACGGCATAGGTAGTTTTAGGTAACATCCAACCCACCCGTTTATTTACATAGACGTATAAAAAAGGCCCTGACTACTCCACATAGTCAGGGCCTTTGGTGAACTCAATGTTCCAAAATCCTTTTGTGCTTTCAGTATAACACACTTGTGTCATACCTCAAATGTAGTAGATTCCATTTGTGATAGTGACAAGCAGCATTTAAAGAGAAATAAAAACTGCTAGCCAATTTAAGCTAACAGTTCCCACCGCCCGTGCATGATGATTCTTGTGTGCCAGTCACCAAAAGGTTACCATCGGTTACCATATTGTGTTGATTTATGAAATTGGAGAAAAATAAAAATGCCGTATTACCGGCATTTCAAGGGGTTATAACAATCCGTTTCTGGTGCTTTATGGAGCTGGCGGGGATCGAACCGCTATTTTTAACACTACCGCTGTGACGCGGTTTAATAGGGTTCTAAGCCATTTTCAAAATTCAGTAAATGCCATATTAACTGCCATCCGGTCAATTTTAGCCGGTTTTTTGGCAGTTTCGTGGGTGTTAGGATTCCATGAATCGGATTAATTTATCGGTCGTATTTTGCCGCTGTTGGTCTGAGACGTGAGCATAAACATTCATGACAGTATCAATATCGGTATCGCCTAAACGGTCTTGTACTTCCTTGAGGGATGCACCAGCTTCTAAAAGAATAGTTGCGTGAGTGTGACGTAGCTTGTGGATCGTGATGTTGGGTAATTCAGGTTTATCATCAACGATAGCGTGCAGCCACTTACCCGGTGTGTTTAGGGATTTCATCCCGTTCTTAGAACTGGCGAAAACCAATTGTTCTGGCTGCATGGTGTTGTACCCAAGTATGAGGTAGACCCGTTGTTGCCGAACCCGCCATTTTTTCAGGTACTTTACCGTAGTGGGATCTAAGATAATTGTTCGCCGACCACTCTTAGTTTTAGGCGGCTGAATAATCTGCTTACCCCCGGTACCTTGCGTGATGGTCTTGTTGACCTGTAGTGTGCCTTGCTTGAAATTAATATCATGCCAAGTCAGGGCCAGACACTCCCCGCGCCGAATGCCGGTATAAGCCAGCACCCGAAACAGCGTGTACTTTTCGGCTTCTTCCACCGGGTCAATGAAGCTAAAGAAGTGGATGAGCTGTTCTTTCGTCCAAAACTTATTGGCGTCGCGCTGCCAACCGTCCCGACGCTGAGGCATGGTGACCATTGCCGCCGGGTTCTTAGTGATATAGCCTTGTTTTAAGGCGTACTGGAAGACCTTGTTGGCAAAGTTGTACCAACGCTTGTAGTTTACCTTGACCTCTTTAAACCACTGGTTAAGCGCCCGTTGGACGTCTGATAACGTGATTGTCCTAATACGCTTCTTACCAAAAGCTGGTAGAATATGGTTATCGAATATCTTAGGTACCCGAACGGTCGTACTTTCGCGAACGGTGTTGGTATAAGACGCGTACCATTCCTGATAGACCTGTTCAAATAAAATATTATTATCTTTTTCATTGAAGCTACCCTTACTGATTTCTAGTTCTAACCTAGAAGCGGCAAGGGTGGCTTCTTTTTGCGTTTTAAAGCCCCGGCGTGAGGTTTTACGGGGCTTACCAGTCTGTGGATTGATTCCCACGTAGAGTTGAAACTGGTAGCGTTTTTGGCCGTTACGGTCAGTGTATTGTTTGATGCTTGCCATGGTTCTCTATTCCTTTCATACCAGCGGTGGTAGGTATGTAGGGATAAAGCTAGTCTTTCTTTTCGATACGTCTAATATTCCTAGTTGCAGCTTTGTTTTGAAGAAATGTTTGAAGTTGCCGACGTGCCACGCTGTTAAGTTTCTTTGTTCGTTCTTCATTCGATACCTTGTCTAAAATCATTTGTGCGTTTAAGTTTTCAAGGTTTGTAAGAACAAGTAGCTGTTCCATAGAAGCGTTGTCACGTATGTTTCCCTTGGCATTAGGATTTTGTAATCGCCAATTAGCCGCCGTGATACCAAAAAGTGCAATGTTTAAACGATCAGCTTCACTAGCATAAGTGAATTTCACTTCCTGTGGAGTAAGTTTTTGAGGAATTAGCGTCTCTTTAATGGCATCGGTGTGTAGTCGATAGTTAGCTTTGGAGAGAGCGCGGTTTAAAGTCCAGTCCAGGTTGAAATGACTTTCAGAACTTTGTTTCAGTTGCTGATAGTCCTTGATTAAGTAAAGACGAAATTCAGGAGAAATCCAGGAGGCAAATTCAAAGGCAATATCTGAATGTGCGTAGGTACCACCGTGACGACCGGGCTGTGAAGTGATACCTGATGCTTGGGTGAGGGTGATCCACTTCTTGGGGGACATAATAAATGAGTTTGCACCCGTTTCAGATAGAATCTCAGCATACTTTTCGTTATCGAATTTGGGGTTATTCATTTGTTCCCAGATACCAAGAAACTCCAATGTATTTCTGCTCCTAAGCCAGTTCTTAATTAAGTCAGCGGGGGTATCAGGAGACTTATATTTGGCGATACCCGTAAGACTAATAAAATCATTATTGCTAGTTCCGTCGTTAAATAAATCAATGTCAGTTCCCTTAACGTTAATTGATGTGTGTTCACGAGTCATTAATAGTACTTCCTTTCCTAAACTGGTCGAAATCGACCAGTTTTAGTGTAGAGCCTGTGGATAACTTTTTTTAAGATACGTCACTATTCCTTTCATACCAGCGGTGGTAGGTATGTAGGAAAATCTAAGAAATTAAAGAATTGCTTTCATCAAGTAAGGCATCAGTTGGCGTGTTTTTATCACTGTGGTGTAATTAATATTTTCGGCTTTTTCTTGAAAATCAACAAGTTTAAGATTCCAATGGATAACGAAAATTGGAACTGCAGAATTCTTGATAGTAAATACTTTTCCAGCTAGTTGTTCGTCTACTTTCATGAGTTCGAGACAAAATGATATTAAGAATTTAATAGAAAAATCATGAGTTAACATGTCTTGTGACTGTAAAGAATTATCAACCAGTTCTGTTAGGCTTTTTGCGGCTTTATTGGTGTCCTTGTTGTCTAAAGAATTGCTAAGACTTTTTTGAATATTTTTGGTTGCGTCTCTTTGTCCATTAAGAGGATTGCTAGGTAGGTTAAATCCAGGATGGCTTTTGCCATTAAAAATAATTCTATTGAATATGCTTCTATCCGAAGAATCAGGTTGAGGGGAAGAAAAAATAAAAATATCATCTATAAAGGAAAAAGTAGCTTTGCCAGATACTTGAAAGTGTTGTCCAGTAGTCTTGTTCTTTTGGGTAGCAACAAAATTGATTCTATCATCATTGATCTTTAACTTAGAAATGCTTAATACCTCGTCCGAACTAAAATGTAAAATCTCTTCAACTGGAACATCAAGTATATTGATTAGGGAATTTAACGTATTGAATTTTATTCCGTTTGTTTTGTTATCAGCTAGTTGGGTTAAAGTTTTTCTTGATATTTGGGTTGCAGTGGATAAATCACTGATGGATATTTTATTTTTATCTAGAATTTTTCTTAAATTGCTTTCAATCATATTAGCTCCACTCCTCCTTTTAAGTTCGATTCTACTCTTAAAGGTTCCAAAAAGGAACATAAAAGTGACGTTAAGGTTGCAAAACACTTATTTGGGTAGTAGGATTAACATAAATCGATAATATGATACCTATAAGAACGGAGTGGTAATATCGAAAATCGACTGTCAGCAATTCTTGGAGCACGTCTAATCAGCATTTCGGATTTGCACGAGGCAACGGGAATATCGAGAAAAACTCTAGCAAATATTTACTACAAAAGAGCTAAAAATGCTAAGTTATCCACTTTAAGAGTTATTTGTGATTACTTGCAAATTCCGTTATCAGAGTTGATTGAGTACACGCCAAAAGAATTGGTCAAGGAGGCCTAGCTAGTGAACGACCTAGTTTTCTTATCATCCCCGCGGGTGGGTGCCAAAACGTTTACCACCGGGGATGTGATTGCAAAGTATGCCGGGATTGAACATTAAGGGGGTGATTTTCCAGATTACGTTGGCGTTGCCAACAGCAGCAAAATGAGGGGGCTTAGATTGTGGATGAACAGGCGTTGCGGGTAATGTTACCGCCTGAATATGATGAACAACTAAAGAAGCAAGTCATGACAACGATTGAGGTGGCCATTAAAGAGGCTAGGCGACAGACCGCCATAGATAGCCCCTGGTTGCCATCTAAGCAGGCCATTGCGAAGTGGCTAGAATTGTCACCGGGAACACTAACCATACTGATTAACAACGGCCTTCCAATCCATTTTCTTCCTGAGGTAGATAAGGCAGTTGGCAATAAGCGAGAAATTACTGAGTGGATGTTGAAGTTGTAGACAAAACCAGCGGTGGTAGGTATTCAGTAATTAAGACGCGGGCCATGAAAGAAGGTGGTTGGATCATGTTATTGGTAAATGGCACGGTGGACAGGAGGTTTAAGTAAGAAGGACGCAACTTGCTACTTAGTTTTAGATTGGAGAATAGCGTAATGGAATTAGAGCATACAAAAAGCGTGTACCCTAACTTTGGCGAGTCCGGTACACGCAATGATTTCAAGCACTTGTATGCTTTTTTCATTGTCTATTCTAGCGGATTTTAGGAAATGAGGCAATGCTATATGGAGAAACAACAATTAGATACGTCCGTGCTGACAGCAGCATTAGAGACGTTGCGACAAGGACAATCCCAAGTTTCAAAGGGGCAAGAGACTAACAGTGCTGCTATTGCAATGTGCGAGTTAGTGCAGCCGACGCTAGTTAGTAAATCCCAAGGGAAAGACTACTTTAAGTACAGTGACAGTGAACTGAGGAGCATGTTGGATGATCGCGATTTAATCATCTATCAAGCGGCCCAAGTAATCGCGGTGCTGGCAGATAAAGCAATGGACTTGGATAGCCTGTTAGGCCATACCGAGAATGCATTTAAAAAGTCAGTTGATTATCTAACCAGCAAAGACGAAAGCGAGGCAGCTACCCATGAATAAAACACGGCATCTTTCACAAACACTGCATGAAGCTAACGTTGCCTTAAATGGCACCTTAATTCAATTGGACCACTTACAAGAGCTTATTGGCAGGGTAAATATGCCTGATAAGCGCCGACAAGCTATTAACCAACAGATCCATCGGCTAACAGTCAACAATGCTAGCGTGCGGGACTCACTTAACATCATCCCCCGTTGTGGCCGCGTAGATTAGGGGTGATCACGGTGGATAGAAAGACGTATGCACTGGCACTAGCCAAGCAAGGATTTAAGCTATTCCCACTGATTGCCAACACTAAGAAGCCACCTAGAGGGATGGACGGTTATAAGTCAGCGACAAGCGATTTACAGGCCGTTTCAGGCTGGTTTGAAGTAGAACCAGCCACTAACATTGGATTGCGTTTAGATACGTCTAATCTGCTGGTAGTGGACGTTGACCGGCATACTAGCGGTAGTGATGGTGTGGCTAGTCTTGCTGAATTAAAGCGGACTGGCTATGAGTTGCCGACTGACACTTACATTGAGAAGACGCCGGGTAGTGGCCTGCATTTGTTTCTGAGTGTGGCCGGGACTAACGAGCATCCCCAACGTAAGGTAAATTGGCGGCCGGGTGTAGATGTACTGACTGACTTTGTGGTGATTGCCCCTAGTGTGATTGGTGGGCGATCGTACCAGCCGGTAGGTAGTCAGCAGCTAACTCAAGCAGTGGCGGCCCCTGACTGGCTACTAAGTGACTTGTCCAAAAAGAAAGTGAACGTGTCACGAGGAAATGCCACGCCAACACGTAAAACGTGGACAGGCCGTTGGTTAGATGATCTGGTACAAGGAACGGCGGCGGGCAACCGCAACGTGTTTCTTACCTCGTTGGTAGGCAAAATATTTAATACCGGCTGCCAGAGTGCGACGGCCTATGAGTTGTTGCAAGTTGCCAACGACCATTTAGACACGCCACTGCCAAGTAGTGAGGTCAATCAGATATTTAAGTCAGTTTTGAAGCGATTGTGAGGTGATAGTGTGGATGAAGAAGCTAAACGGTTAGCAGCTAATCGGGATAAGAAAATCGAAGCGGCCTCTAAGTCCGACTGGAAGAGTGAGCTGAGATTAACCACTAATGGCGGTATTAAGAAAAGCATCTTTAATATCTGTGTGTATTTAGATAACGACCCCAAGTTAAAGGGATTGCTGGCATTTGATGAGTTTACCGACCAAGTTTTTAAACGGCATGACTGTAAGGCAATCGGCTTTAAGCGTGGAACATGGGTGGATGCCGACGACTCATTACTAAGAGCTTACTTGGATCGTGCCTATAACATTACTTTCTCAAAGGATAATATGTTAGACGCGCTGGTTACCACGGCCATGAAACACACCGTTAATCCTATGAAAGAGCGGATTATGAAAGGCGGTAAGTGGGATGGTAAGCCCCGTGCGGAGAGTTTCTTTATTGATTACCTAGGAGCTGCCGACAATCACTATACCCGAATGGTTACGCGTAAGTGGTTAACCGGGGCAATTGCTAGGGTCTATCATCCCGGCTGTAAGTTTGAGA
This sequence comes from Levilactobacillus yiduensis, assembly GCF_024718525.1. Taxonomy (NCBI): domain Bacteria; kingdom Bacillati; phylum Bacillota; class Bacilli; order Lactobacillales; family Lactobacillaceae; genus Levilactobacillus; species Levilactobacillus yiduensis. The sequence continues at coordinate 7,132 of NZ_JAMXAZ010000036.1, forward strand.
TCATCCCCATACTGGAAGGGCCGCAAGGGTTAGGCAAAAGTACCACAGTGGGGTTACTGGCACCGGATTACTTCAATGACTCAATGAAAGGCATGGGTAAACACAAGGATGATTACCAGCAGCTAATTGGTAGTTGGGTGATTGAAATTGCGGAGCTTTCAGCCATGAAGAAAACGGATATTGAGGGTATCAAGAATTTTACCAGTGCCGTTTCGGATTACTACCGCAACAGTTATGGGCGCGTAGCCACTAGGCACCCACGTAAGAACGTCTTTATTGGCACCACTAATCAGCAGGACTATTTAAAGGATGCTACCGGTGAACGCCGGTTTTATCCCATTCGCTGTGGTGTGACAAAAGCTATTAAGAGTCCTTGGAAAGCTAACGATCATGATATTCAACAGATATTATTGGAGGCTAAAAGCTGGTATGACAACGAGGAACCTTTGTATTTTGACCGTGAGACGTTGCGTGAAGCCAAGCAGTACCAGCAGGGTGCCCAAGCGATTAATCCCATGAAAGACGCGGTAGAGGATTATCTAAGGATGATGGTACCTACTAATTGGGATGAGTTAAGTCTCAGCGTGAAGCATAGCTACTTTACCCGGATGGTTGACGGTGGTAATGAGGCCGTTGCCAAGTGGCTTGATGGCAAGCTGACTGACAAGCGAGAGCCATTACAGAAAACCTCAACGACTGAGATACTTGCCGTAGTTTTTAACAAGCAAGTGGACAGTTTCTTTTCCGGCCAGCTTAACCGGGATGCTAAGCGCTTGAAGTTGATTATGGATAATGAGGATGGATGGGGCTATCGTTCCAATGTAGTTATTTCTGGAAAGCGGCAACGAGGTTACCACCGAAAATAATAAATCTCTAAAATACCTGTGTTACCTGTGTAGGTGTGTATAGCCCCGGTATTAAAGGCTTTTAGGAGTAGCTAACCCGTGTACAACGTGTGTATACCTGTGTAGGAATAACACGGGTGTACACGGGATTAACACAGGTAGTCAACGCTAAGAATGTTGATATAGCGACGTTCTACACACTAACACGGGATACACAGGTATTTACGTTAACACTTAGAAAAAATAAAATCCCTCAGCTTAACCGAGGGGGAGAAAGCGAGTGACGAAACATGAAACCAAGTATGATCGAACATGATGTATTGAATGCCATCCCCATTGGTGGGGAAAGCCCCGCTAGTACGGATGATATTGGCAAGCTAACTGGTTTAACCATTCGGGCCGTACGGGAGTCTATTAGTAATCTGGTCAATGTGTACGGTGTCCCTATCGTGGCGTTGCGTGGCCGAAACAACGGTGTATTTATTGCCACTACTGAGGAAGAGCGGCAAATTGGTATCGCTGGCTATAAACACCAGATTAATAGCATGAATATCCGCCTAACGGCCATTCAGAAGGCCGACCTAGTTAATTGGAAGGCCAACCTAAAGCCAGTGATTGCCCCAATGGATGGGGATGGGGGTGCTGAAAGTGTCAGCTAAAACTAAAGAAAGCCAGCAACTTGCCTGTATGTTTAGACACCAGCAGCGTGTTGTTAGGCAGTTGAATGCCGTGGATGCAGCCATTGACCGCCTGACTAGGGTAAGCAATACCGGCAGTGTACCGCGACCGTGGTTAAAATTGCGGATTAAATTACTACGGCGGCGGGTACATCGGATCCGTTGGCACCAGGTTAAGAATAGCGAGCGGATTTCACGTTTTGCGAAGCAACATCCCCAGTATATGGATGAACATGGTTGGCAACTAATGGTTGAGTTAATTGGCGACAAGTGATGTGCGCAATTTTACGCGTATCAGTTACGTTGGTCCCGGTGTCTAACGGAATTAACCCGGTTAGCGGGGGTGGAAACCGGATAAACATGATGTTGTTATGGTATTGGAGCAGTTTTAAGTGGAGGTGAGGCTGATGAGAATTGTTTACCCACAGCTAGTGGAAGATGCCTATAAGGTCGCTGCACAGGCCGGGACAATCAAGCCGGATAAAGTGAACGACGTTAAGGCACAGATTTACCGGATCATGGTTCAAAAGGGGATGTTGAACGAGGATGGCTCCCCAACTCAAAAAGCAATTGATACAGGGATTGCTAACGGTCTTAACGAGGATTCGCAAGATGATTGTGATCCGGATACCGTAGCGGAGTTGAAGCAGTTGTACCCCATGTATGAGGGATTCAACGACAAGCATTTTCTTAAAACAAACGAAGGGTGGGTAGTGGACGGTCAGGTAATCCGTAGCGTTGCTAACCAAGTATTACATGATCCGGATAGTACGGCGAAACAACGACAGGCAGCGTATGCTATGTTGCAACAGGTAGAAAAATATCCAAAATAAAAGAGCCGCTTTAACGGCCCGAAAGTAAGAAGCCACCCCGCCCCTCATTGGTAAGTATACCATGAGTATTAGACGAGATGGCTTCTATATTGTTTTGAAAAAACCGCCCGGCAGCAGTCTCTCACCAAATTAACCTAACACAGTCATTGTATCATAATTGCTAAAGTTGCGTGATTCTACTACCTGCTAAAACCTGCCAGTTAAACAGTGAACATAGAATGAACGACCTGACAAAACTTGACATAGCTTAACATAACTTAACATCTTTCTTGCCAGCAAGGTTATGGATCGGAGCGTTCTAAAATAGATATAACTTTTTGGGAAATAAACACAACACAAAATTCTAAGTGATTTATTGATATAGCAGCATTTGTGGGTTGTTTTGCAAAGGGAACGTTACCAATGAAAAGGAACGCTATTCGGATATATCGGACACCCTAAAGGGAAATGTGGAGATTGTGGAGGCCCTAAAAAAGATAACCATCCCGACATTTGCGACGCCCTAAAAAAGAGAATTATCCTGACATTTCTGACACCCTAAAAGGATTTTTGCAGATATTGCAGTCTTTAAAAAAGGGCGTCGCTACGGGATAAGCAGAGTGCAATGAATGATTGCTATTAATTGCTAAGGTTTTACAAGGTTTGGGTGAGTTGTAATGCTGACAATTGATAAGGTTTTGGGACCTAGGAAATGCTAACATTTGTTAACGTTTTTGATGTTAGAATATACCAACATTTGCCAACATTTTGGAGCGTTCGGATGATTGGAAATGCTAGGTCATTAAAGAGGCTAGAGATGTTTCTGAATTGAAAGTGTCGCCCTACCCGGCAAGTGACTAGTAAATTTAAAGTGGGATGATCGTGGTCAGAATCTCCCATTGATAAGTAACGTTACCGTTGCACTGCAATCGTTGCGCGTTGCAATCATTGTACGCTTACTGGATAATAGAGGAGTTGCCCAACCCACACTAGCAACAGTGGGGAGGTGTAGTAAATGTTCGCTTCGTTTTTCGCCCCGCTTGCGGTTGGACTCCTAGTAGCCCTGTTTACGGACTGGTTAGACCGTAGACGCCACAAGTAAAACAGTATTAGGCAACATCTAACCCACCCGTTTAGTTACATAGACGTATAAAAAAGCCCCTGACTACTTGCGATAGTCAGGGGCTTTGGTGTAATCAATATTACTTCGTTTTTCGCAACATCAGTATAACAGAAATTGGCTGAATAGGGTAACTAAAAAGTAAAGCAAAATAAAAACTGCTAGCCGTTAAGCTAACAGTTCAATTCCTACCACCGCTGGTTTATTTGAGTAGTTCCGTAAATGCCATTTTGAATGCCATTGACTGCCATTCTATGGTTATCTATGTGATACATCGAAACTTGAAACCCTATAACCACGGTGTTAAGACGGTGCTTACAACATGGGATTTTCTGACTAATGGAGCTGGCGGGGATCGAACCCGCGTCCTAGCATATTGCCAACTCAACGTCTACACGCATAGGCAGACTATTTAAAGTTTCACTGAATAACTTGCCGCCTGTCAGGGCCCACATACTCAGCTAACCTGATTTATCTCTTCTAACGTACTTCAGGTGGGAGCCGTTAGCGTAAGCCCGTTAAAGTTAGGACCCAGATCTAGACCGCGGGCAAGCCTAGGAGGATCTACGTTAAGCGCCTATTAAGCAGCTAAAGCGTAAGAATTTTTATCATTTTTTGCAGTTATAATGAACTGGACCTTTTAACGTAGATGCCGCTACGACGCGCAGTCAAGCTTCAACCTATACCAGTCGAATCCAGAACAGCCCCATATTGTTACTGATATAGTGTACCATACCTCAGGATTTCTGCAAAATATTTGCTTGGCTACCGAGATTTTAAGGCCGGATGCAGGTGGTAGATATAGTATAATAAGAACTAGACTGTCTGGCAGAATTGTGCCGGGGACTTCACCGCAAGGGGCGCCCCCGTGGCAAGTTTGTTAGGTTAGTGGTAAATTAAGGTTGACGTTCCGGCTACTGACCGTTGTGGGGCACGCGACCGCGGCGGTGTCGACTGAAAATGACCGATTGTCACGACTACTGGATGCCAGCGAAAAGTTACAGAAACTTCATAGTTCTGTCACTGCCAGTTCTGTTTCCCTTGGTAGGTTTAAGACAACTATGACCTACAAACTTTTTGCCGGCTCCGAAAATAACGAAACGTGAATCTGTGGAGGTAGCAATGAAGTTATTAATGATTGAAGATAACCATTCTGTATCGCAAATGATGTCAATGTTTTTTAAGAAGGAAAAGTGGGACGCCCACTTCGCCTATGACGGCAACGAAGCCATGGAGATGTTTTCGGCGACCCCCAATGATTGGGACATGATCACGCTGGACTTGAACCTACCGGGGATGGATGGCATGCAGGTCAGCGCAGAGATCCGCAAGCTGTCGCCGACCGTGCCGATTATCATGTTGACGGCCAGAGATTCCGAAAGCGACCAGGTCTTGGGATTGGAAATGGGGGCTGACGATTACGTCACCAAGCCATTTAGCCCCATTACGCTGATTGCCCGGATCAAGGCCTTGCACCGACGCGCTGAACTTGGCCCGATTTCAAAGGCTAACGAGCAAGATGCCTTGAATGATACCGAGGCGTTTGATGTGGTCACGGAGAACTTCAAGTTGAACACCAAGACCCGTGAAGCCTATCTGAATGACCGGCAAATTCAGGACCTGACGCCTAAGGAATTTGATCTCCTCAAGACGTTGGCCCAAAAGCCACGGCAGGTCTTCTCACGGGAGCAATTACTCCAGCTGGTGTGGGATTACGAGTACTACGGCGACGAACGGACCGTGGACGCCCACATCAAGAAGTTACGGCAAAAGATTGAAAAAGTTGGCCCTCAAATTATTCAGACCGTTTGGGGGGTGGGTTATAAATTTGATGATAGTGGAGCAGATCAGCAATGAAACTAATGTATCAACAGATGTTAGGATTCTTTGCGGCGATTATGATTATTCTGGTGATAATGGGGGTATCCTATTCACAGATGACCCGCCACATGGTGTACAGTAACACCTGGAATTCCCTGGAAAAATATTCAAATAGTCTTATCGAGCAGTCGCTGCGCATTAGTTCACAGAAGCCTAATACGGTGCAGTTTGATACAAATTCGCTAGAGAGTAGCGAGCAGCTCTTGCAAAACCAAGCCATCAGTACCACCATTTATAGCGCGACCAACAAGATCGTGTTCCCGGCCAACGTGTATCAACAAGCCATTGACCAGTCGGACTGGAAAAAATTAAAGAAGAACCAAATCATTCACAAGGTCGTTGATCGGCGCGTTCGTAACAAGAATGGTCGGGTCAGTCCCGCCATGACCGAGGTTATGAAACCTTATTTTTATAATCACAAACTGGTGGCGGTCGTGGTGATGGGGGCTTTTGTCTCCGATATCAATACCAACGTGAACCAGATCAATCACAACCTGATGAAGGCGCTGCTGGTGTCCTTCTTAGTGGCGGTCGTGGCCAGCTACATCCTGGCGCGGTACTACACGTCGCGGATCAACCGGCTGCGGAAGGCGACCAATCAAGTGGCCAAGGGTAATTACGACATCCAAATGGCCAGTCGGGACCGTGATGAAATTGATGACCTGATCAACGATTTTAACGGCATGGCCCACTCGTTAAAAGAATCACAAGAAGAGATTCAACGCCAAGAAGAACGACGGCGAGAATTCATGGCCAATGCTTCCCACGAAATGCGGACGCCACTGACGACCATCAACGGCCTGTTGGAGGGCTTGGCGTACGACGCGATTCCCGAGGAGAGCAAGGAAGAAAGTATCGACCTGATGCGCAGTGAGACCAGTCGGCTGATCCGGTTGGTCAATGAAAACCTGGACTACGAAAAGATTCGTTCCAACCAGATTACCCTAAACCTGCATGAATTTAACGCGGTCGATGCGTTGCACAACATTGTCGAGCAGCTGAAGCAAAAGGCCGATGATTCCGGGGATACACTGGAGTTACAAGCCCCCAAGGAAATCGATGTTTACGCCGACTACGACCGGTTTGTTCAGATCATGTTCAATATCACGCAAAATGCCATTCAATTTACCCAACAGGGTCACATCACCTTGTCCGCCCAGCGCGGATATGAAGAGACCATCGTCAAGGTCGCGGATACCGGGATGGGGATGAGTGACGAGCAGCTGCAAAATATTTGGGAACGTTACTACAAGGCCGATCCGTCGCGGAAGAATACCAAGTACGGCGAATCCGGTCTGGGCTTATCCATCGTCCATCAATTGGTTCAGCTGCATCACGGTAAAATCAGCGTCACCAGTAAGGAAGGGGTCGGGACCACCTTCACAGTCATCTTTCCCGACCAACACCAAACCAATTCCCAACGGGCGAAACCGGTGGAGTAGGGACGGATGGTCATTGGCGAACGCTCGGCTATGGTAGTGGGTCTCACCAATCCCATCAACACACGAGCCAATCGTAAACTGAGCAGAATTATTTTTACAGCGAAGTTGGTCCCCAAACATGGTACAATGGGAGGACCACTTAAGGAGGAAACTTTTGAAACGAGTACAAATTATCGGGAAGTCCGTTCGTAAATTCGAGGACGGCTATCCCATCGTGTCTTTAACTGACTTAGAAAATCGCAACGACTTTGAAAATGGCGCCTGGGTCCAATTGGAAAACCACGGCCACTTTGCGGCCACGGCGTACTTTGCCAAGCAACACCGCGGTATCGGGTACATCCTGAGCTTGCGGGAAAACGAACCCATCGACGAGCGCTTCTTTGCGGCCAAATTCCGGTCCGCAGTGGGGCGGCGGATGGCGTTTGCGGACCAGTCTGCTTATCGCCTCTTCAATGGCACGGCGGACGGTCTAGGTGGCTTAGCCGTTGATGTCTTCAATGGCATCTACGTCTTCCGCTGGGAGAACACGGCCTTGAAGCAACAAGCGCGCCTGATCTATGCGGGCTTTGAACGCGCCGTGGGCAAGGGCAAGACAGTCGTCGCCGTCACGCCGGGTCAAGAAAACGCGCAACTGATTACGGGAACCTTACCCGATCAACCGATGCCGGTCTTGGAAAATGGCGTGACTTACCCCGTTGACCTGACCGTGGGCCGTTCCCAGTTGGCACTGGAATTCCGGCAGATTCGTGACTGGGTTAAGCAGACCAGCAAGCAAAAGAAAATCTTGAACTTGTTCAGTGCAGAAACGGGTATCGTTGCGGCAGCCATGGTCGGTGGCGCAACGGAAGCGGTGACGGTCGATCCAACCAACCGGGCGACGACGGCCTTACAGGCACAGTTAGCTGCCAATAACTTGGAACAGGCACCGGTGGAAATGCGGACCATGGACGTGGCCAATTACTTGGACTACGCGCAAAAACACGGCTTAACTTTTGATATGATCGCCATCAATCCACCAGCCTTTATTCGGGGCAAGAAGCACGCCTTCACTCTGGAACAAGATCTACCAGGGTTGTTGGAACAGGCTTTTGCGGTGGCCAAAACGGGGACCAAGATTTTGGTAACGACCACGGCACCAAGCTATTCCATGAAGCACTTGCAGCAAACAGTTAATGCTGCTGTCGAAAATTATACCGGTCGTGTAACAGCTTTCAACAACTTCTTATCACCGGATGATTTTTTGACTAACGTTTCAGACCGTCAGAGTGAATCATTAAAGGGTTTACTGTTGTCAGTTGATTAATGAAAACGGGTGAAAACGAATGCAAGAGAGGCCACTTGGTAGGATAGACCACTGACCAAATGGTCTTTTTTTGCGCAATAATGGTTTACTTTTAGAAAAGAAACATTTAAACTTACTATTGCAATTTAAAAAGCGCTTACAGAGAGATTGTCAGATAATGAAACGAGAGTTGAGGTTTGCATAATGGGTATATTATTAGCTTTGATCCCAGCGGTATGTTGGGGTAGTATTGGATTGATCAGTGGTCGTTTGGGCGGGACTTCCTACCAACAAACGTTGGGGATGACCGCGGGGGCCGTTTTGTTCGGACTCTTCTCATTGGTCTACTTCCACAGTGCCTTAACGGGTATGTCAATGTTGGTTGGGGTCGCTTCAGGACTCTGCTGGGCTGTCGGTCAGTTTGAACAGTTCCAATCCATGAAGTTCATCGGCATCTCACGGACCGTGCCAATCTCGACCGGGTTACAACTGGTCGGGACGGCGTTGGCCGGCGTGTTGCTGTTCCACGAATGGAAGACCACGAAGATGGTGACGCTGGGCACGATTGCCGTGATCGTTTTGATCATTGGGGCTGCCATGACGTCCTTGCGAGACAAGCGGGCCGCTGCGGGTTCTAGCCAACCGGTCGAAGCCGGCAAGGGGACCATGGCCATCGTGATCTCCACGATTGGTTACGTGCTCTACACCGTTATCGTCACGGCATCCGGGTTGGATTCCAAGACCATCATCTTCCCACAATCCTTGGGTATGGTCTTAGGGGCCTTGATCTTCGTGATGTTCTCTCGGCAAAAGGTGTGGCACAAGGCCACGGCCAAGAACATTATGACCGGTTTGGTCTGGGGCATTGGGAACTTCTTCATGTTCATGTCCATTCCAACGGTCGGCTTGGCCATTAGCTACTCCCTGGCGCAATGTGGAATCGTTATTTCCACCTTCGGGAGCATCTGGTTACTGGGTGAAAAGAAGACTGGACGCGAAATGGTCTACATCACCATCGGGTCACTTTTAGTGGTCGTTGGTGGGGTAACCCTTGGTTTAATGAAATAGTTATAATGGACGGCTAACGTGGGTTGGTCGTCCTTTTTATTTTCTCTAAAATTGTGGACTAGACCATTTACATTTGGGGGGAATGCGTTATAATGGACTAGTCAATAACAATAAAAGTGAGGTTATCTGAATATGGCACATATCGCCTTTGATCGTTCCAAACTTGATCCGTTTATTCATGACAATGAATTGGGAGAAATGCAAGCACTCGTGACCGCTGCGGATGCAGAATTACGTCAGGGTACCGGGGCCGGTAGCGACTTCCGTGACTGGTTGGCGTTGCCCCACGATTATGATAAAGCTGAATTTGCCCGCATTAAGGCGGCAGCCAAGAAGATTCGTTCTGACTCTGAAGTCTTGATCGTCATCGGTATCGGGGGCTCTTACCTCGGTGCCAAGATGGCCGTGGACTTCTTACACGATACCTTCTTCAACTACCTGCCTGCTGAAAAGCGTCAGGGACCTCAAGTCTTCTTTGCTGGGAACTCTATCAGCCCAGACTACGTGCATGACCTGATCAACCTGATCGGCGACCGCGACTTCTCCGTGAACATTATTTCGAAGTCCGGGACCACGACGGAACCGTCCATTGCCTTCCGGATCTTCAAGGACCTATTGGTCAAGAAGTACGGGGCAGACGGTGCCAAGAGCCGGATCTACGTCACGACCGACAAGCAACGCGGGGCTTTGAAGACCGAAGCCGACGCTGCTGGTTACGAAACATTCGTCATTCCTGACGGCGTGGGTGGTCGTTACTCCGTCTTAACTGCCGTTGGGTTGTTGCCGATCGCCGCTTCTGGTGCGGATATTGACGAATTGATGAAGGGGGCTGCCGACGCTCAAGACGCCTACACCAACCCTGATTTGACCAAGAACGAAGCTTACCAATACGCCGCTTTGCGGAACATTTTATACCGCAAGGGTTACACGACAGAATTGCTGGAAAACTACGAACCACGCCTGCAATACTTCGCCGAATGGTGGAAGCAATTGATGGGTGAATCTGAAGGGAAAGACCAAAAGGGCATCTACCCATCCTCCGCGAACTTCAGTACCGACCTGCACTCCTTGGGTCAATACATCCAAGAAGGTCGCCGGAACCTGATGGAAACGGTCATCACGGTTGACCAGCCACAAAATGATGTTGACGTGCCAAGCGAAGACGATGACTTGGACGGCTTGAAGTACTTGGAAGGCAAGCAAATGAGCTTTGTCAACACTAAGGCTTACCAAGGGGTTGTACTGGCCCACACCGATGGGGGCGTGCCAAACATGAGCGTCCACATCCCTGACCAAACACCTTACACGTTAGGCTACCTGATCTACTTCTTTGAAGTAGCCGTTGCCATTTCTGGTTACTTGAACGGCATTAACCCATTCAACCAACCAGGGGTCGAAGCTTACAAGACCAACATGTTTGCGCTGTTAGGCAAGCCTGGTTTTGAAAAGTTGGGTAAGGAATTAAACGCCCGTCTCTAAAAGTTAAATAAACGCTGAACGCCTAACTGGGAACGCCTGGTTAGGCGTTTTATGTTGCACGCTTGCAACGATGATGGCAAACAATTGTTGGAATAACAACATCTATGCAACAGTGATAGATTTCAAGTGTTAATGTTTTGCTACAGTTAAGTTACAGTCTGTAAAGCTAGGTTACAAATGACCGTCACCCCTTGTCGGTAGCTGATTTGCTCGTTATAGTGAAGGAGTAGGCGGTCAGTCCCTTGGGGTAAGGGGCTGACCCACTATCTTTTTAGATAAGGGGAGATTTTTTTGAAACGCTCGAGGAGTATCTATCTGACTTATACGGGCTGTTTTCTGCTACTTGTGAGTCTAGTTTACGGGATTTTTCTGTTGACGGGTAAGTCATTCATCTGGGAAGGTGATGGACTGGCACAGCATTACCCGATTTTAGTAAAATTTTATACGTGGCTCCATCACGGTGGCTTGACGGGCTGGTCCTGGGATCTGGGACTAGGGGCCGACAAGTTGACGACGTTTTCGTACTACGTGTTGGGTGACCCGTTCAGCTACCTGATTGGCTTATTTCCCAAGCACCATTTGGAAATGGGCTATAACCTGCTGATTTTACTGCGGCTGTATGCCAGTGGACTGGCATTCCTATTCTTTGCCCGGCAACGGTCATTTCGGCCGCTGAGCGTGCTGTTAGGAACCTTAGCGTACACGTTCACCGGCTACAGCCTGTACGTTAGCATTCGCCACCCGTTTTTCCTGTTACCAATGATTTTATTTCCACTGCTGGCTTATGGCATCGACCACGTTTATCGCGGGCGGTCATGGGTGCCACTGGCGGCCTTTACGGGGCTGGCACTCGTCAGCAACTTCTACTTTGCTTACATACTGGCCATCGGCAGCCTGGTATACGCGGTCTTGCGGTATTTGCGCTTGTACCGTGACCAGTCGCTGTCATTAGGAGTCCTGAGTCGACGGCTGATTGGTGCCGGACTGACGGGGTTCCTGTTGGCTGGCGTCTTGTTCATCCCGTCCCTACTGGGCGTGCTGTCGTCGACGCGGGCTGGCGGGCAATTTGCCAACGGGTACGGCTTGTTTCCCGTGAGCTATTACCTGCGGCTCCCCAATGCGCTGGTGACGACCGGTAATCCCATGCGGTTTTGGGTCAACCTCGGCGTGGCTGGACTGACGTTCTTAGAACGTGTTTGGATACTTTGACATTCGATTTGATTTTAGTTAAATTAGATCAAAAACAGGAGTTTTTAATCCAT
>NZ_JAMXAZ010000037.1:0-16573 GCF_024718525.1 Levilactobacillus yiduensis
CATAAGGGAAGGCATTCCCTATTTCTATACAATTCAGAAATCTTTTATGCATTTACACAAGATATTTTACGCTCTCCTTAACTCATTAAAGCTTCTATGCACCTGATACTGGTGACGTCCACTAGTTCTTACAAAGATAAACTTCACACTCTACCTTGAATCGACTTTCCAACTCTATCAAAAGTTTTTCATTTTACTTTGTGTGAACCAAGCTACGACTTAATTCCACTGGGCTCAGGCTATGAGTTTCTTTACTTTCTTCATCCTTGTCACACTTCAATTGTAAATTTTCCGTCAAAAAGAGGCCCAATTCATAAATGAATTGAGCCCCTTCAAATTCTCTCTATCAACACCGGTTGACAAAGAGCCAAAACAATTAAAGTCTAAAATTAGTGAATCCGGCGGCGGCCGCTAGCACCACATGGCTGCGAATATCACCAACGACTAGAATCTACTCACAATTCATGCCGGGTCTGCTCAATCACGTCACGCACCTTGGTCAGCGTCTGATCTGTCCGCGAAGAGATCCGTAAGACGGTCATCATGAACAGGCTGTCCAGAATCGCCAGCTGCGAGATCAAGGAGTACATCCCCTCCGAACGGTAGTTGACTTCATCTGTTAATGACAGAAACGACACGTCCGCTGCCTGGGCCAACGGCGACCCACTGTAACTGGTGATGGCAATCACCGTCACCCCATTGTTATTCAACTCATTTACAATATTTAACGTCTCATGATTACGTCCGGAATGCGAAATGATGACGGCACAATCGTCTTTACCCAGCTTGGCCGCCTGCATCAACTGAATGTCATAGTCCGGATAATACGCCACGTTGAGTGAGGTTCGTAAGAATTTGTGATAGCCATCTAGGGCCGCGATGGACGACCCACCTAGGCCAAAGAACGTCACGGACTTGGCGTGAATCAATTTCAGCACGGCTCGGGCCAACTCATGCTCGCTCAGGGCCTCGTTGGTGGCCTCTAAGGAATGAATCGTGTACCGAAACGTTTTACTCGCAATCGTTGACAGCGAATCCCCTTCGTCTAGTTCTGGAAATGAACTAACTTGCGGTGTGTCTTCAATCGCCATGTGGGCCAATGCCATGGTAAACTCACGATAGTTGGCGTAGTCCATGCGTTTGACGAAACGTGAGATCGTCGCTGTGGACACACCGGTCGCGCTCGACAGTTCCTTAATGGTCATCTCGCTAACGACGCCCGGATTATCCAAAGCGAGCTGGGCAACTTTTTTCTCTGTTCGGGACAGTTGATCATAAGTCCCGCGAATCTTACCAATCGTTGAACGGGCGATGGTTGCCGCCCCCCTTCCTAGTAGCTTTTTGCTGTGCTGCATAACTTTTTGTAAACATTTTACATCAAAAGCCTTGAAAAGTGAAACTTTTTTACATATAATAGCGTTGTCAGAAAAATTTCGCATCATGCAAAGGAGATTAATTTCATGAAACTCGGATTAATTGGTTTAGGTAAGATGGGTCTTAGCCTCGCAGAAAACGCTATGGATCACAACCACGAGATCGTTGGTTACGATTTAAACAAAGATTTTGTTGACAAGGCAGTTGCTGCAGGTGCTGAAGGCGCCGATAGCTTAGAAGATATGGTTGCTAAGTTACCTTCACCTAAGATTGTTTGGGTTATGGTTCCAGCCGGCAAGCCAACCGACTCCACGATTGAATCATTAAGCACGTTGCTCGGCAAGGGCGACATCTTAATCGATGGTGGGAACTCTTACTACAAGGATTCTCTTCGTCACAATGAAATCTTAAAAGCCAAGGGCATCGACTTCTTTGACTGTGGGACTTCAGGTGGTATGGAAGGTGCACGTTCACACGGTAACTTCATGATCGGTGGGGACAACAAGGAAGCCTTCGAAACGCTTCGTCCATTATACGAAGACATTTCTGAAAAAGACGGTTACCTTTACACCGGCCGTGCCGCTTCAGGTCACTACTTGAAGATGGTCCACAACGGTATCGAATATGGTGAAATGCAAGCCATCGCCGAAGGGTTTGAAGTGCTTGAAGCTTCTGACTTCGACTACGATAACGAAGCCGTTGCCAAGGTTTGGAGCCACGGTTCTGTTATCCGGGGCTGGCTCATGGAATTGGCTGAAGAACAATTTGCCAAGGATCCTGAACTTGAAAAGATCGCTGGCCGTATGCATGCTTCTGGTGAAGGTCAATGGACTGTTCAAGAAGGTTTGGACAGCCACGTACCAACGCCAGTTATCGCCTTAGCCTTAATGATGCGTTACCGTTCAATGCAAGATGACACCTTCACTGGTAAAGTGGTTTCTGCTTTACGTAACGGTTTTGGTGGCCACGCAATGGACAAGGCTGGCAAATAATAATTTCTAATTAGCGACACGAAAGGAAGAGCTCTATGGACTACATGATTGGGGTCGATATTGGTACTACCAGTGTCAAGACCGTACTTTATGATACTGCGGGTCAGATGCAAGGCTATTCAAACAACCTTTATCCCCTCTATCAAGATGTGCCCGACATGGCTGAAGAAGATCCAGATGAGATTTTCTCCGCAATGATCGATGGGTTAACCACGGTAATGCGCAAAGCAGATTTGAAGAATGGCAAGATTCAAGGTGTCTCCTTCTCAGCTGCGATGCACAGTCTGATTCTGTTAGATGAAGACCACAAACCGCTGACTCGAGCAATTACTTGGGCTGATAACCGTGCGGTGAAGTACGCGGATGAATTACGTGAGAACGGCGTGGGTAAGCAACTTTACGAAAAGACCGGGACACCAATTCACCCAATGACCCCACTTAGCAAATTAATCTGGTTACGCAATGACCAACCTGACTTATTCAAACAGGCACGCTGGTTCGTCGGAATCAAGGAATACGTTTTATACCGTCTGTTCGGTGTACTCCAAGAAGACTACTCCATTGCCAACGCCACTGGTCTGTTCAACATCTTTAAGATGGACTGGGACGACCAAGCCTTAGAAGTTGCCGGGATCACCCGTGACCAATTACCTAAATTGGTCGACACAACTGACCAAATCACTGGCATGAACGCGGATTACGCTGGTGTGATTGGTATGGACCCACAAACTCCCTTTATCATGGGTGCTTCCGATGGTCCCCTCGCCAACTTAGGGGTTAACGCCATTAAGCCTGGCGTTGTCGCTGTGACTATCGGGACTTCCGGTGCCGTCCGGGTCGTGACAGATAAGCCGAAGATCGATCCTAAGGGTCGGGTCTTCTGTTACTACCTGTCCAAAGACCACTGGGTTGTCGGCGGCCCTGTCAACAACGGTGGGATCGTCTTCCGTTGGGTTCGTGATCAACTCTTCGCACCTGAAAAGCTGACCGCTGAACAAATGGGCGTCGATTCTTACGACCTCTTAACTGAGATTGCTGCTAAGGTGCCTGCCGGTTCTGATGGCCTGATCTTCCACCCATTCTTAGGTGGCGAACGGGCCCCTATCTGGGACGCCAATGCCCGTGGTTCATTCTTCGGTCTGACGCGGACACACTCACGGGCCCACATGGTACGGGCTGCCCTTGAAGGGATTGTCTACAACCTGTACACCGTGATGCTGGCACTTGAAGAAGTCGTTGGCAAGCCAACTAGCATTCAAGCAACTGGTGGTTTCGCCCGTTCAGAACTCTGGCGCCAAATGTTGGCGGATATCTTTGAACAAGATGTCACGATTCCAGAAAGTCCTGAAGGAACTGCCCTGGGTGCCGCAACGCTGGGGATGTACGCGTTAGGCCTGATCGATGATCTCTCCGTTGTGAAGAACTTCATCGGTGTCGCCAACGTCCACCATCCAAACCCAGAGACCTACGATGCTTACCGGTCCTTGGTTCCGATCTACATTCGCCTTAGTCGGCAATTGCAATCAGAATACAAGAACATCGCTGAGTATCAACGGACTCACGTCCACGCCAAAAAGTAAAAATAAGTTTGCCGGTTTAGTTTTTCAGAAACTAAATAAAAAAACTAATTTTTCGCAAGTAAATTGTATACAAATCGCACAGAGTCTAGTACAATGTGTGTACAAAGTATTGAGAAGCCAACGCTTTCACGTTGGCTTTTCAAAATTCAATATATGAAAGGGCTTACTTCCAATGGAACTACTAGCTTTGCTTATCGGGGTCATCTTCTTATTGGTCCTCATTATTCGTTTCAAGATCAATACCTTTGTCTCCCTGATTTTAACTTCTGTCCTAACAGCCATCCTGTTAGGCATGAACCTCACGACAATCGCCACGACTATCGAGTCTGGGATTGGGAGCCAACTTGGTGAACTGTCTCTGGTCTTTGGTTTCGGGGCAATGCTGGGTCGGTTAGTTGCCGACGCCGGTGGGGCTTATGTGATTGCCACGACACTGATCGACAAATTCGGTAAGAAACGCCTTCAATTAGCTATTATGCTTGCTTCCTTTATTCTTGGGATCGCGTTATTCTTCGAAGTCGGAATGGTTCTGTTAATTCCTATCGTCTTTGCCATCGCCGTTGAAGCTGATGTGCCGATCCTGTACTTAGGGATTTCCATGGCAGCCGCTTTGTCCGTTACCCACGGGTTCTTACCTCCTCACCCGGCACCAGTTGCGATTGCGCAAGTCTTGGGCGCCAATGATGGTAAGGTCCTCTTGTTCGGTTTAGTTGTTGCTATTCCAGCCGCAATCGTTGCCGGACCTCTGTTTACGAAGTTAGCGCAAAAATTTGCACCAACTGCCTTTCAACAAAAAGGGAACCTGTCTTCCCTGGGTGAAGTCAAGACCTTCAAGCCTTCCGAAGCACCTAGCTTTGGCTTATCCGTCTTAACTTCCCTCTTCCCCGTTATCTTGATGGCCATCACGACCATCTACAAGATGACGGTCGACGGTGGGGCCACCCCTACCAAGAACGCCACCATGTTGGACCAAATCGTGGCCCTGATTGGTGACCCAGCCATCGCCATGTTAATTTCTCTGATGGTTGCCATGTTTACCATGGGTTGGGGTCGGAAACGTAAGACCGCTGACATCATGGCTACCTTGGAAAATGCCGTTAAGTCAATCGCCATGCTGCTGTTAGTTATCGGTGGTGGTGGGGCCTTCAAACAAGTCCTCATCGACGGTGGTGTTGGTAAAGAAGTTGCCAAGCTCTTTATCGATTCCAACATGTCCCCACTGATCTTAGGTTGGTTAGTCGCCGTTGTCCTCCGTGTCGCTTTAGGTTCCGCTACGGTTTCTGCTTTGACCGCTGCCGGGATCGTTGCCCCACTGATGGCACAATCCGGTGTTGACCCTGCCTTGATGGTTCTGGCCATTGGTGCTGGTTCCTTAGCCGCTTCTCACGTGAACGATGCTGGTTTCTGGATGTTCCGGGAATACTTCGATTTGACGGTTAAGCAAACGCTGAGCATCTGGACCGTGCTGGAAACTGTGATTTCCATCGTGGGTATCCTGATTGTTCTGCTGTTGAACATGGCATTCCACTAGAATTTTTCTGACAATTAATTCGAGCATCATCTGATCCGCTGCCCAGTACTGGGTGGCGGATTTTTTTGGCGAACTCTCGGCTTCGGTGATCGTTGTCCTCGAGACTACATCGCCTATAACGCCATCTACTAGCCCAGTTGTCGTATAATCTTGCTCAACCGCTTGATTGCCCCTCTGGCCTTCCACAACAACTGATTGCCACAATTAACACGCACCTTGCCGATTAAGTTGTACCCAATCTAATTCTCAGGAAAATTTCATGCTCCCCACCAACACCACCAGAAAATCAGTGCTATAATGATTAAATCAGTCATTTGAGAGAAGAGAGGCGTCAAGAGTTTGGCAAAGGAGTTACGCCGAGAAATCGGCACGTTTACCGCCCTGGCAACCGTCATGGGAACCGTGATCGGTGGCGGGGTGTTCTTTAAGACCGCTAGTGTCGTGGCCGCTAACCATTCGGCCAACATGACGCTAGTTGCCTGGATTTTAGGTGGCGTATTGACCATCTGTGCTGGCTTGACCAGTGCAGAGCTGGCCGCAGCGATTCCCCGAACTGGGGGCGCGATGCGGTACCTGGAGTACGCTTATGGCAAGCCCGTGGGATTCTTGATGGGTTGGGCCCAGCTGCTGGTCTACTATCCCGCAAACATTGCGGCCTTGTCGATTATTTTTGGGACGCAGTGGGTCGCCCTGTTTCACCTAGACAGCAGTTGGCAATTGCCCGTCGCCGTCATCTGTGGTCTCAGTATCACTGGCCTAAACTTTTTAGGGGCCAAGGTTGGTGGGACTGTGCAGTCGCTAGCATTAGTCTTTAAATTGATTCCCATCGTGGTCATTGTCGGTATCGGCTTATTTGCCCCGGCCAACGATCCTATTCAGTGGTGGCCCATTACGACCGGCGACCACCTCAACTGGGGCAGTGCCTTTAGTTCTAGCCTGCTGGCGACCATGTTCGCGTATGACGGCTGGATCAGCATTGGTAACATTGCCGGCGAAATGAAGCATCCCGAACGTGACCTGCCCCGCGCCATCGTCATTGGTCTGGCGGGCATCACCGTCATCTACACGTTGGTCAACCTGGTCTTTTTGAAGACCCTGCCCATCGACCTGATTGCGGGGAACCAAAACGCTGCGGCCGATGCGTCCATGAAGTTATTCGGTCAATTCGGCGGGAAATTGGTCACCATCGGCATCCTCATCTCCGTCTACGGGGCCATCAACGGTTACACGCTGACTGGGATGCGGGTGCCCTTCGCTATGGCCGCTGAAGACAGTCTGCCATTTTCCAAATACTTCCGGCGGTTGTCTCGGCGGACCTACGTCCCCTACTTTGCGGGAACTGTTCAGTTTATCATCGCGCTCATCATGATGTTGATGGGTAGCTTTGACCTGCTAACAGACATGCTGGTCTTTGTCATGTGGTGCTTTAACTGTCTGATTTTCATTGCCGTGTTCAAACTCCGGCGGACAGAACCCGAATTGGCGCGGCCTTACCGTGTCCCTGGTTTCCCTGTGATTCCACTGATTGCGCTACTCGGTGGCCTCTTCATTCTGATCACCACCCTGGTCACCGAAACGGGCTTGGCCGTGACTGGCCTGGCATTGACCCTGATTGGCTTGCCAGTCTACTATTGGCACCAACACCACCCAACCGTGGAATAAGCAGTTAACCTAAATTTTCAACCACAAAATCCCCTTGTTCGGCCGATGCCAAGCAAGAGGATTTTTTAATCAGTTAAGTTTTTTTAGATTAACGACGCTTCCAGAGACACAACCCGGTTTACTTAGTAATGTAGCGGTGTCGGCAGCGGTGGGAGGTCTGGAAACAGCTGGTGCAGACGCACATTGGGATCTGCCACGTGCGTTTCGCGGTCCTCCAGCACCTGGGTCACGCCATCAAAGGTGAACATCAACAGGTCAGCGCCATTTTCATCACGCACCTGGTAGAACTGCACGCCGGCTTGCAGCGCGGTTAGGATGAACCGCTGCGCCTGGTCGCTCAACTGCGCGAGCTGCGGCAAGAGTGCCGGAGCGCTGATGCGGTCGTGATACCATTTACGGGCAACGGCCTGACCGAATTTCATCAGACTGCCCTGATCCACGTGGTCCAGTAACTTCGCCGCTGGAGTCAGTTCCGGATGCATCAGCACTTCTTCCAAGTCATCAATGATTTCCCACTGTTCCGTGTGCGTGGCCAACGCATTTGCCATAGCCCGCATTTCAGCGAAAATACGGATGCCCTCCGCCTGATACTGCGTCGGTGCCAGCGGATTTTCCAACGCGACGGCCCGGTTTTTGGCCCGTGCCGCCGCTAGTTCAGTGGCCAAATCGGCCGGTACTGGCTGCGTCAACAGGTACAACATGAAGATCTTCAGAAAATACAGCATGTGCCGGCTGACCCCGTTGGGCGTGAACGGCGTGTTGTCAAAATCCCGCAATTCCAGGTAGCGGATGCCCCCGGTCTGGAAGTCGTGGGCATTAGCCTGTCCTTTAAGCCGTACGGGGCCGTAAAACTCGTGCGCCGAGAAGTAGGTCCCATCATCGATAAAGTGCTGGAGCTGGCTCAAATGGGCCGCTAACGAGGTGTAGGTCACCTGCTCCTGGTCAAAATTAACAAAGCCGAAGCGACTGTTCCGAATGCTACGAACGGGCTGCTGAAGTTCCTTAGGCAACGGCTCAAAGAACCCCTTTTCCGCAATCGGACTAGCCCCAAACAAATAGGTCAGTAGCCACTGGTAGCGAATAAAGTTCTGTGCGATGCGAAAGTACAGCGCGTTCTTGAACGCCACCAACGTCGGAAACTCCTGGTCATAGTGACTGTAGAGCCGATGCACGACCGGATCCGGTAAGCTGTAATTGACATGCACCCCGGTCAGGCACCCGTGCTGCAAGCCATATTTCTTGATTAAATATTCACGGTACGGCCGAATCGCTGGGCGGTCAAAGTGCTCAGCAATGAATTTCAGGTCCGTGGCATCCATGACTGGCGGCATACTCAACGGCCAAATGCGGTCGTCGCCTTCCAGCGACCGGTACGCCACCGTTTGTAAGGTATCCAATTGGTCCAAAGTCCCGCCGATATTGGGGTTGGGATCCGTGATGACTTCCAATTGACTCTCCGTAAAATCCGTTTGTAAGTACGGATGAAAGGTGCGTGACCCCAGTTGACTAGGATGTGGGCGCCGACTCAACCGGCCGTGCTGGTCGATCCGCTGCTCCTCAATTTCCAAGCCAACTAAGCTGTGATAAAGCTGTTCCGAAAGATTTTCCGCACGAATAACTGCTAATAAGTTGTCCAGCATGACGGTAACATCCCCTAACTGTCAAGATGAGTGTGACAAACGCTAAAGGTCGTCAGTCGACTAGCACTGGGCATTCCCGGCCACAATCCGACCGACTCGCTTCCAATCTTTAGTTAACCTAAAGTGTAAACAATATTAGCCGCCCTGTCACTCATATTCAGTCACTTTTTTCAAAAAAATTCAGCGACCGTCTTATCCACATGCGCTTACTGACCGCCTACCGTTCTGCGAATTCTAGGCTGGAACGCTGGGGGAGGACGGCCTGAGCCTGATGGAGCGGTCTCAGGCCTTGCTTTGAGCCGGAAGCCCACCGTCTCAAAGTCACCAATTTGTCAGTAAAGACCACTGACAAATTCCCCGGCTGAGCCTAGATTCGCGCCACTCTCGGCTAGACTCATGGTCACCCGGCAGATTTGTTCTGACTGTCAGATAAGCAGGCAGCTTGCTGTGACGGTTGAAACACGGCCGGAGGAGGTCAGGGGTGTAGCCAGCTGTGTCGACGCAGTTAGCTGGCGTTCTTTGCCAGGTTACTGCGTGCGGCGACTTTGGAGACACGCGAACTTGGCGTGGCTTCGAAGCGAGCTGGAAGCCCGCCCCTTGGCTGGAAGCGTTCGCCATAGCAGGCGGAACCCCTGACAGCCGTAGGCCATGCGAGGAACGGTAGGCGGCCAGCGAGGAAAAAAAGACCAGCCGGGCGCAATGCCGACTGGTCTTTTTAGGAGATGAAGCGTGTGCTGTGAATTACCGCACGGTTTCGTGAATCAGCGTGATTGGTTCTGCTGAATCGCTAATGTCGATGTTGTCATACAGCATCTTCTTGATGTCATCCACGTCTTCGCGGTTACTGTAGATGGTCAGTAAGGTGTCGCCGACCTTGACCGTGTCGCCCACCTTCTTGTTCATCATGATACCAACCGCGTAATCGAGCTTGTCGTCAGCCTTTTGCCGGCCACCACCGAGTAACATCCCGGCGATACCCATTTCATCGGCTTCGACCTTGCTAACGACCCCGTCAGTCTTAGCTGGCAGCGCAATCTTGTACTTGGCTTGTGGCATGATTTCTGGATGGTCGATGACACTTCTGTCGCCGCCTTGAGCCGCAATCATGTCGCCGAACTTCTTCAGTGCTGAGCCGTCTTCAATGGTCTTTTCACACATGGCCCGAGCCGTCTTCAAGTCGTCAGCCTTACCGGACATCACGACCATGTGAGAACCTAAGGTCAAGACTAAGTCCGTAATGTCAGCGGGTGCTTGGCCCTTCAAGAGGTCGATGGATTCCTTGATTTCCAAGGCGTTCCCAATGGCGTTCCCCAGTGGTTGATTCATGTCGGAAATGATGGCCATGCAGTTCATGCCGACCCCTTTACCGATACCAACCAAGGCTTTGGCCAGTTCACGTGAGTCGTCAAGCGTCTTCATGAAGGCCCCGGCACCGGTCTTGACGTCGATAACCAAGGCGTCCGTCCCGGAAGCAATCTTCTTGCTCATGATGGAGCTGGCAATCAATGGAATGGAGTCCACCGTGTCAGTCACGTCACGCAGGGCGTAGATCTTCTTGTCGGCTGGTGCAATGTTCCCGGTTGCCCCGACGATGGCCAATCCTTCGTTCTTCACTTGTTTCTTGAAGTCATCTTCACTGATTTCAACTTGGTAGCCTGGAATCGCTTCCAATTTATCCAAGGTGCCACCCGTGTGTCCGAGTCCCCGACCAGAGATCATCGGGACGGGAATGCCCAGTGCGGCCACGATTGGGGCCAACGGAATACTGGTCTTGTCCCCGACACCACCGGTCGAGTGTTTGTCGACTTTAACGCCAGGAATCCCAGATAAGTCCAAATGGTCCCCGGACTTCATCATGGCCATGGTCAGTTCTGACCGTTCAGCATCCGTCATGTCGTTGAAGTACGTTGCCATTAAGAAGGCACTGGTTTGGTAATCTGGAATCTCACCGGAAACGACGCCGTCAACGAAGGTTTGGATTTCTTCTTTCGTCAGTTCGCCACCGTTACGTTTCTTATCAATAATGTCTACCATTCTCATGTTTCAGCCACTCCATTTCTAATTGGCCACCGCATTGGGTGACGCTTTAAGTAGTTGTGCTGCTGCGTGTTGATCGATGATGAGGCAATTCGGGTAGCCACCTAACAAGGCAGCCTTGACGGCGGGCACTTTCGCATCGCCCGCTGCCACCAGAATCGAATGTTCCTTTTGCTTTAAGCTATCTAAATTAATACCGATGGTCCGTTCATTCAGCTGCGGATTGACGATTTCACCATTTTCATCAATATAGCGAGAGAAGATATCCCCCACTGCATGGGCTTGAAGCGCGGCCTTTTCCGGTTCACGCAGGTAACCCAACTGAAAGACTAACGCATTATTGCGGACGGTGCCGACCGAGTAAATGGCGATATTGGCCTTTTCGCCCAGCTCGAGGAGGTACTGAATGTGCCGTTCCTTCTCCACCAATTCCTTAGTTTGTTGGTGGTCGAAGATAACCGGCAACGGTAAGTACTGGGGCACGGCGTGAAAAGCGTTGGCAAAGGCGTCAATGCTTTCATAAGCGTACGTGTGCTCCGTGGAATAACTCACGCTCCCTTTCAGCTGAATCACCTCAACGCCGGTCAAAGTATCCGGCGCCAAGTTCGACCCAATCGCATAAATCGTTTTCCCCCAACCGATCCCGATAACGTCGTGTTCCTGCACGATGTCTTCAAGATAGCGGGCCGCGTACGACCCAACGGTAGTCAACAATTCCGTGTTGGCGGTCAACTGTGTCGGTACCACGTGCACCTCGACGTGATAGGCCGCCGCTAACGCCTGTTCCAGCGTCTGAACGTCCTGCACGGGGTCCACGATCTGAATCCGTACCAATCCTTGTTCACGAGCAAACTGGAGAAGCCGGGAAACCGTCGGCCGGGAAATTCCCAGCTGTTGGGCAATCTGGCTTTGACTCTGGTCAGCTTGGTAGTACATCTTCGCAACGGTCAACCCTTGCGCCAATCGCTGTTCCGTCGTCTCTGTCATCCCGTTTCCTCCTCATCATTTATTTTAATCATAAACGGGTGCGACACCGTGTCCGCACCCGTTAGCTTTAACCTTTAACGGCTGTGTCTAAAGCAACCTTGATCATGTCATTGAAGGACTTTTCCCGTTCCTCAGGCGTCGTGGATTCACCGGTAATCAAGTGGTTACTGATGGTCAGGACGGATAATGCCCGAACGTGGTACTTCGCAGCCAATAAGAACAGGGCCGTTGATTCCATTTCAGTGGCAATCACACCGTAATCAACCAGCTTTTGCCGGTCCATTTCGTCGTTGTAGAACCGGTCTTCGGCCAAGACGTTGCCGACCCGTACGGGGATCTTCAGGTCTTGGGCCACGTGGTAAGCCGTATCCAGCAACCCAAAGTCACTGATTGCCGCATAGTAGATACCAGGGCCAAACGTGTTTTGGATGATGGATGAATCGGTCGTTGCCGCTTGGGCCAACACCACGTCACGCACGTGAACATCTGGGCTCATCCCACCAGACGTCCCTACCCGGAACAAGGTCTTTACACCGTAGTCGCGGATCAGTTCGTTAGCGTAAATGGAAATTGAAGGAATCCCCATCCCCGTTCCTTGAACGGAAATGCGCTTGCCCTTGTAAGTCCCGGTATAGCCGAAGCAGTTCCGGACCTTGTTGTAGCAAACTGGGTTTTCTAAGAAGGTTTCAGCAATGTACTTTGCCCGTAATGGGTCACCTGGCATTAAGACAGTATCAGCAATGTCGCCTTTTTTCGCTTCAATATGGTTACTCATGATTAGTTCCTCCTAAAATGGTTGTTCACTATTTCAAGTCTGCTAAGAAACTGTGGCCTTCACCGTTACCAGCCACGCCAAAGTTATCGAGAACAGTTGCCCCAAAGTCAGCAAATGGTGACCGAACACCTAAGCTCCCACCCTGCTTGAAGCTTGGGGAGTAGGCCAGCAATGGCACTTGTTCACGGGTGTGATCGGAGCCCTTGAAGGTTGGGTCATTCCCGTGGTCAGCGGTGATCATCAACAGGTCATCGTCATGCATGTTGTCTAAGACAGTCCCCAGGCGTTTGTCAAAGTCCATCAGGGCTTGACCGAAGCCTTCGGGGTTCCGCCGGTGACCATACATGGCATCGAAATCAACTAAGTTAATGAAGCAAAAGCCGGTAAAGTCTTCGGCCATGACGTGATCGACGTGGTCCATCCCGTCCATGTTGCTTTCGTTGTGGTAGCCTTCGTCGATCCCGTGACCGGAGAAGATATCGTTGGTCTTCCCAACAGCGACCACGTGAACGCCAGCCTTTTGCAAACGATCCAGGTCAGTCTCGTCAGTTGGTTCCAACGTGAAGTCCCGCCGGTTAGCGGTCCGCGTAAAGTGTTGGGCATCGGGTCCGACGTATGGCCGAGCAATGATCCGGCCGACTAAGTATTCTGGGCCGTTGACCAGAGAACGCGCGTACTCACAAATCTTGTAGAGCTCAGCCAAAGGAATCACGTCTTCATGAGCTGCGATTTGCAAGACGGAGTCACCAGAGGTGTAGACGATCAGGTCGCCCTTAGCCATCTGTTGTTCCCCTAATTCAGCAATGATCTTGGTCCCGGATTCAGGCCGATTCCCAATGACCTTACGTCCAGAGAACTTCTCCAACTTGTCGATGATGTCCGCCGGGAAGCCATTGGGGAAGGTGCTCAAGGCCTTGCGAACAGGCAGGCCCATCATTTCCCAGTGACCATCCATGGAATCCTTACCCGCTGAGATTTCGCGCATCTTACCGTAGTAAGCGTGGGGATCATCAGCGACGGGCACACCTTCGATTGGCGTGTCGCGCAGGTTGGACAACCCAATCTTAGCCAAGTTCGGTAAGGCCAGCTTGCCAGCGAAGTGTTGGCCGACGTGACCTAACGTGTCTGAACCTTCATCGTCGTACTTAGCGGCATCGGGAGCGGCCCCGGTACCAACGGAATCCATAACTAAACCAAAAATGCGTTTGAACTTCATACCTACATACCCGCTTTCAAAAATTTAAGTCTAGTAACCTGCTTTGTCGCCTGCATCGGCACCGGTCAGAATCGCAACCGTGGCGCTGACACCCAAACGACTGGCGCCGGCATCGATCATTTCTAAGGCTTCATCCCAGCTGTGAACACCACCGGAAGCTTTAACGCCTAAACGGTCGCCAACGGTCTCACGCATCAACTTCACGTCATCGACCTTGGCACCGGCAGTGGAGAACCCAGTGGACGTCTTAACGAAGTCAGCGCCGGCCTTTTCGCTTAACTGGCAACCCAAGACGATTTCGTCCTTGGTCAACAGGCAGGTTTCCAAGATAACCTTCAAGATCTTACCCTTGGCGTGAACGGCATCAGCCAAAGCCTTGATGTCAGCTGTAACAACATCATTGTTACCAGACTTTAATTCGCCAATGTTGATGACCATGTCAATTTCTTCTGCGCCGTCATCGATGGCCTTGTTGGCTTCGAAGACTTCGCTATCCGTGGCCATGGCCCCTAGTGGGAAGCCGACAACGGCGATAGGATTGACATCGCTGTCCTTCAGTTGTTCAGCAACGAATGGAATCCAGTAAGAGTTTACGCAGACGGAAGCGGTATCAAATTGCTTTGCTTCGTCACAGGTTTGTTTAATGCTGGCCTCGGTAGCATCAGCTTTTAAGTTCGTGTGGTCAATGTATTTTGCGACTTGTGCTTTGGTTAATGTCATTATATGAAACCCCTTTCATTTATCATCAATAGCATACCGGATAGCTGCACATTTGTAAACCCCCGGATTGAACCGCTGTTCAAAATCATGAACGAACGTGCAGGGGGTGGCTTAAAAAATTTCACTTGTCGGGTTAATCGTTTTACTTAATCGAAGCCCGTCGTGATAGCGTTTTCAAAAATTCTTGTGAAATTCGGTCGTTCATGGGGAAGACGTTAAATGCCCTCATTTTTATTTTAAAATTTTTTTCAAAAAAATCGACCGGATCACATTATCCAGTCGATTTCATCTCAAATTGCCTCTTAGTCCTCGCCTCGCGACAGCTTAATCTGGCATCTTATCACGAATGGCCTGACCCACTTCTGTATTGGTCGGGCAGAATAAGGCATGCTTGTCACTGACATAATAGGTGTCCCACTTATCGGTGATGGCGCTGTAAGTTGCCGAAGTAAATTCATTTTTCATCATCCGCGCTTGCAACGGCGACGAGAACATATTCTGTGTCACGTACGGGAAGCCGTCTTCATCATAAGGCACGTCGTCAACGTGATAGAACGTGAGCCCTTTGACTTCACCGCTTAGACTTGGCAAACTCAACCATTCCTGCCAAGAAATATGCTTGTTGTCCTTGATGTAAAATTTACCGCTTGTCTTCGCAGTCGGTTGCGTTGTACTCGATTTACTTGACTGACTTTCTTTACCAGTCGTTACGGTTGTGGTCGTCGCTGTGGTACCTGTCGTAGATCCCTGTGTTGCTTGCGAATTGCTTGTAGTGCGGGTCTTAGTTGTCTTCTTCGGTCGACTGTAAGTTAAATACTTGGTATTCACCCAGACGCCCTTCCCCTTGTCAGTCACATAAGTATACTCAACAGGCCGCTTATTGCCTAGTGAAGTGGCTTTAACCTGATAAAACACGCGATTCTTTTTGGTCCCCAACCGAAATGCGCGTTTCAACCGATAACGATGATGCTTAACTTTATGTAGCGTATAGGCATAGTGCTTGTAGCCAGACTTGCGGAACTTACACGGATTCCACGCCCGTGCGTGCATCCAATTCATGCGATAACTCTTGGCAGCCTGCGCTGTCTGGGGGACCAATCCACCACCGATTAACCCACCCAAAACTAATAGACCAACAATACTTTTCTTCATAACAATCCATCCCCTACCGGCTTCTAACGAGGCCAATTTGTGCGCAGCCGCCAGTCGTTTCCGATGGCGGTAGCTGACACAGCTTCTTTAGTTTACCCACACTAGAATTCGTTGTCAATAATCGTTGTATTGAAAAGTTCATGAGTAATCACGTTTATCCTAGTTATGTTCATTCGCACAGGTCACGTCAGTACCTATCCTGAAAGTGACCTGTTTTCCAAAACAATCCCCCAGTTGCATTTGCCTTGACCCCATCAAATGAAGCTGGTAAGCTAACGCACAACGAATAGATTCACCATTCATATCTTTTTTGACCGCAACCTTTTCAACGTCGTACGACTATCGGCAGGTGGTTGGTAAGGTCAGTAACGTTACCACAAAATAATCATCGAATCCAACAGTTTACGGGCGCAAAAAAATCGCCAGGGAATATCCCTCGCGACGTTAGCAGCCCAATTCCAAATGGAATTAGTCATGACTCCTCCCAATGGTCCAAGCAATTATTCACTTATCCTTTAGCCGCGCGCTGACGCAAAGCGTGGATAAAATCACTCTTCTTACCAAAAAAGAGATAGTTCTGTGGGACCTGATAGAGCGCCGATAAACGCTCGATCGTTTGAATTCCAAGGTTCGAACTATCCCGTTCCCAAGCAGCCAGCGTTTGGTAATGGATACCTAAGCAAGCCGCAGCTTCCTTTTGTGAGTACCCGGCATTGTGCCGAGCGGCCTCCAGTGTCATTTGCACCTTATCCATCACGGACTCCTCCTTACAAACACTTTCACATCTTAAACGAGTTTATTCGTTTTGTCAATTGCTGATTAATAATTAGCCTGAATTATTCATACCTTTCAAAAAAGTCGTCAGTTTTCATGTTTTTCAAAAACTGACGGCTTTTGATCTTGCTTA